>JBCDFI010000065.1:0-15664 GCA_039178155.1 Cyanobacteria bacterium P01_H01_bin.105
CAACAGAATTTACAGAGGCTGGAATATTAACAACATTCCAGTGCCACCAACCTGAGCCAGTCGGCGCATCTGGATCGTATACAGTGATTGCAAAGCTTTTTGTCCCTTCTGGTGCTGCCGCCCATGACAATTGGGGTGACTGGTTTTCACCTTCACATCCAAACCCCTCAAAAACATGAGAGTTTGGCAATTGTTCGCCTTCAGAGACAGTTTCACTAGTCAAGCTAAACTCCTGGGCGAAAGCAGGGGATGCAATAGTCGTGGCAAGCAAGAACCCAACAGCAATATGTTTACTACGCATTTTCTTGGCCCTTTCTAACATGAACAATAATCCTTGACCAAGCCCAGGTTCAGTGCCCAGATTCAGTATTTTTTCACAGAGAAAACTCATGATTTCAGGGTAGACATGGTTTATTTACCCTCTGAATTTAACAAGAGCTGCTTCATACCACTTCTAACAATCAGGCATAATCTATCGAAAAACGCTCAATCTTCTAACTTGCGTATTTCACTTGGCTTGATTCCAAATCTCTTTCTGAACGAATCTGAAAAGTGAGATGGCGTTTTAAAGCCACAATTCAGTGCGATTTCTGAAATTGGAATATCTGTTGATTGTAAGAGACTGAGACCGTGTTCAAGTCTTGTATTTTGTAGCGTTTTTGCAAAACCTTGCCCAGATTTGGCTAACCACCGCCGCATGGTTGACTCGCTTATGGAAAAGTAATCAGCTACTTCACTAGACCGCCAAGGATGACTTAAATCTGTTTCGATAAGTCTTCTAACCTTACTTAAGGGTTTCTCATCTTCATGAGGCGAGAGCTGAATTCCGGAATATTTTAACCAAATCAAAGGCTCTAGTAGGCGATGCCGCCTAATCGGTCCGGGTACTTTTTTATCTTTCAATGTAGTCTGAATAGTGTCTAACATTTTGAGAGCCTGGTCTGAGCAATTCTGCAAGATTTGGATTCCAACCGGTTTAGCCCTTGATTTTTCATTAAAAAAAACCGCCTCTATCATATGCTGCGGAAAGCAAACACCCGTAGCCCGATAATCATTGCCAAGCACGGGTCGATTTTCCAGTGTCACCATAGATCCAGGAGGAAATATCATTACATTTTCGGCATGGCCGATCAATTCACCATTGATTGGACACAACACTCTCTTACTGCCAACCTGAATGAAGACCAAAAATGTGTGTTGGAAATAAAAGTCTGTAAACGTAGCTGTCGTTGCCTGAGAGATTGACAATATGGACACATCCGCAAGGGTACTGGTTTCTGGCATATCTATTTTTCTTTACTGGTCGGTCTATATTTCATAATTATCGATATAGGCAGACTTGGACTAATAACCTCAAGCAAAACAGAAAGCATCATATTCGATGTTGGTGCATTTACTGCGTGAGGCAGGACAAAATCGATATAGGCAGACAGCTTGAAACCTTACGTCCCTTCTCCATTTGCGATACATATGTATTGTAGATCTTCAGTAAATTTCCCAATTCAGCCAGTGTTAAACTCTGCTGAATCCTTAACTGGTAAAGCTTTTTCTCAACACGATTGGAAACTCTCGACTTCAGCTGTGTTGGTCCTAACTAGCATCCCTACAGTTGTTTCAACAGCGGATACCTGCTTGCTCCCGTACCCATTCATTACTGAGCTGTGAACTACCGAGCAGACCATGGAACAGGAGTAGAATTTGTTGTCCTTGTCTGTAAATTTGACAGGCAATTTTGCCGTCTTTGAGGGCAATAAACTATTTTGACATTTTGCAATACTCGCGCGGCTTGACTCTCTGTCTATTCTAGTTAAGAATAATTCCCAATTGCCAGCTAAATACTTCTCTTTGGAAGGATAGCTAGGGCAAGCATGACTATCCTGAGATCAGACCCATGCCCCTCGATCACGCTCGGACCATTACCCAAGTCGAATATGACGCCCTTTGGCAAGAAGCCAGTGAGTGCGGCGAGGTGCCCTGGAAATATGACGGGATTGAATGCTGGCAGCCTATTCCCCAGCGATTGGGAAAAGGTGAGAAACGAGTCATTAAGCTACAGCCAGGGCTAACGCTTTATATTTACACCAGCTGGTATGTGCGATCGCTACAGTTAAACTATCATTCCACGATCAAAGACAAACTGCTGTCTAATTTTTATTTACTGGGGGGGCACCGCACAATTAACCCTGGGATTCAGCTCGAAGCCGACCGCGAGGAAACGGCGGGTGAAGCCTGTCTGTGCCATATTGCGGAGGCGCAATCGATTGAATACTATCCGGCTGAGCAGCCGCACAAAAATCTCGGCATTGCCATCGATTTTGAACGACTGCGTTCGTTTGGATTTGCCCAGGAAGATGCGCCGCCCCCATTGCGACAGCTAACGCAGGGGAAAGCCGTAGATAGTTTTCATCAATCTCTAAATCACACCACACCGATGATGCAACAGATCCTCCAGCAGCTGCTGGACTGTCCCTATCGCGGTGCCGTAAAACGTATGTATTTAGAAAGCAAGGTGTTGGAACTTTTGGCGCTGCAGTTTCATCACCTGAGCAAGGTACAGCGCTCAGACCTGACGTCTCCTCCTAAATTGCGATCAGCCGATATTGAACGGCTGCAGTTAGCGCGCGACATTCTGAGACAGAACTTTAACGATCCACCCTCTCTGCTAAAGCTGGCCAGACAGGTAGGGCTAAACGACTATAAACTCAAGCAAGGCTTTCGTCAGGTGTTTGATACGACGGTGTTTGGTTATGTGCACGCCTGCCGTATGGAGCAGGCCCAGCATCTGCTGTGCGATCGCGGGTTAAGAATTGCGGATGTCGCCGAACGGGTGGGCTATGCCAGTCCTAGTCGATTTTGCCATGCTTTCAAGCGACACACAGACCTGACTCCCAGCGATTATCGCCGTCAGTTTAAGGCGTGACAAAAAAATCCTGATCGGACAGAAAAAAAATCCGTTTGCGACAACCTTAAATTTAGCAAATCCCGTATCGTCAAGTTTATTAGGAATCTTTCTTGATTGACTCTAGATGTGTGGGTGAGAGGCTATGGGTAAGCAGGATATCGGGTATCGGATTGCGCCGTTCTTGGCGTCGAGTTTGGCACTGGTGGGCCAGGCAGCATGGGCTGAGGAGACTGTTCGACCCAATCATCTATCAGGTCCTTCTATAGTCCAAGGGGAACGCTCCCTGGCTCAGGCATTAGTCCAGGTGATTGACGTCCAGGTGAACCTCACAGAGTCCGGGGTAGAGGTGATTCTCAAAACGGCAGATGGGGCATTGGAAACCTCTGACACCTCTGCTGTGGGTAATGCCCTGATTGCCGAGATTCCCAACGCGGTACTGGCCGATGGCGAAGCGTTTCAGGTGATGGACCCGGCGGCGGGGATCGCTTTAGTTTCAGTCGAGCCTACGGTGGACGGTCTGCGTGTCACCATTATGGGAGCTGATGCCCCTCCGATGGCCGAGGTGCGGGCCGAGGCGCAAGGACTAGTGTTGAGCGTCACGTCAGAGGCAGGGAGCGTAGCCAGTGATGATTCGCTACGCCTGGTGGTGACGGGTGAGCAAGAACAAGACTACCGTGCAACCCAAGCCACCGTTGGCACCCGGACAGCAACACCGATTCTGGAGGTGCCGCAATCGATTCAGGTGGTGCCTGAGTCGGTGCTCGAAGACCAAAATGCAACCCTCAATAGCGCGCTGAGAAATATCAGTGGTGTACAACCGTCTGCTGCTTCGGTGCGATCGCAGGTTACGTCTGTTATTATTCGCGGGTTTGATATCGACAACACGTTAATCAACGGTTTGAGAGATCCGACGTTTACAGATCTCGGCCTTGGACAAACCAATATTGAGCGCGTGGAAGTCCTCAAAGGTCCTGCTTCTGTACTGTATGGTCTCGGCGATCCGGGCGGCACGATTAATGTTGTTACTAAACAGCCGCTGAGGGAACCATTCTATGAATTAGAGTACACCATAGACAATTTTGGACTGCAACGCCCTGCCTTTGATGTCTCTGGCCCATTGAATGCTGATCAAACCCTATTATATCGACTCAATGGCTTTGTTGAATTTGGCGAGACCTTTGTGGATTTTGAAGACGTTGAGTCTCGTCCTTTTATTGCCCCCACGCTGGCGTGGCAAATTGATGACGATACAACCTTGACGCTAGAAGCCAACTATTTGAGAAATAATACAACGGGTGATGCACCCTCGTTACCCGCTGTGGGCACGGTGATTGACAACCCCAATGGTGAGATTGATTTAGATGTCAACCTGGGGGAGCCTGATCTCACTGAAACCCAGGAACAGGTAACTCGTATTGGCTATCGCCTGGAGCATCAGCTGGATGATAACTGGTCCATTCGCAGTGAGTTTGGCGGGGCCTTTTTCCGAGAGTTGACCAACACAATTGCCTTTCCCTTGGGGCTGCTGCCCGACCAGCGCACCCTGCTGCGAGCCCTGGTGGATGTGGATACTGACCGCGATAGCTATACCTTAAACAACAGCGTAGTGGGAGGGTTTAATACCGGCTCCGTTGACCATCAGCTGCTAGTGGGGGTGGAACTGGCCAGGGAAAATTTAACGGATCGATTGGTTGCTAATTTTCTAGATCCGATTGATATTTTTGATCCGGTGTATAGCCCTGACAATGTTGGCTTTGAGATCCTGCGGCAAGATGTCTTTAGTCGCACTGATTCGTTGGGAATCTACGCCCAAGATCAGATTTCGTTTACGGATGATCTGATCTTGGTGCTGGGGGGGCGATTTGATATTGCCGGGGTGAGCAATGATGATGCGATCGCACAAACCGACGAGTTTCAACAAGATGAAGCCTTTAGCCCCCGCGTGGGTTTAGTCTATCGACCCAGCGATGATGTCTCTCTCTATGGCAGCTATGCCCGCTCGTTTACCCCCCAGGCTGGACAAACCTTTGCTGGAGACTCCTTTAGACCGGAGCGCGGCACCCAATATGAGCTGGGTATTAAGGCAAATTTGTTAGAAGATAAGCTATTTGCAAATCTTGCCTTCTTTGACCTGACCCGCACCAATGTACTCACGACCGATCCAGACAATGGGCTGTTTCAAATTCAAACCGGGGAACAACGCTCTCGAGGGATTGAGTTAGATGTGCAAGGTGAAATTTTACCCGGCTGGAATGTGATTGCTAGCTATGCACTAACAGATGCCGAAATCACCGAAGACGAAGTCTTTGAAGAGGGAAACACCCTCTTTAATGTGCCCCGTCATTCAGGCAGTTTATGGACCGTTTATGAGCTTCAGCAGGGCTCCCTGGAGGGGTTAGGATTTGGCTTGGGACTGTTCTTCACGGGAGAGCGAGAAGGAGATCTTGACAACACCTTTGAGCTACCGTCCTATGTCCGTTCCGATGCGCTGGTGTATTATCAACGCGATCGCTTTCGAGCCCAAATCAATGTCGAAAACCTGTTTGATATTGACTTTTTTGAAGCTTCTCGCGGCGGCAATGAGCTAGAAATTGTACCCGGTCAACCCTTAACCGTGTCAGCACAGGTGTCATGGCAGTTCTAATGGTAGATCTGGAGACATCCGATGACACAGCGTAACCACTGGAGATATATGGTCAAGCACTTAAGGTCATCTCTGGCAAAAAAGCTACCAGTTATCCAGGCCCCCAAATCCCCAATCTTGGGAACTTTAAGTCTTGTTCTTCCCAGGGTTGGGGGGCTAGGGGGGCCTTCAACCGCTACAGTCTTTTCAAGAAAACACCTAACACGTTTTATCTGGCCAGTACTGATTGGCTTCACATGCTTGCTCATAATCGCCTGTCAGCCTGATGGGTCTTCTCCTACACCTGTCGCCAACTGTCGGTCGGTTCAGCATGCCATGGGAGAAACCTGTATTCCCCAGACTCCTGAACGGATTGTGACGCTGACGATGCCTGCTTTGGCCAACCTGATTGCCCTGGGTATTCAACCAGTGGGGACGGCTACCTATAATGCCTTTTACGGGATTACGGTGCAGCCCTATCTACAAGACAAAGTAGATGGAATTGACTGGGTCGGCAGTAATGATCAGCCCAATTTAGAAAAGCTGATACAGCTTAACCCTGATCTGATCCTGGGTATTAAAAAGCAACATGAACCCATTTATGAGCAACTGTCTCAGATTGCCCCAACAGTACTGTTTGAACTGGGCGATCGCAGTCAATGGCAACAGCTTGTGTTAGACCTTGGTGCGGTCCTAGATCAGACATCAGCCGCAGAACAACTCTTGCAGGTCTATGATCAGCGCGTTAGTGAATTGAGAGAACAGCTAGGGAAAAAAGGTTTACAGCAAGAGGTTTCCATCGCCTATGTGATGGGAGGTGATATTTATTCAGAGGCAACTAACTCTTTCTCAGGCAGTATTTTGGCCGATGTGGGTTTACGTCGGCCCCCCGCTCAAGAGAGCGTCGATCCAGATAATGGCAGGCTGATTTTCTCGCAAGAGCGCATCGACACGATTGATGGAGATGTGTTGTTTGTCCCTAAAAGTGGCAACCAGCTGGACCAAGACCAAGATGCATTTATGCAAAAGCCCCTCTGGCAAACCCTAAAGGCGGTGCAGCAAGGGCGAGTGTATCGAGTCAATCTTTGGGATTGGACAGGGTTGGACATTCTGGCTGCCCATGAGGTGCTGGATGATTTATTCACATATTTGGTGATTGAGGAGTAGACGAGTATTGCTATGGCGAATTATTCCCCAGGGATTAGAGACAATTCTGGACAGCTATTGACACATCTTTATAACTATCTACTCTCTGTTTCTCTGCGCGAGCCTCAAATTTTGGCCCAACTGCGCCAGGAAACGGCCCAACAGCCCATGAGTGGTATGCAGATCTCACCTTACCAGGGTCAATTTATGGCCCTACTGCTGCGGCTAATGGGGGCCCAAAAAGTGCTAGAGATTGGTACGTTTACCGGCTATAGCGCCCTGTGGATGGCGCTGGCGTTGCCCCCCGATGGTACCCTTACAGCCTGTGATGTGAGTGAAGAGTATACAGAAATCGCCCGCCGCTATTGGCAAACTGCTGGCGTCGCTGACAAAATTAATCTGCACCTCGCCCCTGCCATTGAGACCTTAAATCACTTAATCTCTACAGGACAGTCAGGCACCTTTGACTTTGCCTTTATAGATGCCGATAAGACCAACTACAGCCATTATTATGAAAAGTCTCTAAGATTACTCAGACCTGGCGGACTCATCGCCATCGACAATGTTCTATGGAATGGAGCAGTGGCCGATCTCTCCATTACTGATCTCGATACGCTAGCGCTGCGTGACCTTAATCAAATTCTTTATCAAGATCACCGTATTGAGTTGAGCCTGTTACCTATTGTTGATGGGCTAACCCTGGCACTCAAGCGCTCTTAAGTACTAAAACTGTCCAATTTTTAGATGGAACCCGCATAAAAAACGGCAAAGACACTGATAGCCCTCAACCTGCGTTTTCTTCATTTAAATACTGTCGCAGATAGCTCAGAATTAGGAGTTTTGTCTCTGCCACCAGTTCTTGACGAAATTCCTGGTCCTGGCTGAGAGACAGCCATAGCAGTTCAGTAATCGTTTTGATAGCGACTAATGCGATGCGATCGCACACGACGGTCGACAAACTCGGCTTACGACTATGAAAAAAACGAGCCAATTCGGTAACGACCTGATACTCAGAATCATCAATCTTTTCAATCGCTGACCAGGTAATGGTGTTCAATAACTGCTCAAAGATTGCGCGCGAGCCAGGATAGTCTGTATAAAACTGATCAAAGACATCAATCAGTCGGTCAACATAGCTAGATAGCGGCAATGTGACCGATGGCGCGGCATGCAAATCAAGAAATCGCTGATACTTCGTTTTCATATAACGAACTGCAAGAGCCTTTAGAATCGCCTCTTTATCCGGAAAAAACTGATAAAGCGAACCGACTGAAACCTCCGCACGAGCCGCTATTGCCCTTGTCGTCGTTGCCTTGTACCCCACCTCCTGGAACAGCTCCTCTGCCATATCCAAGATCTGCTTTACTCGCGCCTGACTGCGTGCCTGCTGGGGCTTTCGTCGTCGCTTGCTGGATGGGGATGAATTGGAAGCGTTTGACTGAGACATTAGATTTAGTCTTGACAAAACCTGAACAGTGTTCATATATTAGGGAAACATGAACACTGTTCACATTATAGTCCTTTTCGGACAACCTTTTGTATTATGAGACCCCTAAGTCGGCGTTTGATGCTGTCTTTGTATTTTGCAATCCCTTTACTGAGACTTACCAAGAGAGAGCCGGTCGAGACCCAACCCTCTCGCCCACAAACTGACTACGATACGATTGTGATTGGTGCAGGCGCAGCAGGATTAGCAGCGGCTCGAACATTGCAAGCTGCTGGACAGTCTGTGTTGATTCTGGAAGCTCGCGATCGCATCGGTGGCAGAATCCATACAGACTGCAGCTTCGCTCCCCACCCGATTGAACGCGGTGCTGAATATATTCAGGGTGACAAGGTTCTGACTTGGACGTGGGTACGCCGCTATGGTTTAGCGACACTACCTATATTCGAACGCTACGATCGACAATTTATGTATATCTACCAAAAGCTGTTACCTTTTAGCGAATGGTCAACAATACCCGGAATAGAATTTCTGGACATACTGGAAGACTCTCAATTCTATGAATTGCTGAGGGATTGGGTGAATGCAGGCAAGCCCGATGTTAGTCTGGCGCAATTTCTCTCTATCCATCAGATTAGGATGTCACCAGAAATATATCGAATGGTTGATCACTTCCTAGGGGACAGTTATGCAGCAAATCTCGATCAGTTAGGTGTGTATGGACTACTGGAGCTAACCTATGAAGGAGACGGCGATCGCAGTTTTCGACTTAAAGCAGGATATTCTCATTTATTAGAAAGATTTTCAGCAGGGCTAAGTATTCACTGTGAGAGCCCAGTCACCCAAGTCCGCTGGAGTTCGTCAGGGGCAACCATTCAAACGGAAACCGATATGACATACACCGCAAAGCAGGTAGTTGTTACATTGCCACTTGCTTTGCTACAAGAGAACAGGGTGGAATTTGAACCCCAGCTACCTGCGGCTAAACTTGAGGCAATTCAGGGGCTGGGTGCAGGACATATTACCAAGTTGATTCTAAAGTTCAAACAATCTTTCTGGTCTCAGAAAATGGAATATTGTCTCACAGCTCTAGACACCAGCACTTGGTGGCGACCGGGTTGGGGACATCGCAACGAAGCACCTATCTTAACAGCATACACAGGTGCATCAAGAGCAGATACATTAGGAGCTCTTGGACGAGAAGACGCAATCCAATTAGGTCTGCAGAATCTAGAGCAGATGTTCGACATGCAGCTAGCCGACCAGCTAAGTGACGCACTGTTTGTCGATTGGCAGAGCGATCCCTATGCTCGGATGGCCTATTCCTATGTGCCGGTCAATGGCCAGGGGTTACGAGAACAACTCGCTCAGCCAATTGAGCGAGTCTTGTTCTTTGCCGGTGAAGCAACCCATACCACCCGCGCCGCTACTGTTCATGGTGCCTTGGAAAGTGGTATCCGAGCAGCTAACGAGATTTTATCCCTAAATACTGGTGCAGCGTTAAAGCTTAACTTTAGGGCATTATTCCAGTAACGAGAATCACGCATGCATCGATGTTATAAGATATTCACTGACAAAATTAAGACCGTTCCAGATCGACGCAGTTGATACAGTCATATTTTCACCAAAGTTGTCGATACTGTTGCTCTTAGTTCACCATCAATGCTCTGGATTTTAGCCAGTCTAATGGTTCTCTCAAGATTAGAAAAGAGACACCTATATCACCGTAAAATGAACTAAAGTCAAGTTTGTCAGACGTTTCTGTAACGCTGCTTTTCTCTCCAAATAAGCGTCGCATGCGAAACTGATGATAGTTTTTTATCAGACTGCTAAGATCAACCTGTTGTTTGCAATCAGCCGGATAAAGTTCAGCGTTTAGCTGAGGCAGCAAGTACCATGGACAGTGAATAACTTGATGATGGGCGTTGTGATAGCCAAAGTTCAGAAAGAGTAGGTTTAGCCAATTCCATCGTCCTAAAATTATATTTGAGTAGGTATTGCGCTCTTCGTATTCTGCACTGTATTTGGGCATGGACTGCCCCATTTGAACCACGGTATACGTGTGCTGAAAGCAGTCCATAAAGCGCAGGATGTTAATAAAGCAAAGATAGGCAATACAGTATAGGATTGCACCTTGCCATGAGTACCAGGCCAAGGCGATGAACAGGCTGCCCCTGATCAGCAACAAAATACCGTTGCGCCAGCGGTCTTCTTTACGGGTTTGTCCGAGAAAGGGAGAGAGGGTACAAAACCAGCGCAGAATAAAGTTGATGGCTGGAAAGTATAGCCATTCTAGGATTTGGATTAGCTTTAGTAGGGGGGTGGGTAGCGATCGCAAAAAATCCGCCATCGAAAAGGCCGAAAAATCCGCCCGGTTTTTGTGATGGGCTAGGTGATAACGCGCCAGTGGCAAATAGCGACAGTAGCAAGACCCTGTCAAAAAAAGCATGACTTTGGCACCCAGGGCATTGAGTTTAGGGTTGCGAAAAATCGTACCGTGGATAAACTCATGGACAAAGTAGGCGGCCCACACCAGCGTATGGGTCAGGAGTAATACCCCCAGCAGATTAGTGAGCCAAAATGGATGGCTAATCCAGACAATAGAGCAGCCGTAGCCGATGACAACATAGGCTAAAGCAACGCCATTTAACCTATGGTTTCGCTCGATGATTTGCTCGTTAAAAGCTTTGGAAACCAACGACATACCCTTACTCCAGCTCAGTTTGAGTTAGTGCTTAGGGATCTGCCAGTAGATAAAGTACCAGCTGTAACCCTTTTCCCCTTTCCCTTTTCCCCTTTCCCTATTCAAGCCAGGGATCTTATTGTTGACAGATCCCTTAGGGTATTTGTAACAAATCTCCCAAGGACTATTTGCTATTTTGGCTACGGTCTCAGCTCAAAACTGCCGTGACCATTCTTTTGGCCAGCGTTCGACCACCACTTTTGTCTGGGTGAAAAATTCCACCGCGTGTTGACTTTGGCCATGCAAATCTCCATAGAAACTCTCTTTCCAGCCACTAAAGGGGAAAAAGGCCATGGGGGCGGCAACACCAATATTGATGCCGATATTACCGGCCTCTGCTGCGTAGCGAAACTTGCGAGCGGCGGCTCCTGAATTGGTAAATAGACAGGCCATATTCCCCCAGCGGCTCTGATTTACTAGGGTAATGGCGTCGTCTAGGGTCTCGGTGTGGATCAGGCCTAGAACCGGGCCAAAAATTTCGGTGGTGACAACCTCACCTTGGAGAGGAACATCCTGCAGCAGGGTGGGGCGAACAAAGCTGCCCTGCTCATAGCCAGAAATTTTGGGATTGCGGCCGTCGACGAGGAGTTTACCGCCTTCATCAACACCTTTTTGGATGAGGGATTGGATGCGATCGCAACTCCCACGGTTGATCACCGCTCCCATTTGCACCCCGTCATCTAGGCCATTGCCCACTACCCGCTGTCGGGCCGCCTCAGCGATGGCATCGGTAAAATCCGCCTTGACCGAGCCTACTGTAATGGCCAGAGACGCCGCCAAACATCGCTGTCCCGCACAGCCAAAGGCACTATCCGCCACAATCCGCGTTGTCATCTCTAGATCCGCATCGGGCAAAATTACCACCGGATTTTTGGCTCCTCCCTGGCACTGCACTCGCTTACCCGTCTCCGCTGCTCGACTGTAGATATAGCGAGCGACCGGGCTAGAGCCAACAAAGCTAATGGCTTTTACTGTGGGATGGTCTAACATCGCATCTACAACAGTTTTGCTGCCGTTTACCAAGTTAACCACCCCTGCCGGCAGACCTGTCTGGTCGATTAGCTCCATAATCTTTTGCATTGTCTGGGGCACTTTCTCAGACGGCTTGATGATACAGGTGTTACCACAGGCAATAGCATAGGGAAAAAACCAAAACGGAATCATCGCTGGAAAGTTAAATGGGGCAATAATTCCTACTACGCCTAGGGGTTGACGAATCATAATCTCATCAATGCCACGGGCAATGTCTTCTGAGTTGACGCCCTGCATTAATGTGGGAATTCCACAGGCGACTTCGACATTTTCAATGGCTCGCTGCAGTTCTCCCTGGGATTCTTTCAGGGTTTTACCGCATTCCGCTGTGGTAATTTTGGCGAGATCGTCTCGATTCTCTTCTAAAAGAGTTTTTAGTTTGAAAAGATATTGGATGCGTTCGGTAGGAGGAACCCGTCGCCAGGAAACATATGCGTCGCTAGCGGCGGCAACCGCCTGGGTTAAATCGCTGGCTGTAGATAGTGGGACTTCTGTCAGGACATCGGCGGTGGCAGGGTTGACCACATCAAGATAGTCGGCAGTTGCGGATTTTTGCCATGTACCGGCGATATAGTTTTTAAGTTGTTTCATGATAGTCACTAGAAATCAAAAGAGTCTCTTCTTTTTACTGGGTGCCAAACATACGATCGCCAGCATCGCCTAACCCTGGCAGAATATAACCGTGCTGGTCCAGCTTGTCATCAATGGCAGCGGTAAAAATCGGCACGTCAGGATGTTCTTCGTGGAAGCTTTTGATCCCTTCAGGAGCTGCTAAAAGACAGACAAACTTAATGGACTGGGGTCGGGTTTCCTTGAGGCGGTGGACGGCTGCGATCGCAGTATTACCTGTGGCGATCATCGGGTCAACAATCAGCATATCCCGCTCATTAATATCGCCAGGTACCTTAAAGTAATACTCCACCGGCATCAGCATTCTTGGATCGCGGTATAGACCAATATGCCCTACCCGCGCCGAGGGGATCAGCTTGAGCATGCCGTCCAAAATTCCCTGTCCGGCTCGCATAATCGAAATTAACACCAGTTTTTTACCCGTCAGCATCGGCGCATCCATGGTGGCAAAGGGCGTCTCAATAGAAACCTTATTCAGGGGCAGCTCACGGGTGACTTCGTAGGCTAACAGCAGGCTAATTTCTTCTAGTAGCTGTCGAAACTTAGCGGTACTTGTCTCTTTTTGGCGCATCAGGGTCAGCTTGTGCTGAATTAGAGGATGCTCAATTTGGGTTACCAGGGTGTCCATCAGAGAAGCTCATAGAAGACAGATATTAAGACAGAACGGAAATTCGGTCAGTGTAGCGGTAAAGCGTCATCAGTCTAGAAGACCGTACCATCACTTTTAATGGCAATCGGCGGCATGCCTGAGGGACGCAGCTGTTTGGCAATACGTCGCCCAGCGGCCCAGGTCCCGCCTTCTAGCACTTTGATTAAGGGCAATTCTTCAGCAGATTTATGGAGCAGCTGCCGGACCCGCTCGCCAATTAAGTCCAGCATCACCACCGTCAAGGCGCGCCATTCCACCACCACAGCTGACCCCGGTAAATGGGGCTGAGCAGTCACCTCAGGATGTTTGGGCACCATTAAACCCAAATCTACACAGAGTCCGCCATTGCGATACTCGGCTAACCCCGTTAGTGCATCTAAATTGGTGACGGTAATTCCAGCTGCGCTCAGGGGTTCAACCAGAGAATAGGTGAGCCACTGAGAAAGTTTATGAAAGGGCACCAGATTTGACCCCGATCCGGTTGTGGGCAGAGCCGGATGGGTCCACACATCGCCTAAATTAGTCTCGGCCAGGGCAACACGACCGGGCCAAATTGAGCCCAAGCTTTCTAATACCTCGGTGAGTAAAGTGCCAGCATCTAGGGTCTGGCCATAGCGTTCGGTCCAGTAGTCCAATAAATTACCAGGTCTGGCTGGGTTGGCTCCAAACCGATCGGGCTGAGCCGCTAGGGCGGCTCCCAACTGATGCAGCAGCGATAATCGACCGGGCAAACCCACTAACGGATTCTCATCCCTCACTTGGAAGACCTGGGCTAGGTCTGCCTCTGTTAGGGATTGTAATCCGGCCGCATCGGCTTGATACAGCGATGACACATCCGTGGAAAAGAAACCCTGCTCAAAGGCACGGAGACTGGCTACGGCCAACCCCTCTGAACGGCTCAGGACCTGGCTGGTGGCAAAATCCTGATAGTGCCACTGGCTACCGGCCCCAGCATCTAGGAGAACGCTGATGATCGCCAGGTCAAGCTGGGATTTAGCGGCCTCTTTTCTGGCTGTTTTTTGTGTGTCGGGTGTTTGGTTTTCTGCATCAGACACTGGCACTAAGGTAGGGCTGAGCCGGGGCCCAAAGTGACGCCAGCGGCTATGGAATGGAACCTCAAAATCTGGATAGAGCTGTTGAGTGGTCTCGACCACATACTCTGCCACCGTGTCTAGCCGTGAGAGATCGCAGGCAAAATGGTCAAGCTGATCGGCTTGACACAAATCAAACAGTTGGTGGGTGCGATCGCGAATGGCCTGGGGCTGTCTTAAATAGGCAATCGCCGTCTGTTCTTCGGGTGTCATTAGGCCTCCTCATACTGACGGCCAATGGTTTGCGTCAAGACTGTCTCATCGGGCACTTCGTCTTCGGTGTAGTATCCAGCCGCTTTTTTCGCTTTCATTTCCACCTGAGCATCGGCTGGAATCAGCTCTTCTGGAATCGTAATCCGTTCAACAATTTCAATCCCCGATTCCACCACGGCGTCGTATTTTAGATTACTCATAGACACAAACTGATCAATGCGGGTGATCCCGAGCCAGTGCATCACATCCGGCATCAGTTCCTGAAAGCGCATATCCTGTACTCCGGCCACACATTCAGTACGGGTAAAATACGTATCTGCGCGATCGCCCCCTTCCTGACGCTTGCGCGCGTTATACACTAGAAACTTGGTGACTTCTCCTAGGGCACGCCCTTCTTTGCGCGAATAGATAATCACTCCGGCCCCTCCAGCCTGGGCCATAGCCAAGGCCACCTCAATGCCGTGTACCAAGTAGGGGCGACAGGTACAAATATCAGAGCCAAACACATCAGAACCATTACACTCATCATGAATCCGCACCGCTAAAGGACGCTCAGGATCGGTAATGGCTTCTATATCTCCCAAAATGTAAACGGTATGGCCCCCTATTGGCGGTAAAAACACCTGTAAATCAGGTCGGGTTACCAGCTCTGGGAACATGCCGCCGGTCTGTTCAAATAGCGTGCGGCGCAGGTCGCTTTCTTTGACTCCAAAACGTTTGGCAATGCCAGGTAGATGCCACACCGGTTCAATGGCGGCTTTAGTCACCACCAGTTCCCCTCCTGGCTTGAGAATTTTGCCATCTACTTGAACCCGCCCCTGGGTAACGGCCTCCTGCAGCTCAGGGATATTGATATGGGCCTTGGTGATCGCAATGGACGGACGAATGTCGTACCCCTCTGCCCGCAGCTCGGCAAATAGGTCTTGATCTAGCGCCCCAAACGGATCTAAAGAGATAATTTTATCGGGTACGGTCCAACTCCCATGGGGACCAATGGAAACTGTCGGGGCGGTATCGGTCAAATCAGCCCGGTGATCGTGTTCAAGATCGCCACTAGCAATGGCCAAGGCTCGATAAACGGCATAGCCCCCAGAATGGGTACCAATCACATTGCGATGGGCTCGATTTCCCAAGGTTGCAATGATAGGACCGCGCTCGTTGGGATCGGTATGTCCCCATTTGATCTCTAAG
>JBCDFI010000066.1:0-15505 GCA_039178155.1 Cyanobacteria bacterium P01_H01_bin.105
GCACCCGGTGGGGGCCCTGGCGGGCCCCCCCCGGGGGACCGGGCCGACCGGGTCCGGGGCAACGGCGACGGGGGCAACGGTTTTGGAGGGTGGGATAGGGTTGGTGTGGTCTGTCACTGATGTTTGAGGAATAGTCCTCGCATAGTTCCATTATGGGTGGATCGGTTCGATGATGACTCATCCTAGAAAAATTAGGAATTGTTGATGTAATTCGATATTCATCAAGCCGCCTGTGTAGCATGTTTGTAGATATACACAGTGGTTTGCCCATGGATGTACGAAAAGTATTGATTTTGGCGGTAAATCCGAAGGATACGACGGACCTACGTCTAGATGAAGAAATTCGTCAGATCAAAGAGGCTCTCAAGCTATCAGAGGGTCGGGCTCACTTTGAGGTAATCATTGAGCCCGCTGTGCGTACAGGGGATTTGCATCGACATTTGCTGCAGCACAAACCACAGATTGTGCACTTTTCGGGTCACGGTGTAGGCGAAAGAGGTCTTGCCTTTGAAGACAAAAACGGTGTTTCAAAGCTGATTAGTACCGCCACGCTGACCCGATTATTTCGATTGTGCGGTGGAGTGGAGTGCGTTTTGCTCAATGCTTGCCATTCAATAGCCCAGGCAGATGCGATTTTAGAGCATGTGGACCATGTGATTGGTATGACCGATGCCATTGGCGACCAGGCATCGATTAAGTTTTCGGAAGGGTTTTATGACGGGTTGGGATATGGGCGCAGCTATGCTGATGCGTTTGAGTTTGGGTTGGTGGGGATTGGGGCAGAGGGGATAGCGGAGGAGGAGACGCCGGTTTTACGGGTAAAAGGGGAAGGGGGAAAGGGGAAGGGGGAAATTTCGGAGAGTGGCCTGTCCCTCGACCCAAGCACACCTCAAACCCAAATCCCTCAGCAGCGGGTGTTTATTAGCTATAAGCGCAACTTGGTGCCGGATGAATCGGTAGCGTTGCAGCTGCATGGGGCTTTGGGGGCAGATAGTTCAGTTTTTATTGATCAGCAGATGCTGGTGGGGACCCGCTGGGCGGAGCAAATTGAGGCGGAGATACGGCAGGCGGATGTGCTGGTAGTGTTGCTGTCGGCGCAGTCGGTGATGAGCGAGATGGTGCTACAGGAGATGGAACTGGCCCATAAGATTGCTGAGGATAATGGTGGAAAACCCCGCATTCTGCCTGTGCGGTTGGCCTATCGGGAGCCGTTTCAGCATCCGTTGAGTGTGTATCTCAATCCGATCAACTGGGCGCTTTGGGATAGTGAGGCCGACACACCAGGGTTGATCGAGGAGCTGCAACAGGCCATAGCCGGTGGAGTACTGTCCATTGATGAGCCGCGTAAAGCGGAAGTGATCAAGGTTGCACCCAAGGTAGAAATGTCCCAGCCGTTACCGGTGGCTCAGCCGGTGATGAAACCCTCTCCCACAAGGCTAGAGATGCCCGAGGGGACGATGGATAGCGCCTCGGATTTTTATATTGAGCGGGATTGCGATCGCATCGCCCTCAGCGTCATCCAGCAGCAGGGCATCACCATGACCATCAAAGGTCCGCGACAAATGGGCAAAAGCTCATTGCTAAACCGAGTGATGGAAACAGCTGTTGACGCAGGTAAACAGATCGCCTTTCTAGACTTTCAGCTATTTGACCGGGCAGCCCTGCAAGATGCCGATGAATTTTACCAGCAGTTTTGCTTTTGGCTTACCGATGAGCTGGATATGGACGACGAGGTCGAAACCTACTGGAAGAAAAACCTGGGCAATCCCCAACGCTGTACGCGCTATGTGGGCAGACACATTCTCAAAAACCTGGAGCAGCCGCTGATGCTAGCTATGGACGAAGTAGAGCGCATTTTTGACACCCCCTTTCGCAATGACTTTTTTAGCATGTTGCGCAGCTGGCACAATCAGCGGGCCACCAAAAAGATTTGGAAGCAGCTAGACCTAACCTTTGTCACCTCGACGGAGCCCTATCAGCTAATTGCAGATTTGAATCAATCACCATTTAATGTCGGCGAAAATCTGCGGCTGCAGGACTTTGATGCCCAGCAGGTACA
Organism: Cyanobacteria bacterium P01_H01_bin.105; assembly: GCA_039178155.1. Taxonomy (GTDB): domain Bacteria; phylum Cyanobacteriota; class Cyanobacteriia; order Phormidesmidales; family Phormidesmidaceae; genus Leptothoe. The sequence goes on from JBCDFI010000066.1 coordinate 2,060, forward strand.
TCAGCTCAATGAAAGCCACGGGCTACCGCTAAGCACAGTAGAGGAACAGCGGTTAATGAGGTTAGTAAATGGACACCCCTATCTGGTGCGTAAGGCGTTGTATTTAGTAGCCAGTGGACGCATGGTAGCGTCGGAGCTGTTTGCCAAGGCCCAGAAAGAAGATGGGCCGTTTGGCGATCATTTGAAGTATCACTTATTTCGCATGTATGGCAATAAGGAATTAGTCAAAGGGTTTTTGAGAATTCTAAAGGAACAGACCTGTGAGGATGAGGTGATGTATTTTCGGTTACATGGGGCGGGGTTAGTGTGTCGGGATGGGCAGAGCGTGTTTCCCAGATGTCAGCTGTATGCAGATTATTTTGCGGAGCACTTAGCATGAAACAAGATCGTAGTAGGGCAGGCAATGTCCACCAAATCGATACATATCAGCCTCGACAGACAGTTTTGAAACGCATGGGAGGCATGCCTTCTCATGTGTTATCAGTAGGTGGATTATCAGATCGTGATATGCGCCGTTCTGTAATTGCAGAACGAATTCGAGACCATACTGACCGTTCCAAGAGTTGCAGTTGATAGAGGCACGAAGGTCTCATGGAAAACCTATACGAATCGGATTTTTACGCATGGACCCAGCAGCAAGCAACGTTGTTGCGAAATCAGGACTTAGAGAAGTTAGATATGGTCAACTTGATCGATGAAATTGAGGAGATGGGGCGGCGGGAGAAACGAGAGTTGGAAAGTCGCCTGGAAGTTTTATTAATGCATCTCCTTAAATGGCAGTTTCAACCAAATCTACGTTCGCGGAGCTGGGAGCTAACGATCAAAGAACAGCGACTACGGTTAGCAAAACTATTAAAAGAAAATCCAAGTCTAAAGGCAATTTTGTCAGAGTATGTGGTTAGTGCCTATGCCCTAGCAATAATCAGTGCTGAGAAAGAAACTGGATTGGATACGTTTCCAGAGGAATGTCCCTACCAAGCTGAGCAGGTGTTAAATGAAGAATTTATGCCGAAATAGAACAATACTGAGGGTGGACATTATCCTTCAATGTCAGAAACAAACAAGAAGCGGCATTCAGAGAAACAACCGACAGTCTTTTGATGCTTGGCGATATCTGGTTCCCCTTGCTAAGGGGAACCGTCAGGGAGGGGCCTCGACAACTTGCGCTAACGATCGAACACCCCTCCGCCTTCGGCACCTCCCCTTGCTAAGGGGAGGACACTCTTACATGTATACCTCACCTGTTTTTGACGGAGCCCTCTAGTCATGACTCGTTCGATTTACACTACTGGCGGAACTGTTCAAGCGGGTGGAGGAATCTATCTCTCACGAAAGGCTGACGATGAATTGCTGCAGCTTTGTCGCGAGGGTCAGTTTGCCTATGTGCTGACGTCTCGACAGATGGGTAAGTCAAGCCTAATGGTGCAGACGGCAGAACGTCTAGAAGACGAAGGCGTCACATCTGTAATTATTGACCTGACGAAGATTGGGACAAATGTAACGCCGGAGCAGTGGTATCTGGGTCTACTGACCGAGATTGACGAGAGTCTGATGCTCGATACAGATATCTTTGACTGGTGGGAAGAACACAGTCATCTGGGTGTTACCCAACGGCTAACGCGATTTTTCGAGAAGGTCCTCCTGAGCGAAGCCGAAGGCCGAATTGTTCTGTTTGTTGATGAAATTGACACAACACTAAATCTAGAATTTACAGACGACTTCTTTATCGCGATTCGATACTTTTACACAGCACGGGCACACAAGAATCAGCTTAATCATTTGTCTTTTGTACTAGTGGGAGTCGCGACACCAGATGAACTCATTAAGGACAGTAAGCGAACTCCTTTTAATATTGGCCAACGTGTAAACCTAACAGACTTCTCATTAGATGAAGCTCTACCCTTAATGGAAGGACTAGCCCTCAAAAAAACAAACTCTTATCAAATCCTAAAATGGATTTTTAAGTGGACAAATGGGCACCCTTACCTAACTCAGCGTTTTTGCAAGCTTCTCTCAACCCAGACAAAAGTAGTATGTACCGAAGAAAATATTGACAACATAGCTAACATTTATTTTCTAGGCAAAAATTGCTATCAAGATAGCAATCTACAGTTTATACGTGACATGCTGATAGCGCGCTCACCTAATAAACAGAATGTACTAAGAACATACAAAGATATATTGAACCATCAAAAAATCATTTTTGATGATGAAAAGTCAGTCATAAAAGCTCACCTTAAAATATCAGGAATTGTTCAGAAGAGAGGCAATTTTCTTAAAGAGCGAAACTTGATATATAAAACGGTATTTAATGAGGTTTGGATAAACCAAAACTTAACATATAGCGTCGAGATAACACCTAAAACATTAGAGCACCTAAGATATGCTGCAATTTACAGTTCAATATCAACATTCTTAGTTTTCTTCTTACGTTTGATAGGTTTTTTAGAGCCAGTCGAGCTCAAAGGTTTTGATTTACTTAATTGGTCTCTTCCTTTGAATGAGAGCTTCGACGAGCACATAGTTCTTATTGGGATCGAAGAAGAAACTATTGAGAAATACGGATACCCTTTACCCTTTAAGCCTTTAGATAAGGTCATAGAAGTTGTTCAGAAGGGTAATCCCGCTACAGTTGGCATACACCTAATCAATGAAATCAAAGTATCTGAAACAGATATAAATAAAAATATAGCTTCTAGAATCGAGCAGTACAGTAATACCTACTATGATGGCGGTAAGGCTAAGCAGTATAACACAATAGTTCTTGCAAGCAACTTTGAAAAAGCGTACTCTGAAGATTCACTTCAATTCATTAATGATTTTAGCAAACAGTACACTGAAGACAATTTTGGTGTCAACGCTGTGGTGTCTGACGAATTTAATTCTTACAAAGTATTACCAGAGGATTATAAGGATTCAGTTGTCAGACGTGCATTTCTAGGAGGCTTTGACGACAATCAAGATTTCTATTTTTCTTTCTCTATACAGATTGCCAGGCTATTTTTTTGGAGTAAAGCTCAGCCCTCGTCGCCAGGTGTTATCGAATTGGAGAATGGGATCTCTGATCCTGCGACGATGAGATTTAGTGGTGTAGAACTTCAAAGAGTTCTTTCATATTCGGGAGGTTATGCAAAACGTAGCTTTTCTTTCACAACCTTTTTTAGTCAAAGACGACATCGCTCACCATTCAGAGTCCTTTCTTTCGAGGATGTTTTGTCCTCCAACATAGATGTTGAAACACTTGAAAACAAAATTGTTTTGATAGGAATGACTGCTCATAAGCACGCCCTTAAATTCAGAACATCTAGATCTGAGTCTTTAACCGGGTTGGAACTCCAGGCGCACAAAATTAGCCAAATTATAAGCGCTGTAATTGACCAACGTCCCCTCATATGGGCTCAATCAAAAGGAGTTGAGTATTTTTGGATATGGATAATTTCTTCAGGCAGCAGCTTTTTTATATTGTATTCTTTAGATAGGAAATCCTTTTTCTTCAGGCTGTCAACAATTATAGTAATTATATTGTTATCTAGCCAACTATTCTTATTGTTTATAGGATTATGGTTTCCATGGGTCCCGTCGTTGTTGGCTTTTCTAACGGCAATTATGATGTTAGAAGTTTTCCAGAAAAGAAAACAGTTAAACGACTAACAAGAATGAGAATATATCCAAATAGTAATTCACAACTCATGTTTTTATCAAGGAGATATTGAAAGTACGCTTTTTCGTTACATTCACCACAAAATTAATTACGTAGGACTATCAGTCTCGAGTTTAGGGGTTTCTCGTTAGCCTCCGAATCTTCTAAGCTTCCTACATCGTTTGCTTTAACTCTCCCTTGAGCAGATGAAAACGCAGTCTACTCCGACTTGAACTCGCAACACCATTATTTTATTATTCCTGAGCTTACTTTTTCTAGACTCCATATTAATCTTTCTCTTCAAAGATCTCTAATCCATCGGACGTATCATTTTGACTGTAGTGGTTATGTACTTTATCCTACAAGAATAATAGTGAGAAAAATGGATGCTGGTAGGTATCTTAAGCCTGGCAGTTATTGCTCTGGTAGGACTACTCGTCATCCTGGAACAACTATCTATCATTGTTTTTGTGGGTAGCGCTGCTATGACAGAAGTCCATAGTAGGTGGACACCGCCCACTATCACCGATGCAATTGTCCAACCTATTGTTTTTCATATATGTATCAAAACACGAAAACTCTTTCTGGTCGGCAGATATAGCGATCCTAAAAGAAGCCACGTTATCCAAAACCCCCTACTTACTCTGCTCGCTCACAATCTTTTACTTGACGACCACCGTCCATAGGTCGTATGTTCTTTTCAGGGCTGTGATTAACCATCGCCGCCTCAAATCAGAACTCAATATTTGGCACTGCCAGCAGGTGTGCGACCACCATGCTGACAGCTAACCTCCCGGATTATCGAGCAATCCCGGAAGCTTTGGTCATTATGGATCAGCGCTCCGATTTGCACAATCTTCGCGGAGTCGCTGACTATTGGGTTCTGGCTCCACCATTGTTTATTTGGACTATTTGGAGACCAGAATCCCATGTTTCAAGACAATAGCCAGGGCGCAGGCGCGTCCAACCTTCCACTTATCGTTCCATCGCTGCCGGAATATCAGTACGAAAACGTCAACCACACGCTATTTGGCAGCCTGATCGCCATTCGTAACACCATTACCCTGCTCCATAAGCTTGGCTATGCCGAGCCCAACGACTGGAGCAAACCCTTGCCCACCGGGCGACCCAATGAACTGATGGCAATTTTGACCAAACGGGTCAGGGTTGACTAGCCTGGGCTTTTTGCAAAGCATGTAAGGCTGGCAAAAGCCAGCCTGTTACGAGGGGTGTTCTCTCTCTATAAAGATACTGCTAGTGAATTATGTCGTCATATAGCAAACCTCTTGGCGGCCCCCTAAATTCCATAAGTTTCGGGGACTTTGAGTCTATGCTCTTCCGTAGATTCTCATGAAAAATAGTTTCTGAAGCCCCCAGTATTAACAAGCTGAATTCGTTTACAGAAGAAAAATCTAGTACTAAGGTTCTATAAAAGGATTTTAAGGCTGTTCAGGCCCCCTAAATCCCCCAAGTTTGGGGGACTTTGAGACTTGTCCCCCCCAAGCTTGGGGGGCTAGGGGGGCCTGAACAATCTTTAGCTATTTTGACCATTGCCTACTACAAAAAATACTTTGTTAAACGAATTCACCCTGTCCACGTTCGGGGGTTGGAACCCTAAATAACATTTGCCTCATTGTTGATCTTGCCAAAGACCGTTGCAAAATTATCCAATCAACGACCCGGCAATCATGCCACCTAACAACACAAAGCCAAGCATCACATTCTGCCGAAATATTTGCCCATAAACATGGGCAGGCTGTCGCTGATTACGCAACTTTCGATAATGGGTAAACCAAATACCCGAGGCAATCGCCCACGTGACAATATAGGGCACTCCCAAGGATCGATACACCCCCAGCCACAGCAGTAACATCGCTGTTCCCATAAACAGCAGCCCCACTACCTCAGGGGTGCTCGACCCAAAAAAGCGAGCGCTGGAATTGACCCCTAGCTGAGCATCGTACTTACGATCAGGAATTGCATAGACCGTATCAAAACCCAGGGTCCATAAAACAGTTGCTCCCCACAGCAGCCACGCGGCCACATCCAAATTGCCCGTTACAGCACTCCAGGGAATGAGCACGGCAAACCCCCAGGCAATTGCCAACACTAGCTGAGGTACTGGAAATACTCGCTTGGCCAGTGGATAAAAAACAATCACTGGAGAGGCTAAAAAGCAGAGCAATATGCTCAACGGGTTGAGGTATAGGGCAAACCCAATGGCACAGAGAAAAGCGATGAACGCGATCGCAATTCCAGTCCTCACCGTTAACGCCCGTGACGCCAAAGGCCGGTTCCGGGTCCGCTCTACTTTGGGGTCAATATTGCGATCCCATAGATCATTAACAACGCAGCCACCTGCGCTCGTGGCCAGACTGCCACAGATAATCACCGCTAATAGCAAGATATCGGGTTTCCCATCAGCCGCCAAAAACAGTGACCACAGGGCTGGCACCATCAAAATTAGACGACCTGTAGGTTTATCCCAACGCATCAGTCTGATGACCGTTTTCCACGTGGGTTCAACAATATGCGAAGACGGAGCCATGGGGTACAAGGACAGAACAGAGGGTTTCCTTTCTTAAGAATATCTTTCTAATCGTCGCAAGGGGAAGGGGCAAGGACGAAACAGAAAGAAACTAGGCAGTTATATTTATATCAACCAAAACAAAGCATCGTCTTGCATGATTTTAGTCGAGTAGAGAGCGTATAAGATACATGTACTGCTACACCCATTAGCTTAGCCAAAGCTCATTTTTATGGATTTATCCTATTAACTATAACCAATCTTTATTTCTATTGAGCTTAGCTATCATTTTACAAATCATCCGAAACAGACCAGGTTTTTATGGTTAAAATAACCATAACTGCAGGATAAACTCTCTGATGATAAACGACGCATCACTGTTATTGCAGGCCGATGACTATGGACTGCTGACCGATCTATATCAGTTGACAATGGCAGCTTGCTATGTGAGCGAAGGTCTAGACCAGCGTCGAGCCAGTTTTGAACTATTTGTACGCCGCTTGCCAGATGGCTTTGGCTACTTAATCGCGGCAGGCCTTGCCTCTGCTCTCGACTACCTAGAGAAATTTCGGTTTACCTCTGAGCAATTAACTGCGTTAAAGGCAACGGATATTTTTTCGGGGGCTCCGGCTACGTTCTGGAGTTTGCTAGAAACAGGCCAGTTTTCAGGTGATATCTGGGCAGTCCCAGAAGGAACAGCCATATTTGCCCATGAGCCAATTTTGCGGGTTGAGGCCCCCCTATGGCAGGCCCAGATAGTAGAAACCTATTTACTCAATACGATTAACTATCAAACGTTGATTGCCACACGGGCTGCACGCTTACGCGATGTGGCCGGTCCAGACACCACACTGCTAGAATTTGGCACTCGACGGGCATTTAGCCCCCAGGCGGCTTTATGGGCAGCAAGAGCAGCCCTAGCGGGTGGGCTAGATGCGACATCTAATGTATTGGCGGCATTAAAACTGGGGCGCAAGCCGGTCGGCACCATGGCCCATGCCTTGGTGATGGCAATTTCCGCATTAGAAGGCAGCGAATCAGATGCTTTTGATGCGTTTCATCGTTCTTTTCCAGGGGCTCCACTGCTGATCGACACCTACGATACGGTTGCTGCAGCCCAGCTGCTGGGTCAAAAATCTCCTCAGTCTCTGGCTGGAGTACGCATTGACTCAGGGGATCTGGTGGCTTTGTCCCAACAGGTGCGACAGGAACTGCCCAATGTTCCTATTTTTGCCAGCGGGGATTTGGATGAGCGAGAGATTCTGCGATTAAAACAGACGGGTGCCTGTATTGATGGCTATGGCCTGGGAACCAAGCTGGTAACTGGCAACCCGGTAAATGGGGTTTACAAGCTAGTTGATATCGACGGCATCCCTGTGATGAAAGAGTCTAAAGGTAAATTTACCTATCCGGGGCAAAAACAGATTTTTCGGACAGCTGAGGGGGATCGATTGGGGCTGGCATCAGAAACGACAGATGCGGCAACTCTATTAAAACCGGTCATGCGCAACGGAGAACGGATAGTACCGATCGAATCGTTAGAGCGCATTCGAGAGCGGGCTACGCAATCAGTGGCTCAGCTACCGCTGGAGGTGCGCGATGTAAATAATCCGGTAGTACCCCAGGCGCAGATTTCAACCGCACTGCAAAAACTGACTGATTGCACCCGTCGTAGTCAACTCGCTACTGTTAGTTGAGATAGCTGTAGAAATGCGTTTAAGTAAATTAGCCATAGATTTTACAGGGCCTCTATTTGACCTGCAGCTTATGTCTGTCACACCCGTTATCAAATCTCGTGTGGCGCTTTTTGGTACCAGTGCCGATCCGCCCCACAACGGGCACCGCAGCATTGTGGCTACCTTAGGCCATCAGTTTGACCATGTGGCAGTGTGGGCATCAGATAACCCATGGAAAACTGACCAATCACCCATTGAGATGCGTATGGACATGCTGGGGTTAGCCATTGCTGGTTTGGAAACTCCAGGGACGGTCAAGCTGCATCCTGAGCTAAGTCATCCGTATACAGCGATTACGTTAGAAAGAGCCCGATGCATTTGGCCCGATGCTGAGTTTACCTTTGTGATTGGGGCCGATCTGGTTAAACAGTTGCCTAGCTGGCACCGTTCGGCAGATGTGATGCAATGGGCCAAGATTTTGGTCTTTCCTCGCCCTGGCTATGGGTTAACCGACTCTGAATTGGAAGATCTGCGATCGCACGGCGCTGAGGTTGCGATCGCAACCCCCCTCAGCCAGCACCATATTTCTTCTAGCACCTTGCGTCGGGGCTATCTTGAGCAACCAGATGAAATCCCTCCTGTAGTGCAAGCCTATATTCACCAACACAACTTGTATCCATGCCCGGAAAATATCCCGACCACCCCCTAGCCGACTTTAAGGTTGGTATTGATAACGTTATTTTTTCGGTCGATATTGAACAACATCGGCTACTGGTACTGCTGGTCATGCGTCATGAAGAGCCTTTTTTGGGCCAATGGTCTTTACCCGGCACCCTAGTGCGTCAAGGTGAATCCCTTGAAAAAGCCTCCTATAGAGTCCTCTCCGAAAAAATTCGCGTCGACAATCTCTATGTAGAACAGCTCTACTCCTTTGGTGGTCCCAAACGAGATCCCCGTGAAGCGGAAGACTGCTTCAATGTGCGTTATCTCTCGGTCAGCTATTTTGCCCTGGTTCGCTATGCTGAAGCTGAGCTAATCGCCGATGGTGTCAGCGGTATTGCCTGGTATCCCCTCAGTCATTTACCCAACCTGGCATTTGACCATCAAGAGATTCTCACCTATGGCACCATGCGCCTGCGCAACAAGGTCAAATACAGCCCTGTCGCCTTTGATGTATTACCTGAAATGTTTACCCTCAGCGATTTATATCAGCTCTATACAACTATTTTAGGGGATGATTTTTCTGATTACTCTAATTTCCGCACCCGGCTTTTAAAACTAGGTTTCTTAAAAGACACCGGGATTAAAACCTCTCGTGGGGCGGGACGCCCTGCCAGCCTGTATCGATTTGATGCAGAGGCATTTGAGCCTTTAAAAGATAAGCCCATGGTGTTTGTGTAACTAAAAAACCGTATAGGCATTCCATTCAATGTCTCTTCACTTCAATACTATGAAACTTGCGATCGCACAGCTTAATCCCATCGTCGGTGACCTTTCTGGCAACGCTCAACAGATCCTGGCTGCAGCTCAAAGGGCCTCATCTCAGGGAGCAAATCTGCTACTCACGCCAGAACTTTCTCTGTGCGGCTACCCCCCTAGAGATTTATTATTGCGTCCCGGTTTTATCCAGCAGATGCAAGCAGTCATAGAACAACTCGCGAGAGATTTACCCCAAGGTCTAAGTGCCCTAGTGGGTCTTACAGAGCCGAATGCTGACGCTAGCGAAAAAGGACAGAAGCCGCTTTATAACAGCATGGCGCTCTTAGAGAATGGCACCATCAAAACCGTGTTTCATAAGCGCCTGCTACCGACTTACGATGTGTTCGATGAGGATCGTTACTTTGAGTCAGGTAGCGAACCTAACCATTTTCAGCTTGAGGCCAATGGCAGCTCGCTCCACATCGGTGTCACCATTTGCGAAGATCTTTGGAATGAGGACAACTTTTGGGGACAACGAGCCTATGAGGTTAATCCCACCGCTGAGGTAGTAGCCGCCGGAGTAGATCTGGTCGTGAACCTATCAGCATCGCCGTTTACAGTGGGCAAACAATCTCTGCGAGAGAAGATGATTGCCCACGCGGCTCGTCAACACAGTTGCCCAATTGTGTATGTCAACCAGGTGGGTAGCAATGACGATCTAATTTTTGATGGCTGTAGCGTAGCGATGGATCGCGAGGGAAGCTTGGTCAGTCGCTGTTGTGGGTTTGAAACGACTGTGCAGATGGTGGAATATAGCTCAGCGCAACAGAATCTTATACCTGGAACCGTTGTACCGCTGCTCGATACGCCAGAAGCAGAGATGTGGTCGGCGCTAGTGTTGGGAGTAAAAGACTACAGTCGTAAGTGTGGGTTTAGTCAGGCGGTGGTCGGCCTGAGCGGGGGGATTGACTCGGCATTGGTGGTTGCGATCGCAACAGCAGCCCTGGGACCCGACAATGTTCTTGGCGTGCTAATGCCCTCTCCCTACAGTTCCGATCACTCCATTAGCGATGCCCAAAAGCTAGCCCACAACCTAGGCATCACCACCCAAACCCTACCCATTGGAAAGCTAATGGCCGAGTTTGATCACACCCTACTTGACCTCTTCGCTGGGAGCGATCCAGATGTCACCGAAGAGAATCTACAGTCTCGCATCCGAGGCAATTTACTCATGGCCATTGCCAACAAATTCGGTCATTTGCTGCTCTCCACTGGCAACAAGTCAGAAATGGCCGTCGGCTACTGTACCCTCTACGGCGATATGAATGGCGGCCTTGCCGTCATTGCCGATGTACCCAAGACTAAGGTCTACAGACTATGCCATTGGTTGAACCAACACATCCAGGCAAACAAAGCCCTCGGTCTGATCGACGCCACCGGCAAACCCGAGATCATGCCAACCAATATCTTGATCAAACCTCCAAGCGCTGAACTACGGCCTGAGCAAATTGATCAGGACTCCTTACCGCCCTATGACGTCCTTGATGATATTCTCGAACGACTGATCCAATATCATCAGTCAGCAGCTGACATTGTTACAGCAGGCCACGATTCTAGTGTAGTACAACGAATCATTCATCTACTTACCCGTGCCGAGTTCAAGCGCAGACAGGCCCCCCCTGTGCTTAAAGTAACCGATCGTGCCTTTGGCATGGGATGGCGTATGCCCATCGCTAGCCGCTGGCCATTAGCTCAGTAGCACGAAAACAAAGGGGTTGCTTTTCTAGCACAATTGAGTACAATACGTAGCCATACTGAAACATACACCTAGGATCAACGTTCTAGGTGACGTGTTGTAGCACAGCGGCCAGCGCTTTTCAAAATAGACTTAATCAAAGTTTTTTTCAAAGAAGTGCTTTACCCTCTGTTTCATTTGCTACAATAGCGCCGACTTCTATGGATGAGTCTAGTGCTCACAGGGAACAGCTAAAAAGCAAACTATTTTTGAGCGGCGGCCCTGAGCATACATCCAGAAAAGCGTCAGTTTTCGTAGGATCAATCGGCTACGTTAGCGTAGAGTGTGTACTACCAAAAGTAAGTATCGCTCTCTAGATAATTTACACAGATACTCTGTCTACAGTGTCTGAGACTCTCACCTGAAGATTTTTTGGGTGTAGCTCAGATATTGCAGCAGTGTCATTCGAAATCGTCTTCAATGTGGTACAAAATATGTTTATTCCTGTCCTCCTTCTAGTTTGTTGGCTCACAATGCTTGGGTTGTCTTACAAGCCAAAGAAAAAAAAGACATCTGAGAGCGAGAAGATAGGTAAGGCTGTCGGCGGCTATCTCAAGCATCTGGAAAAAGAGCTAGATCCTTGCAAAAAGTGCGATTAGATTAGAGTAGCCAGAGCACAGACCCCTCTTACCGGACAGCCCTTAATTTTATCTAAGGCTGTCCATCAAACATTTTCACGATGAAAGTTCTATATCTCAGATAATGAGCAGTCTTTGCCCGTGAGAGATGATAGTCATGTTACAGAAGATATTGCCTAGCAATACGTTGTCGGCACCTCTCTTCACATCTCTTTCAGTAGACATTGCTCGATGGCCGTGGGCGTTAAACCCTGGCTGGAATAGCGCTGTCTCGCTAATTGATCAGGTGTGAGTTTAGTCAGTTTTGATATAGTTAGCCCTGTCACTTTGAGGACAGGGCTGAATAATGCTAAGTCACTGCTGGCCCGCCTACTGTCTTGGCAGCTTCGTCCACGGACGGTAGCCAGCCCGAATACACTGGTCGAGAGCCGTATCTGCAGGTAGCTGAGCCTCTTCTCCCAAATCTATAACACAGGTGCCATAGCGCTCGGGCAGCATACTACGACTGCAATGTTCTAGAGCATTGACCGATGGCTGGTCAAGCAGGGCTCGATGGATATCAATTGTACAGTCTGCCACTTCGTCCGGACGACGGGAGCGCTCACAGCCTTCTAAGGTATCCACAGCCCCAATGCCAGTATCCTGACTGACATCCATAACACATTCACCTAACGCACCTGGAAAACGAGCACCCGCACAGCTAGCCGTTGCTTGCTCTATAGTCACCCCAGTGTCTGTCAAATTAGCCACACATTGCCCATAATCGTCGTCGTCGGCATGGCTTGGCAATGCCATTAACGAAGCCGTAGTAAAACCAAGCGCCACTGGCATAAAAAATGAACGCATGAGGCAACGATACAAAACAGACATATCCGTCATATTAATCATTATCAATAGGTCCAATAGAACAGAGATTGCTAAAGAACATTCGATGTGTCGAAATTGCCGCTAAAACTACGACGAGCTAGAAAGCAAACAGACCACCTTTGCATGGTAATCGCTCACTAAATTTATCTGCTTCTAGAACTGGCATTTTGGTGTAGAGAGCACTGTAGGTTTTAACTTGAACGCGGCTTAGAACAGCAGCAATTTTGTAATGATCGTCCTTTGAAACCCTGATCTAATCTACAGTGAATGAGTGACAAAACATGAGCCGCTGCTGAGTTAGGGATGATATCGCTTATTTTATCCAGACTAGTATCAGCGGCAATAGCAAAACGCCACACATCATTACAGAAAACGATCTAGAGGGTCTTTAACATGCATCTGAGTGAAATCACCCATCCGAACCAGTTGCATGGCTTATCTGTGAAACAGTTAGAAGCCATTGCCCAGCAAATTCGAGAAAAGCATCTTCAAACAGTATCCACCAGCGGCGGGCATCTGGGACCAGGGCTGGGTGTTGTAGAGCTAACCTTAGGTCTTTATCAAACCCTAGATTTAGATCGCGACAAAGTTATCTGGGATGTGGGGCACCAAGCCTATCCCCATAAGTTAATTACAGGCCGTTACGACGATTTTTCATCCCTACGGCAAAAAAATGGCGTAGCCGGCTATCTCAAACGCTGCGAAAGCAAGTTTGACCATTTCGGTGCTGGCCACGCATCCACCAGTATTTCTGCGGGGTTGGGTATGGCGATCGCTCGCGATGCACAAGGCGATGACTACAAAGTAGCCGCCATCATTGGCGATGGTGCTTTGACAGGGGGCATGGCCCTAGAAGCTATTAACCACGCAGGACACCTACCCGATACCAATCTGGTGGTGGTCCTCAACGACAATGAAATGTCTATTTCTCCAAATGTCGGTGC
>JBCDFI010000067.1:0-15463 GCA_039178155.1 Cyanobacteria bacterium P01_H01_bin.105
AGATTTTGAGAGCTTAATTCAGACATTTCAGCCGCCCACCAGCCTAGATGAGGTGCTGCCGGAGGAAATTCCACAGATTTTGGCAACCCAACCCGCTGGTAATGTTGAATCAACGCTGCTCGATCAGCTACGTCGCCTATCCGAAATTCAGAAGATTCAAGAACAAATTGAGGTAGCCGAGGCCGATAATCCGATCCCACCGTTGGAGGATGTACAAGGACGGTTTGATGCCACTGTTAGGGTTAGCGGTAGGCCCCAGGAGCTGCCTGAGATCGTCTTTGATGTCGATGGTCATTCATGGGGCTGGACCAATGATTTTGTGGCAGACCGAGTCATTGCTCAAGGGCAGCTAGCCGCTGGTAATCTCACCTTGCAACCGGTTCGTTTACAAACAGCGCTCCCTCCTGATGCTGAGGGTAATTCACAGCAGGCATTTATCAACCTGGCCGGTAACCTATCGCTGGTCGAAAAAGATAGCTCCAGTCTTCAGCTGGTCGCCAGTCAAGTACCAGTATCAGCCATCAGTAATATTTTTGATCTGCCCTTAGATTTAGAAGGACGGCTGAATGCGATCGCAAACTTTAGCGGCGGTCTAGGCAACCCAACCGTAAGGGGGGACATCATGCTGGCCGATGGCGGCATCAACAATCAGCCCATCGAGCAGGCAACAGGGGTATTCCTTTATGAAAATGCCCGTTTGTTGCTACAGGGTGAGATGTTCCAGGTTAACAATCCGCAGCCCCTAACCCTGGTGGGTGATATTCCCTACGCCTTTGACTTTATGACGGTTCAGCCTGAAGACGACCGTATCGCACTGACCCTAGATGTCGCTGATGAAGGCCTAGCCCTACTCAATGTCTTAAACGAGCAGGTGCTCTGGGAGTCAGGCCAAGGACAGGTATCGCTTGAGATTGGGGGTCGTTTGAGTCGACCGACCATTAGCGGCGTCATGAATGTGCAGAATGCCGTGTTGCGATCGCCCCTACTGCCAGAGCCCCTCACGAATTTTGCAGGCAGTGTCATTTTCGAAAACAATCAAATCAATGTACAAACGCTGCAGGGACAATATGGTAACGGTCGTCTGCAAGCTGCCGGAAGTTTGCCCCTATCATTTCCCTTTATTATCAGCGGACCCGATCTAGCCGTTCTGGGAGCCAGCAGCTCCGAGGTACCTGAGAATAACCCTGATATAATCCCCACCACGTCCCTAAACAATGGTCCCACCGCAGCTGCAACACCCCCCATACACCCCTCTGGAGCCCTAACGGTCACCCTAGACGACATTGACCTAGAGCTACGAGGCATCTATCAAGGCGGTGTCCAAGGTCAGGTAGTTGTCGGTGGTAGCTTGCTGTTAGGCGGTCCTCAATTAGGTGGTTTTGTTGAACTAGCCAATGGCCGCCTGTTCTTACCCGAAGGCAATGCACCAGCCGCCTCAGAATCATCAGAAGAGATTTCTCCCTTTATCCCTCGGTTCGAAAATCTCAAACTCACGTTAGCAAAGAATATTCAGATTCAACAAGGCAACTTACTAAACGTTGTCGCCCAAGGAGATTTAAACATCAGCGGCCCTCTTAGGCCCTTTGGGGCGATCGAACCTGAGGGAGAAATTCGCCTTCGTTCCGGTCGCATCAATCTGCTCACCACTACATTTCGCCTCGCTGGCCGCGATAATGTCGCGCGATTTGTACCAGAGCGAGGAATTGCCGACCCGTTTCTCGACTTGAGACTGCGGACATCAGTCACAGAGACTCAGCAAAGTAATGTCGTAGAGGCCACAGCCTTTGCACGATCTGAAATAACCGACCCATCCATTGATACCTTTCAAGGCACCGGCGGAATAGAAACAATTCGCATTCGAGCTGTCTATCAAGGCACCGCAAGCAACCTACTTGAGAGCCTCTTTCTCTCAGATATTAGCGATACAGTTATCCAGCTTTCAAGTTCTCCACCCCGCTCTAGACAAGAAATTATTAACTTGCTCAGCGGCAGCTATATTGCCGCCCTTCAGTCGGGACAGGGGGTAATTAATTTCTTTGGCGGGGCGTTGCTTAATACCCTACAAGAGTTTATCAGCAGCACCCTCAACCTAAGCGAGTTTCGACTTTTTCCAGTTACCGGTGCCTCACGATTTTCCAGCGATGAAAATAGCGGTTCTGGTCTGGATATTGCCACCGAAGTTGGCTTTGATGTGACCGATAATATTACTCTATCGTTAGTAAAAATCCTGACTGACAGTACCCCCACAGAGTTTAATCTGCGCTATCGACTCACCGATGAATTTACAATTCGAGGTACCACTAATTTCGACGATCGTAATCGAGTTTTGTTAGAGTTTGAAACACGGTTTTAGCATTAGATGCACGATTACTTAAACTCTACTTCCCATAAATTTATCAAATTGCTAGTTAACCCAGTGAATGGTGTATCTATACTGATAACGAGTCAAAATTCACGAAGTAAACCAAAGGATGCTCGTACAACAGTCTGAACTTATTAGTCAGCTGTTAAATTTTATTTAGTGCGCCCCTATCCCATCATTTATCACGTCTTACTCATCCGCCCACTTCCTATGAATCAGCTTATATCTCGGCTTACTCGTCCTGCACTTGTTACGCTCCTCGCTCTATTTAGCTGCAGTTGGACGGCACGGGCTGTCGAGGCTCAGGCGCTGTTACCTTATACACTGCCGCTAGATGAAGAACGGCTGACAGCCACGGGACTAACCCTGGCTCAGGAAGCGGCTCAGCTGGCTCAGTTTCAACAATACGACGAGGCCCTGGCTCGGATTCAGCTTGCAGCCCAGCTAGCCCCCCAAGATCCACAAATTTTGGCATTGATGGGAAGCTTACATCTACAAGTTGGCGATAGTACGGCTGCAGTCAGCGCATTGGAAAGCGCCAAGGCACTTAGCAGTGATGACCCGGTGATCTGGTTTACTCTAGGGTCAGCCTACTTTAGCGAAGCTAAATATCTCCAGGCAGCAAATGCATTAGAGAAAGGTCTGAGCCTGGAACCAGAAAACCCAGGCGCTCACTTTGATTTGGGTAATGCCTACTACAAACTTAATCGCTATCAAAAAGCGATTGATCAGTACGAAGAGGCCGTTAGTTTTGACGAGCTTTTCTGGCCAGCCGTCAACAACATTGGCCTTGTGCTGTATGAAATGGGACAGTTGGACTCGGCCATTGAGCAATGGGAACGCTCTTTGGACTTAGCTGAAGAAGAGCCAGAACCTACCTTAGCGATCGCAGCAGCTCGCTATGCCGCAAACATTAACCGACCTGAGGCAATCGAATCAGCCACTGCAGCTCTAGAGCGCGATAGCCGTTATGCTGATCTAGAATTCTTAGCCGATAATCTTTGGGGAAATCGGCTACTAAGCGCGACAGAGGCTATGTTTGGAACCCCCGGACTTCAGGAAGTTCTCTCTGGACTCTAAGATAAAGTCCTTAATCATCGCTCTTAGTCTTCAAAAAAATAAACTGATTTAAAAAATGTACTACCTATGGGCCTATGGGCTTTTAGGTAGTATATTTGATCTATTCTGTTTTATAGAGGTTTATTCTACGTCAGCGCCATAACCAACCTTGGCCACGGGGCTATTCACCAATCATTGCCTTAACGTCGTCTACAAACTTTTGGTGGTCAACAATAGGCTTTGAAATATAGCCATCGGCTCCACTTTGCTGTAAAAAGTTTTCCCGATCACCATCCATAGCATGGGCAGTTACCAAAATAATAGGTAGGGCTGCAGTAGTGCTGTTTGCTTTTAACATCTGGGTAATGCGGATACCATCCACGGGTTTCCCTTGGTAAACACTGTGGGATAGGGAAACGTCCATCAAGATAACGTCTACCTCGCCACTTTCAGCAATTTGCATGACTTCATCAACGTTTTCTGTGTGTTTGACCGCTAAGCCACCGCGCTTGGTCAAAATCTTTGAGAAAACGCGAGCATTGATCATGTCGTCTTCCACAATTAAAACTGTTTTCATAGGCGTTTCGTTGACACAGCAAAGTTACTATAGCCGTTGGTGGTCATTGACCTGAGTTAAGTGGATCAATACAGAGCTTTTTGAAGAACAATGACTCAGAGATGCAGATAGTCGCAAGTCTATTTAATTCTTGAGCAATTTGGATCGTAACTATTGCGGATCCATAGCGCTTGTGTATAAGGTACAGCATTGATAAGGCTAATTACTGTCTCTAGGGCGGCTTTCAAGCATACGAAATCATGGCAAACCAGCTAAATGCATTTTCAGATGAGCAAATTGTTGTCACTTCTCTTCATACAGAGGTGCAACGATCATATCTGGAATATGCCATGAGCGTAATCGTCGGGCGGGCTTTGCCAGACGTGCGCGATGGTCTTAAACCGGTGCATCGACGTATCCTTTACGCCATGCATGAGTTGGGATTAACTCCCGACCGCCCCTTCCGAAAATGTGCCCGTGTAGTGGGAGATGTGCTGGGTAAATATCATCCCCATGGAGACCAAGCAGTCTACGATGCCCTAGTGCGGATGGTGCAGGATTTTTCCAGCCGCTATCCTTTATTAGACGGCCATGGCAACTTTGGCTCGGTGGATAACGATCCGCCAGCGGCGATGCGCTATACCGAAACTCGGTTAGCCTCGCTTAGCCATGAATCCTTACTGGGCGAAATCAGCGAAGCCACCGTTGATTTTATTGATAACTTTGACAGTTCTCAGCAAGAGCCCACGGTATTACCCTCCCAGTTGCCAAATCTGCTGCTCAATGGCAGTTCCGGCATTGCAGTGGGAATGGCCACAAACATTCCTCCCCATAATCTAGGGGAGGTGATTGACGGTTTGATTGCGATTATTGATCGGCCTGAGATCTCGGATGAGGGATTGTTTAAGCTCATCCCCGGTCCAGATTTTCCGACCGGCGGTGAAATTACGGACACTAAGGGTATTCATGACGCTTATCGCACCGGTCGGGGCAGTATTCCTGTGCGCGGAATTGCTAGCTTTGAAGAAATTCAACCGGGTAAAGGCCGACAGCGTCGCAATGCGATTGTAATCACAGAGCTGCCTTACCAGGTCAATAAGGCTGGCTGGATCGAAAAGGTCGCGAATCTAGTCAATCAGGGCAGAATTGAGGGCATTGCTGATATTCGTGACGAAAGCGATCGCGATGGCATGCGGGTAGTGATCGAGCTAAAGCGTGAAGTCCATCCCCACAGTATTTTGAGCGCGCTTTACAAAATGACCCCCCTACAGAGTAATTTTGGGGCCATTATGCTGGCTCTAGACGGGGGTCAGCCGATCCAAATGCCGCTACGGCATATGCTGCAGTCTTTTCTGGATTTTCGTGAAGAAACACTGGTGCGGCAGTACACCACTGAACTCGAAAAAACCGAGCGGCGGCTGCATATTGTGGAAGGCCTGCTAACGGCCCTTGACAGCATTGATGAAGTCATCGAAATTTTGCGGGCAGCACCGGATGGTTCATCAGCAAAGCTAGAGATTAGCGAGCGATTTGAGCTGGGCGACCGTCAGGCCGATGCAATTTTAGCGATGCCTCTACGTCGCTTGGTAGGACTCGAGCAAGAAAATTTGCTCAACGAATTTGATGAACTATCAACAGTAAAAGAAAATCTAGAGCGTTTGCTATCGGATCGAAAAGAGCGTCTTAAGGCCTTAAAAAAGGATCTGAGAAAACTTAAGAAAACGTTTGGTGATGAGCGTAGAACTCGTCTGCAAACAGCTAAAGAACGGGCAGCTGAAGAAGAACGACTAGCCAATCTAGAAGCTGAGGCACAAGAAGAGGAAACCGTCGTTGAGTTTACGCGTAAAGGGTATGCTAGGCGTCTATCGCCACGCACGTATCAGCGACGACTGGGCAAGCAAGAAGACTTGCCTGTCAAGCTAACGGAGTTAGATGATGTGACTATCCAGACAGAGTTTGCCTGGACAACTCACAATTTGCTGATCTTTTCTAGAGATGGCAAGGCCTTTAGCCTGACGGTGGACGATATCCCTCTGGCTCAACGGCAGTCTAAAGGACAGCCATTGATCAACCTGTTGCCCGAAGCTGCTGGTAGCGATCCAGATGCGGTGCTCTCACCAATTTTGATGACCAATGAGGTGATGGCACACCAAATTATTTTGATCACCGCTCAAGGAAAAATCAAACGCCTGCCGTTGACAGAGTTTGAATCTATTACCGGACGTGGGTTAGTAGCCATTAAACTCAAGCCGGGGGACCACTTAGCCCATGCGGTGATTGCTGAATTCAACCAGGACCTCATGTTAGCGTCTTCTGGCGGTCGTCTTTTACGGTTTTCCATCGATCGCGAACAGCTACCGGATACCAGTCGAAATTCCCAAGGGACTCAAGCAATTCGGGTCATCAAAGGAGAATCTGTCGTAGGCTGCGTACCCATTCGTAATCAGAGCAAGCTGTTGCTGATGTCGAAAAAAGGCTATGCCAAACGAATACAAGCAGGTGCCATTAAACGTAGTAGTCGAGGAGGTATTGGTTCTCAGTCATTTAAGTTTAGTCAGAGTGGTGATAGTTTAACGACCTTGCTGGAAGCTGCAGAAGATGCTGACTTTACCGTAATGACGAGTCAGGAGCGAGCGGCACGTTTGCGTATAGACCGTGTACCGTTACAAGGGCGTAGTCAACCGTGCGATCGCATCTTTACCCCTGCCCGTGGTGAAACCATTACCGATATTCTGGTATCTGTAGATCGCGTCGCTGATTGACGTCCTATTGTCCCGATACCAAACTAGGAAACCAACGTGGCTGAGGTTGTTATTGACAACGTTTACAAAACATTTCCGCGCCAAGCATCAGACGCCAAGCCAGCAGCAGTACTCAAGCGAATTCATCTAGATGTCAAAGACGGTGAGTTCATGGTGCTAGTGGGGCCATCCGGCTGTGGCAAGAGTACCCTACTGCGTCTGATTGCCGGGTTAGAAAGCATCACGGGCGGCACAGTGACGATCGGAGAACAGCGAGTCAATGCCCTGCCCCCCAAACAGCGGGATGTGGCCATGGTGTTTCAAAGCTATGCTCTTTACCCACATCTGAGCGTGTATGACAACCTGGCCTTTGGTCTGAGACGAACCGAAGGTGATTTACCCCCAATCGCTCGATGGCAACAGGCCTTATTTGGCACGACTCGCTTGCTACCACCGGGGTTTCACTACTGGCCAGAACGAGAGCAGGTAATCGCAGTACGGGTTAAAGCCATTGCTGAGATTTTGCAAATTACACCGCTGCTCAAACGGTTGCCTCGACAGCTCTCAGGTGGTCAAAAACAGCGGGTAGCTTTAGGTCGAGCGATGGCTCGCAACCCGCAAGTGTTTTTAATGGACGAACCCCTATCGAATTTGGATGCCAAACTACGGACCGAAACTCGAGCCCAGATTGTGTCACTGCAGCGTCGGTTGGGTACAACAACGATTTACGTGACCCACGACCAGGTAGAAGCCATGACCATGGGAGATCGGATTGCTGTCATGAATCAGGGAGTCATTCAACAAATTGCTGCGCCCTTAGAACTCTATCGCTCTCCAGTCAATCGGTTTGTGGCGGCTTTTATTGGGTCACCACCGATGAACTTTCTCACAGTGCAGGTCCAAGCCCCCCTGACGCTAGTTCACCCTGCTTTTCGGGTAACATTACCCAGTCATTGGGAACCGATTTTAGCGCCTTATAGCAATCAATTGTTGACCTTGGGTATTCGGCCCGAACATCTGCGGCTTACCGTACCTGCCCCCAAGCATTTAGCGGTGACTGTACAGCGTGCCGAAGCCTTGGGTAGTGAAACCTATCTTACGGTGGCGTTAGACGATGCACTGAGTGGGAAGTCCTCAGCGGCATCAGATGAGAAAACACTGCTAATGCGTCTTGACGGTATTGAAGAACAGATTCCTCGCCCCGGAGATAAACTAACCCTGGGTATTCGAGTAGAGCATGTGCATCTGTTTGATCTAGAAACAGGAGAAGCCCTTACCAAAAGCCCCTAGCCCTTGAGAAGAGCTAGCCTATCGGAAGAAGTACACAAGCGCTCATTTAGGGCCTATCTTTACGAGACTTTTGGCGTAGCCCCAGACCAGAAAGCAATGCGATCGCAATACCTGATGTCGGTTCTGGCACCGATTTCGGATCGACTTCATCAGGTTCTGTAACCATCACCTGAAAATCCCGAATGGTGACCTGCGCTCGCCCCTCTCGATTATCCGCCGTACCAATTTGAAAGCCAAAGACCTGATTAGCGGCTACTTTAACCAACTGACTCCCAGACTGGGTGGCCTGCCCACGGCGATCAATCAACTCATTAAAGATACCATCAGCAGCTGGTGAGTCGGGCGGAAAGTTACCCAGGGCAAAACCAAAGGGGTCAAAGGCAGGGCCGAACGGATCGGCTGTGGTGTAGTCCCAGTCAAACGATATAACACTTGCCTCAGGAACCGTGACAAACACAGTTGTAAAACTGCGCTGACATAAGAATAATAAATTGGACTGTACATTAGAACAGTTGAGTCCAAACTCATCTAAAATAGCCGACTGATCGCTACCCAATAAAGTGAGCGAATCGGGTGCATCTGCAAAATCCACTGAGCCATTAAAAGGCGCTAGGGAAATGCCATTAATTGTAATTTTTGAATTATCAATACCAGGAAATGCTGGGCTGCTATTAAACAGTTCCCACTGCTCCGGAGCATAGCTATCAGTAAAGCCCAGGGCAAACGCTTGGGCTGTTGTACCAACAACAGCAGCAGATGTAATCAATGCCCCTAAAAAAGTATTTAAAATGGCGTTTGCCATCGTATTTCGTAGTAAAAAACCTTAACTTTAATTGCTCTTAACAAGGATTAGTAGACCTAACCGGAAGATGTCCTGAGATTTGTACAAATCAATCCGTGTTTAAGAACACGTTGCAGATTAATTTGCCACTACGCCGAATATAGTCAACCCCAACTTGAAATGTCGGGGTTGACGACAGGTATTTACCAAAACAATATTGTTGATTTGGCTTTGTTAAAGTTGATTGCTCCTGTATGAACAAGTTCTAGTAAAGACAACTCAACCCTTTATGAACTCTCAGGTTGTCATCAGTAATTACACCGTTCTTTTGCGAGCTAGCTGCGTAATTCTACAGCGCATCGTATTACTGCTAGGACTATCTAAAAAGCAGCTAACCCCTTGATATAGGGACAAATACCGTAACTCCACTACACAAAAATATTGCGGAGTATATCTTCCTATCAATATTTTCTCAGAATACCTGGCCAGTCCATGTGAACCTTGCCCAAACGCTGTAGTCTTAAAACCGCGATTTGATAGTCAGCGTGAACACATATGGGACATCATCGGGACAGAAAAAGAATTGGTCTACTCACCAGTGGTGGAGACTGTGCCGGCCTCAATGCAGCTTTACGAGCTGTAGTGCATCGAGCCGATAGCTACGGTTGGGAGGTATTGGGAATTTCTCGGGCCACTCAAGGGCTGATGGCTCGCCCGCCTCAATATATTGAATTTGACGATGTGTCGCGTACCCACGATTTACTGTTGGCAGGGGGTACCGTCCTGGGCACCACCAATAAAGGAAATCCGTTTGATTTTCCCTTACCCGATGGTTCTACTTGCGATCGCTCCCAAGACATCATCGATGGCTACCATCTGTTGGGACTAGATGCCCTGATTGGCATCGGTGGCGATGGCAGTATGGCCATTCTACGGCGTCTAGCCCAGCAGGGAGGGCTAAATTTAGTCGGTATCCCCAAAACCATTGATAACGATCTAGGCTGCACCGAGCGCTCCATCGGATTTGACACCGCTGTCAACATTGCAACAGAAGCGCTAGATCGGCTGCACTTTACAGCAGCTAGTCACTCTCGGGTGATGATTTTGGAGGTCATGGGGCGCGATGCTGGGCATATTGCCCTGAATGCAGGTATCGCAGGCGGTGCCGATATTGTCCTCACCCCTGAGATTCCATACACCATTGATAACATTTGCCAAACCATCAAGGGCTTAAAACGCAACTTTGCCACTATTATCGTGGCCGAGGCTGTCTGTACCGAAGCAGGCGAAAAAGTGACTCAAACTAATCGACTGGGCCAGTGTCGCCTAGGTGGCATCGGTGAGTACCTAGCTGAGCAAATTACTGAATCCATCAATGCCGAAACCCGAGTTACCGTACTGGGACATGTTCAACGGGGTGGAACGCCTTCACCGTTAGATCGGGTCTTGGCTACCGCGTTTGGCGTAGAGGCTGTGGACTTGATTGCTGCTGAAAAATATGACCATATGGTGAGCTGGCAAAATCGTCAGGTAGTCCATGTTCCAATCGCTGAGGCCATCGCCGAATATCGGGCGGTGAGCCCCCAGGATACTCTGGTTAAAACAGCCCGAGGCATGGGTATTTGTCTTGGCGATAGCGCCTACTATGCCGTAGATAGCCATATTCGCTGTAAAACACCTGTTTTGAGTCAGCTTAAGCTGTCGAGTTGAGCTTAAACCTCGGCTGAATGTAAGCTTCTGTAAACCAATGACGTGATTGCGCAGATCACGATAGACAATAACCCAAAGGCCATGGGCACTATCTCTGTGCCCATGGTTGACTCTTCTCTGAGAGAACTGGACTCATCAGAAATTTGTTTTTTATTTGTTAGCACCTCTCGTGCACTAGTTTTATGCAATCTGCTAAACCGTTGACGTCGTCCCAAGATGATACTCAAGAGAAAATTCTCGGGGCGGCCCAGCGGCTATTTGCTCGGCGTGGCTATGGTGGCACCACCACTCGAGATTTAGCTCAAGCTGCAGGTGTAGCCGAGGGAACATTGTTTAGACATTTTGAAAACAAAAAGGCGATTTTGATCGAAGTTGCCACCCGAGGTTGGGTAGAATTACTCACCGACTTGCTGACTGAGCTGAGTGAAATGGCCAACTATAAGGCCATTGCCAAGGTCATGCGCAAACGCATGTTAAACCTTTCGGCCAACACCGACATGCTGCGAGTGTGTTTTATGGAAGCTCAGTTCCACCCGGAGCTACGGGAGCGAGTCCAGGCCGAGGTTATTGCCAAAATGACAGATGTGGCCGAAGCCTTTTTTCAAACGGCTATGGACCGAGGCACCTATCGCCCCATGAATCCTCGGGTAGTAGCTCGAATTTTTCTAGGCATGTTTACTGTTGCAGGGTTTAGCCAAGTCACACTGGCTGATGAAGCCAGCTCTCCTCAAGATATGAAGGAGCTAGCAGAGACATTAGCCGATATTTTTCTAAATGGAGTACTGACCAATACCGAAGCTTAGTTCTGACGTCTAGGTTCTAGGTTATTTAGGTCATTAACACTGACTCGATACGCGGCCCCAACCCCGACTACAAACTGTCCCGCTTGGGGGCGTAGTTGAAATAGCTGAAAATCAGGTAGGCCTTTCATCAGGCCGATAACCTGACCAAAATTCTGTTCAAAGCGGTCGATCAGCGTATGCCACTGAGCTGTATCGCGAGGTAAAGGACTAGCTGTGCACTCATAGGTGAGTCGACGTCGAGCAAAAATCTCTTTTGTTTCAGCTTCGTCTTCAATCAACAGAACACTCGCACGGCTAGTATGCTTGAGGTTAGCCGTATGGGCGGATAGCCCGCTGACGTATATGTAAATAGTCTTATCTCCATCGATTAAAAATGGAGCATAGCTGGCTTGGGGAATGCCTTCGGCACTAACGGTGCTCAAAATAATACTGCGAAATTTCTCAGGAAACTCTTGATAAAGCTTAGTAACACGATCAGAATCAGCCATGGTTGAAAGCCACTGTGGAGATTTACGGTAGGGGTGTTTTATTCTATCCGGTAAAATACTCAGGCCGGTATTTAGTGACACGTGATGGTTCGTCGTATTGTTCAAACTGATCAAGCCCCTGCCCCTGTCGGCCCTTACAATCAGGCAATTGTTGCTTCAGGGGAGATGGTGTTTGCGTCAGGGCAGGTAGCTCTAGACCCAAGTAGTGGAGCTTTAGTGGGTGAAGGTGACGTAGCGACTCAAACAAAACAGTGTCTGGATAATTTGAGCGCTGTTTTAGCCGCCGCCGGAGCAACTATGGCAAATGTAGTCAAAACATCCGTTTTCCTCAAGGATATGAGCGACTTTGCCACTATGAACGGCGTCTATGCCACCTACTTTGATGAAGCGACAGCGCCTGCTCGGGCCTGTGTTGAAGTGGCGCGTCTGCCTAAAGATGTTCTTGTAGAGATTGAGTGTATTGCAGTGATGTAGCTCAGCCCGGTTAGTTGACGGTTCAGTTCTGGCGCGTTAACGTACAGGTAAGCAAATCAATATTGCTCCGAAATTTTTTAGGCTCATGCAGCATCCGTTTTTTTACTTTTGGTTTAGTCAGGTTCACCGGCCATGAGCCCAAGCGCTAGCATGGGAAGCCGGTGAACCGCAGAGCTTACACTCTGCGGTTTTGTTTTTTTAACGAGTACCCGTTTTTATTCTGACCACCATGATCGTTCGCAACAGCTGGCAATTTACAGTTTTCTTTTTTACGCCACCACCGGGTAGGTAGCGTTTACTTTGCTGTACTGACTTGCCCGGAACCTTCACAGGTTGCGGGCTTTTTGTTTTTTTACTGTTTGTTTACTTTTTAGACCCATGCAAGACGCCAAACTCATCGCCAAAGCCCATGTTGAGCACACAAGTGAAATTAAGATCGCACAGGCCAACCAGTTCGCCCCTGAGATTACTGTCGGTGGCAAAGACCTCTTCATCATCGGTGGGCCGTGCTCTATCGAAAGCATGGCTCAAATGGAAGCTATTGCCCAGGCCAAACTGCCCATCCAGGGGCTGCGCGGGGGCATCTACAAGCCGCGCACGTCGCCCTATGCATTTCAGGGGCTAGGGGATGTGGGTTTAGATATTCTCGCTGCTGTGCGTAGTCGCTATGGTTTGCCTGTGATTACTGAGGTCATGGCAATTCATCAGATTGAGAAGCTAGCGGCCCATGCGGATGTTTTACAGGTTGGCAGCCGCAATATGCAAAACTTTGACTTGCTTAAGGCTCTGGGCGACGTTGATAAACCTATCTTGCTAAAGCGAGGTTTGGCCGCAACGGTTAGCGAATTTGTGATGGCAGCTGAGTATATTGCTAGCCATGGTAATCCGAATATTATTCTGTGTGAGCGGGGTATTCGCAGCTTTGATAGCTATACCCGCAACGTGCTTGACCTAGGCGCTGTGGTTGCTCTTAAGCAGATTACCCATTTGCCTGTCCTAGTGGATCCTAGCCATGCGACCGGTAAGCGGGAACTTGTGGCGGCGTTGGCCAGAGCTGCGATCGCAGCTGGAGCCGATGGTTTAATCATTGAGTGCCATCCAGAACCAGACCAATCTGTCAGTGATGCCAGACAAACCATCAGCTTAGAAGCAATGGCCAATCTCGTGGATAGCTTAGTTCCTATTGCTCAGGCCGTTGGTCGAACGATTAGACCACACCATTCCCTTGGACTAGCTGCCTAATGTCCATCAGTATGTCTGATTAGAACGTGTTCGCTGGAACAACCTCTAGAAGTGCTCTGTCTTTGATATCTAAAAACATATCAGGATATCATCACCAACCATTAGGCTGTTCATAGCTACGAACTTAATCGGGGTTAAGCTGGCAAACTATTACCTTCAAAGAGTTTGCCAGCCCTTTAGAGGTCTATGCATAAATGCTCTTTTTACAGGATGTTCTGACTCCGGAGTTTTCTGTAGTACAACTATTCAGACACAGAGCTAGCCAGTGATTATCAATACATAAATATTAGTCGAGGGATTGGGGATACCCGTCTCTAGACTCGTAAGTTTTAACCATAGCCATATCGATTAACGCCAAAAGCAGACTTATAACGATGCTTCATGTTGCGCATTCAGATCTCAATTAAACAAGTCAGAACAGTGTATTTGAATTTTTAGGAGAAATCTGAGGTGAAACGAAAGCACTTTCTAAAGGGTATACCTGCTGTCGCTACACTCTCAGTCCTAGCAATTTTAGGTCTTAAAAGCTTTGCCGTTGATTTTGATCAGTATCGAAGCTATAGCGCGCTAATTTCGGATCAGCTCGTCAATGAGTCAGCGACTCAACTAGCGTTGCAAAATATTCGTTATACCATCTCACAAAATGGTCAAACCCTAAATACAGCCTTACTTGAAGCCGAAAAAGTTCAAGTTCAGCTCACCGAGGAAATTCCTGTTTCACTATCGGAAAAAGATACCAGTAGTTTAAAAAAACAACTGGCTTTTAACGCTGAACTGTTAGCTGAAAAGCGGCAACTGATTGAACAACTTGAGGTCCATCATGCTGAATTAAGAACAGCATTAGCTCAAGAACCTAATTTGCTCAACGGGCTGGATGGCAACCTACGGCTTGAGGTTGAGGCGTTACTTGATGACTTATCTCTTTATGCCGTCACCAGTGATGAAAAACTCGTTAGTGACATTAAAACCAAGCTTAATCGTCTAGGAGCAAGGTTCGGAGCTACGTCAGCAATCCAGCAGCAGCTATCTCAGCTGGTTCAGATGGTTTTAGATAACAAACCCGCCGCCGACAACTTAGTGACTCAGGTATTTAATTTACCATTGACTAACAATATTCGAGCACTAGAGCAGCAGTTTGACGACATCCAGCAAGATACGCGATCGCGGATTACACTCTATCGAACCCTGATTTATATATTGTCATTTGCTAGCTCAGGAATGATGGCCTTCTGGGTAATCAATCGTTTAAAACGATCAAGCCAGAAAACAGTTAGGGTGCTAGAAAGCATTACCGACGCTTTTATTGCCGTAGATCGCAAATGGTCGATCACCTATGTCAATGCCCAGGCCGCTGATATTCTCAACTGCGATATCCCAGGCCTATTAGGACAGGATTTTTGGAAGGTTTTACCCGAATCTCTGGGCAAACGTTTTACCGAATATTATCGCCAAGCCGTTGCTACTAATCTTAAAGTAGTCAGCTTTGAAACCTACTATGAACCCAGCGAGCGCTGGTTGATGGTCCGCGGTTACCCCGGCACCGATGGCTTGTCTATCTTTTTACAGGACTTTACAGAGCGTAAACAGGCTGAGGAACAATTGATTGAGCTTAATCGCGATCTTGATAATCGCGTCAAAGACCGCACAGCTCAACTCGCAAGTGCAATGGAAGAAGCAGAAACAGCGCGGGTAAAAGCAGAAGATGCTAACCGTTCCAAAAGTGAGTTTTTAGCAAATATGAGCCACGAGTTACGGACGCCGCTTAACGCCATCATTGGCTACAGCGAGATGCTGGAAGAAGATGTCACCAGCATTGGTGAAGATGATTTTGTTCCTGACCTGCAAAAAATTCAAGGTGCCGGCAAACACCTTTTAGGACTGATCAATTCAGTACTCGATTTATCTAAAATCGAGGCCGGTCGCATGGAACTTTTCCTAGAAGATATCTGCATCAAAA
>JBCDFI010000068.1:0-15373 GCA_039178155.1 Cyanobacteria bacterium P01_H01_bin.105
AAATATGACATCAAATATGATGAGAGTGATTTTCTTTTAGTAACAGAGATATCACCATCCGAAGCTTTTCTAAGCGACTTTCAGTTCAGCAAAGAGAATATTGACATTTTTACATCGGAGGCATCGCGCAGCGAGCTGATCATATCACCGTTACTGCGTGAGCTATACAAAAAGCACAATCAGAACTACTCTTTCTGGATTCAGAAAAGTATTGCCTATGACTCTACACTTTCAGGCACCCCAGATTATATCTTTTCAAAGCGTTCAGAGCTTGGCAAAACAGTTTTAGAAACGCCAATTGTGGTAGTGGTAGAAGCCAAGAAAAATGACTTTGAGTACGGGTGGGGCCAATGTTTGGCTGAGTTAGTGGCCTCCCAGAAAATAAACGAAGACGCTACATTTCCAGTCTATGGCATAGTCACCGATGGTAACCTTTGGCAGTTTGGTCGCCTATTGCTAAAGACATTTACGAGAAATACTGGTAACTACACCATTGATAATCTAGCAAGGCTTTTCGGTGCCTTGGAGGCAGTAGCACAGTTGATTGAGGTTAAAAAAGACAGCTAACAATCTAACGCTACTCTCCCATCGGCCTACGTAACAACCACAGAAAAAAAGGCCCCCCAAACGCAGCCGTAACAATTCCAACCGGCAACTCCTCCGGTGCAATAATCGTCCGTCCAATCAGGTCAACCACTACCATAAACAAACCACCTCCCAGGGCCGCCAACGGCAGTACCCGACGATGATCGCTACCCACACCAATCCGCACAATGTGGGGCACCATTAACCCCACAAAACCAATCGCCCCACTAACAGCAACCACAGCCCCCACCATCAGCGAAGTAACCACAAACATCTGAATTCGGAACCACTCAATATTCAGCCCTAGCCCAGTAGCCTGCTCATCCCCCATCAGTAATACATTCAGCGGACGCGCCTGAAATATTAGATAAATAGTTAGCAAAATAACAATAATAGCCGGTAGCCCCAGATGCTCCCAACGGGCTCGACCCAAACTGCCCGCTAACCACGACAACACTAACCCCACCTGATTATTAGCTCGCTGGCTGGCCCGCAAAACCAAATAGCTAGTAATCGCCGAGAGCGTATAGCTCAGAGCTACCCCCGCTAAAATCAGCCGCAATGGCGTAATCCGGCCCCGCTGTTGTGCTACCAGATAAACCAAGATCATCGCTGCTAACGCCCCAAAAAAAGCAGCCACGGTAAGAGAGATTTCTCCGAAGGGCCGCGCTCCCAGTGTCAGCACCAAAACGGCTCCCACCGTTGCACCATAGGACACGCCAAAAACAAACGGATCGGCCAGGGGATTACGGGCAATAGCCTGCAGCGTGGTACCGCTTACCGAGAGAGCCGCACCGACAATGATGGCCAGCAGCACCCTGGGTAGTCGAAACACCCAGACGATTTGATCGGCTGCGGGTGTCCAGGTGGGGGTGATAGTACCGGGTAGCAGATGCGCCAGGATGATTTGCACAACTTGAGTAAATGGTACAGGGACTGCCCCCACAGAAACGGCAACAATTATGGTTAGGAGAGTTGCGATCGCTAACCCCACCAACCACACCCTAAACGGCGTTAAGATGCTCTTACCCATATGTCGTTGCTGATTTGAAGGATAAGCCGATCGAATAGAGTTGCAATATACCTAAACTTTACTAGTGAAATCATACCGGGGATCAGCAACGCCTTAGTACATCAATCAAATGCTTCTGGATGAATGGCACGAGCAATTTTTTCTAGACCATCCATAATCCGAATGCTAGCCTCAGTCTCAATCGTAGGAATCGGGTAAAGACGACCGTTTTGCACAGCAGGCACATTAGGAAACGTCTTAGTCAAAAAAGTCTTGAGGGTATCTGCATCCTGACCGGGATAGATGCCAATCAAAATCACTTCGGCATTTGAATTGGCAAAGTCTTCTAGACCCACCTGAAAGATATCGTTGTCAAAGATAGACTCACCTCTCGCCTGGTCGATGGCATCTCCCCAAACGCCTGCGGTTAGAACATTTAAAGGACCTTCGCCACCGTTGTAAAAGATCGTGGGCACCGTGGGTAGCCCCTCCACTTTTTGTAGAATCGCTGCCTGCTGCTGCTGTAATCGTTCCACCAAAGCGTCTCCCCGCTCTGGCACGCCAAAGATTTGAGCCAGCATCTGCAGATCGCTATAAACAACGTCAATGCCTCGGGTCAGCGCCTCGCCAGGATTACAGCTTGAGCCTGTGGAAACAACCTGTGCCCCTGCCTCAGTAAGTTCGGCAGCGGTGGCATAGCCCTGGGCCGGGTCAAAGGCAAATCCATCCAACCCTTCTGACACGATTAAGTCAGGATTTTGGGTGAGCATGACTTCTCGCGATGGCCAGCGCATGCCGCTACCTAAGGAGGGAATTGAATCGGCGGATAGGACAGGTGGGAGATCGGTGTAGTTGCCTGCCAGGCCGATTAACTGGTCTTGTACCCCCAGGGCTAGCAGCATTTCGTTGGGGGGCTGCCAGAGACCAATGGCTCGCTCGGGAGGTTGGGTGAAGGTGAGGGTGCGAACTGACCAGTCAGCGCTTGCGCTATCGCAATTCTCAACCGTAACTGGAAACCCAGACAGCTCGGCCTGAGCAGGAGGTAAATCTGCCAGCAGCGTAGCAACAGAGCCGGTCTCGCTAACGGTTTCTGTCGGCTCAGAGCGTAAATTATCAGACGGAGGTCCAGACTCTGGCTCAGCTGCGTTACAAGCAATAAAGAGAATGGCTGTAGCCAGACAAAGAACAGCCAACCGTAGACGTTTCACCTGTGGTTTCACCCCCGATATGTATAGGCTCAAACCTACCATACTGTTTTAGCTTCAACCTGGAGTCTGACGGCCTGTCATTTGACAAGCGCTTGAAGACTCTAAACTATTGAAGGGTTAAACGCTCTTGTAAGTTAAAAACGTGATTGATAAAAGGCTCTTTCTATGGACCTATCTCGGTGTTGCAGGTCTTAGCAAGCTGTTATTGGCATCTTCTGCCTACGCTAATTCGCAACTGGTCACGCCGTCTGCTGTTCAAGAGAATTTTGTTGCCCAGATTACAAATCGATCAGAGGTGCCTGTTGCCCAAGCCTCAACTGTAATTGAGATTACAAATATTCAGCTTGAGCCTGCTGGTAACGGTGTCAATCTTGTTTTAGAAACGACTGCTGGACCGTTGTTGCTACCTGAACCCATCGTTGATGGCAATAGCCTATCGATCGATATCCTCAACGCACGACTTGCTCTGCCAGATAGCGATATATTTCAAGGTGATAACCTAACTAGCGGACTTTCTATCATTAGTGTTAGCCAGCTGGGTACCGAACAGGTGCGTATTCTGATAGTTGGCACTGACGCGGTACCTGTGGTAAACAGCCGCTTCCAGGGAGACATCGCTATTTTTAATGTCTCTACAGCTGATACGGCTGCAGTCGATACCTTGCGTATTGTTGTTACCGCAGAAAAGACGCCTGAAGATCCGCTAGATGTGCCCATTAGCCTCACGGTACTGACTGAAGATGAGCTAATTGATGGCCAGATTAACTCGATCGCGGATGTAGCTGCTAATGTTCCTAACTTCTACTTTACGCCGGGCGATCGCGTTTTTAATCTATACAGCGTTCGCGGTCTGGGCAACAGCAGCAATATCCTGGTGCGGGATGCGGTGAGCTTTTATATTGATGATGTACCCTATGATAATGTTCACCAGTTTTTCCCTAGTGAGCTGTTTGATCTTGAGCGTATAGAAGTGTTGCGGGGGGCTCAGAGTACCCTCTATGGGCGTAACAGTCAGGCTGGTGTGGTTAACATTATCAGCCGTCCTCCCAGTGAAGAGCCAGAGCTACGTGCTAGTGTTCTGTTTGGAGATTTTGACGAGCGTCAGATTCAATTTTCTGTCAGCGATAGTTTGGTTCCCGATACCCTAGGTCTGCGCCTGGCTGGTTTTTATCGAGGCCACAACGGTTTTACCGACAATATACTGCTAGATGACAATGCTGACGAACAGAGCGGGTTAGCCGGTCGCGCCAATCTGGTGTGGACCCCGTCAGACGATTGGAATATTAGTCTGAATGTGGCTGCCTCTGGCACAGACGACGATGCCAGTGTCTATGTCCCGATTGACCAAGACGATCCGTTTGAGGTAAGCCGCAGCGACAACGGTGAATTTGAGTTGGATGTGAATACCCAATCCCTGAGGGTTGGCTATGAAGGTGACCATCTGCGATTTACTTCGATTACATCTCGTAGCGATACAGACTACAGCTACCGGGCCGTTAACGATGACTTTGGCTCAATTTCTATTAGCGATTACGATCAGGAGATTTTTAATCAAGAGCTGCGGCTGCAGTCTCCTGTAGATGCAGACCAGTTCCAGTGGATTGTTGGTGCTTATTTCCAAAATCGAGACTTTCGTATTGGTGACGATCTCGAAGTCCCTCTATTTTTTGGAACAGAAGTGGGGGAATCAACCTACGATCAAACTACCTATGCTGGGTTTGCTCAGGTAGACTACGAGCCAACTGAAGATTTAACGCTGACGGCCGGACTACGATACGAATATTGGCAAGAGGAACTTAATCGCGATGCTCAGACGTTTGAGTTTGTTGATGGCACCACTGCGCCTGCTTTTTTCTTTCCAGTATCCGAAATCAGTGACTCTGATATCGATGGTGATGTTTGGCTGCCCAGGTTGGCAGCTACGTATCGGTTTAATCCCAATTTTGCCGCCTACAGCAGCATCTCTCGCGGGTATCGACCCGGTACTCACAACTATCTTGCTTTTAGTGATGATGAACTGTTTGTTGAACCAGAAAACTCCTGGAACTATGAAATTGGTCTAAAAACATCCTGGTTAGACAATCGTCTCGGTATCAACCTATCGGCCTTTTATAACGATATTGATAGTGCCCAGGTGCTGGTCTTAGATGATTCACTACTATTTGCCGACATTTTTAATGCAGAAGCCCGCGCTATTGGAGCTGAGCTAGAAATTAGAGCAACTCCGTTTGACGGGTTTGATATTATCGGTGGCTTTGGGTATACCGATGCTGAATTTACTGACAATGTCAATCCGTTTACTGGGGAGAATTTTGACGGCAATCAGCTGCTATATGCTCCAGACTATACCTACAATCTGGCGGCCCAGTATCGTAGCCCAGGTGGTTTCTTTGGCAGGGTGGAGCTGCAGGGTGTAGGAACAGTCTTTTTTGACGATGCCAATACCCTCAAAGAAGATCCCTTTACCATTGTTAATGCCCGCATTGGTTACGAGTTTGAAAAAACAGGTGTCTATTTGTTTTCTAACAATTTATTTGACACAGAATATGTCACCCTAGCGTTTCCAGATGGCCTTGGTGGTACCTTAGCTGGCTACGGCGATCGTCGTACCTTTGGGATGGAGGTACGACACCAGTTTTAGTAGGTTAAAGATTTGGGCAAGACTGACGAACGATCTCCGTGTCCCCGCTCTCTCCCACCCCATCTCCTCTACCCATCAGAGCTAGCCGCCGCCGCTGCTGCTTGCAAAAATGGTTCAAACATCTGCCGGGACATGGTGGTGAGTTCTTCTGAGGCTTCATTAGGAGAACCTGATTGAAAGGGCGGCTGGGGCGAATATTCCATGACCAGCTGAACCCATTGGGCATAGCGCTCATCTTTTAGTTTGGCGGCCAAAGCTAGTCCAAAGTCGATGCCTGCAGTAACGCCACCCCCGGTAAATCGGTTGCGATCTTCAACAATTCTGTTGGCTACAGGTTCAGCACCTAGCGTTTTGAGAAGATCCAGCGCGATCCAGTGTGTGGTTGCTTTGTATCCCTGGAGCAGCCCCGCCGCACCTAAAATCAGTGCACCTGTGCAGACGCTGGTGATGTAATTGGGACGGCGCGATCGCAACCATGACAAAATCTCTTCATCCTGCATCATTTCGACGGTACCTGAGGTACCGCCTGGAACAAATAAGACAGCTAGCTCTTCAGGACATTCATCAATGGTCAAGGTGGGCTGAATGCTAAGCCCCGTGTCACTGGTCACCAGCTCTTTAGTTTTCCAGACAAGATGGACTTCATACCCATCGAGTACAGAAAATATATGATGCGGGCCAACAAGATCTAACGCTGTAAAGCCTGGATAAAGCAGCAACGCAATTATCTTTTGGTTGTTAATTTGGCTCATTATGGAATTCAGGGAGATCTGCGACCTAATGGTATAGACTTAGTCGCGAATCTGAAAGGGGTTTATATCAATTGGTCGATGCTAGCTGCACAACAATTTTGCGCTGTAAATAAGAGCAGCGCTATATTAGAGCTATATCCAAGGTCTGACTATGGTAGCTGTATCCGTCAAGCGCTTTACAACAGAGGAGTTTCACCGCTTAGGTGAGTTGGGCTTCTTTGACGATGGATCGGTTGAGTTGATTCGGGGTGAACTGATTGAGATGTCTCCAAAGCGTACCCCCCATTCTGTGTGTAATACGCGGTTGGTAAGACGGTTAATTTTACTGCTGGGGGAGCAGGCAACGGTACGGGGACAGGAGCCAATTACCCTGTCGGAGCGCAGCGAGCCATCGCCGGATGTAGTCGTCGCAAACTATCGAGAGGATGATTATTTAGAGGGTCATCCGAGTCCGACGGATTGTTGGGTCGTGATGGAAATTTCGGACTCTACGCTGGGGTACGATCGCAGCACGAAACTTTCACTCTATGCAGAGTCGGGAGTTTTGAATTATTGGATTTTTAATTTAGTCAATCGTCAGCTGGAAACATACTGTGAGCCGTATCAAGATAGTCAAGAAGAGTATGGCTATCGACAAAAGCGGACATATCTAGCCACGGAGCAAGTGGAGCTGCCGGTTGGAGGTTGGCTGGAGTTGGATGGATTGTTTCCTTTCTAATCCCCTGTGCTATCGTCGAGGTAAAGGCTCATAAATCCGTAATGCAATGATTAGGCGTTTAACACTCAGCTTTGGACTGTTGGTTAGTATCTGGTCAGCCGGGGCTATTCTAACCAGTGCGGCTGAGCTGGCTGTTGTGGATTCTGCTACGCTGGGAACTCATCGTAATTTACCTTGGTCAGAGCCAGTGCAAATCGATGATCCGTTTGAGGGCAGCTTTGTTGGGGTGTTTGATCGTCATTCTTTTAGCGATCGCTTTTTGAATACAACGGCCCGAATTGAAGTGCAAAGCCTGTGGAGTCGTGATTTTATTCGAGTCTTGTCGATTATTCGCGATCGCGACTGCCTCAGTGGTTCTTTGGGCACTTACCCTGATTTGAGCTGTTCAGAATTTAGTAATGCCAGAAATATTATTCAGTTATTCATAAAAATTGATGACGAAGTGTTTCAGGTGAACGGACAAAACAATACCTTTTCCGTAAGCGATGAGTTAGCTCAAGCACTACAAACTGCGCCTGAGACAGCTGTTGATATCAGGCTTGTGGCAGAAAGTGGAGAGGCCATTGACAGTGAGATTGGTGAGGGTACAGTTGCTGCTTGGGAAACGGTATATACATCCCAGACAACCTCAGTGAGTAAATCTGCTGCTCTTTGAAAAGGTAGGTGAACTCGATATCTGATAGTTAATCCTATTTAACGTCCGGCAATACCGTTTCCACTGTTCGTAACGGTGGATATAAAAAGCCACAGAGACCAATCAGCACCATAACAAGTCCGGCGAAACTGTAAATCACTGCCATCCCCGCACCATGTCCGGTGCCAAAGAGACCGCCGAATATAGGGGCCAGTTGACCGTCGGGCATCATGGCTGGTTCAAACACATGGTCGGCCACCGGACCCACTAACAGACGACCGATGGGGGAGACCAGCCCTTTAATGAGCACACTAATGGAGAAGACTCGCCCTTGCAGGTCGGGGGGAACTTTGCTGAGCCAAATGGCATTGCCAGAACCGCCCATTATCGGAAAGTTAAAACTAGAGCAAAACTGCATTGGCACCCACAGCCCGAGATTATGCCCCAGGCCCAGACCTAGCTTGCTAAGACCTGCGCCGACCATACCTAACAATACGCCGTAGATGCGGGGGCGGGGGCCTTGCCAAATAGCCATGAGAACTGAGCCAAACACACCCCCGATACCGGCCATAGCGGAAATAATGGCAAGGGTTTGGGCAGAGCCATGGCTGCGAGCCAAAATCATGGGGGCATGGATGGCGTTACCAATACCGTTCATGAGCTGAAAGAGAGCGGCGGTAACCAGAATGCCGATCATGCCGGGGCGCTGGGCGAGATAGCGAAAGCCGACAGCCAGATCGTTCACCAGGGCAACCGGGGCAACGGTGACCGGAGGCTGGGGGATTGTGGCCAAGAGAACAGTGAGGGTGGCCATCACAAAGGTGCCTAAATCTATTAGCAAAATGCCAACTAGACCGATGATCGGATACAGGGTGCCTGCGATCGCAGGTCCGAGAATATTGGCACCATAGCCAGCCAGAAAGTTTAGGCTGATGGCCCGACTGTAGTGTCGTTCGGGCACCATCAAGGCCATGGACGTGGTGTAGGAAAGCTGTTGAATTTGGGTAAATGTACCATTGATGGCTCCTGCACCATACAAATGCCAGATTTGTAGCTGGCCGCTGGTGTATAGCCACAAAATCACGACGGTCGATGCGCCAGCCACGGCATCCCCCACCATCATTAAGTGCTTACGATTCCAGCGATCCACAATCACACCGGCAAAGGGGGTAACCAGCAGCATAGGGACCTGGGTAAAAAAGCCCATCAGGGCCAGTGCCGTCGCCTGCTGTGTAAGGTCCCAGGCCCACAGGGTAATCGTAAAGTGGGTCATCCGGCTGCCGACGCTAGAGCCCAGTTGCCCCAGCCACACTATGAGGAATGTTCGCATGGAGGCAGCACTCACGGCAGCGGTAGCTCACCCACCTGGTCAATCACATACTGTTCACCATCGGGAACCAGTATACGAAACAGGTCATTTAGGATCATGTGGGCGCTGACAATGCCTGCATTGAGAAACCATGTCTCCAGTGATATCTCATAAATCTGCTCCTGTTGGACAACGTTAAGCTGCGACCATAGGGGATGGGTCCGGACTTTGCTGAGTATGGATTTCTCTGGATTGTCTTGCATAAAAAACAAAACATCGCCATCCACGGTGGAGAGACTTTCTAAATTGATTGTTTCATAGGGCCGGTTCCGCTGCTGGCTTGGGGGACGCAAGAGGCCAGCTTCTGCCAGCACCGCTCCTGAAAAACTGTTTTGCTGATAAATCCGCACATGGTCAGGACGAAATCTAGCAACGGAGACAACCGTTGTATCGAGGCGATCTCCCATGGCCTGTTTAAATTGCTCAAGGCGCTGTTGATACAGTTGGAGCATGACTTGGGCTTCATCCTGTTTGCCCATGGCTGTCGCGCTCTCTAGGGCATAGTCTTGCCAAGCTGCGGCCCCACGGGCAATGTCTATAAAGACGGTGGGGGCAATTTGGGATAGGTGTGGATAGAGACCTTGACCGTCCTTAGATACCAAAATTAGGTCAGGCGCTAGCTGGACTATTTTCTCCAGGTTAGGGCTGCGAGTGTGGCCCACAATGGTGATGTCGTCGGTGCGATCGCGCAGCATTGTCACCAGCTCACCTTGATTCGCCCGTTGCGGAATGCCGCTGAGGCCAGCCCCAACAGGTTTTACACCCAATGCCAGAGCATCCACCACTGAGCCGAGCAAGATCACCCGCTGGGGAGCTTTCGGCACAACCGTTTCTCCTAACCGATGGTGCATCACCCGTCCTTCTGACGGTGGAATCGGCTCATAGGTTGGATGCGGTGTGCCGCTGCAGGCGGAAAAGATAATAGCGGCCACCCATGCGATCGCAAATAATAGGGTGAGTTTGATGCCAATTCGCAGATTCATCCTTTGTTCACCCATCAAAATGTTACAGAAAGACTACCAACAACCGTGATGGGCTCCCCTGGAATGGCCCCCCGCCGATCGCCACTGCTTTCAAAGTAGTTAATGTCAAACAGGTTACGCACGTTTAATCCGACGCGAAAGTTGTCCTGACGATAGTAAACAGCGGCATCGGTGCGCAGATAGTCGTCTAGGGTAAAGGTGTTAGCATCATCTCCCGGCCGCTCATCGACGTAGTAAAGACCCACCCCAAAGCCTAGTCCAGCCAAATTCCCCGCCTGAATCTCGTAGGTAGACCACAGGCTAGCTGAAGTGTCCGGCACATTTCGTGGTGTTGCCCCATCTGGGAAACTGGCGCTTTCTTCAATTTCAGCATCTAACACGCTAATTCCCCCCAGAATATTCCAGCCGGGTAAAATCTCTCCGGTGACATCCAGCTCAATGCCTCGACTCGATTGTTCTCCAATGGGCACAACAAAATTGCCATTATTCGGGTCAGTGGCTGCAACATTGGTTTGGGTAATGTCAAATAAAGACAGGGTAGCTGCCAAGCGACCATCAAAGAGACTGGTCTTAACACCCACCTCAAACTGTTCGCCTTCTTCCGGGTCAAGAAAGTCACCATCGATAGTGGTTGCGGTCAGGGCATTGGGCTGAAACGAACGACTGTAGCTGGAGTAAACGGCCAGCTCTTCCATGGGTTGGTAAACAATTCCCACGCGGGGGGTAAAGGCGGTATCTGACTGGTCACCGTCCTGGGCTGGAATATTGAGTAGGCCAGGAATAAAAATCGCCTCTGAAGCATTGGTTTGCTCAAAAAAGTCAACTCGACCGCCCACCAGCAGATTTAGCTGTGGTGACAGTTCAATTTGATCCTGCAGCAGCAGCCCCACCCGATTGAGATCGCTGGTGGAATCATTGATGGTCAGGGCTAAGGGTAAGTCTGGCTCAGGAATGAGGCCAATTTGTGGATCAAATAAATTAACGGGGGTGGCAAACTGGGTGGTGGTGTTAATATCCGATTCTGCAAAAAACAAATCAACACCAGCCAGGAGGGTATGGTTTATAGAGCCAGTGGAGAATTCACCCTGAATATCCGTCTGGGCTTCATAGATTTCCAGATTATTATCATTGGCAATAAAGGCGCGGGCAATGGTTCCCGTTCTAGGATCTAAGCCGCCGAGGGCCTGGCTCAGCTCGGTGCGTCGGGTATTCAAATTGATGTTTTGATAGCGAAAATTGTTGCGCAATGTCCAATTGTCGCTAAAGCGATGTTCCAGGCTATAGCCCAGGCTCGTATTTTCACTGCGGGCAAAGTCCGTCGGTTCGCCAATAATGGTATCTCGATCCACATCGGCCACTTCGTCCCCAAAGGCCGGGATGCCGCGATCAAACGGGCGTTCATCGTCGAGATACTCTAGTTCCAGGGTGAGGTCGGTGCGATCGCCAATGTCAAAGGCAATGACCGGTGCCACAAATGTGCGCTCCACATCGGTTTCAAAATCACGGAAACCATCGGCGCGCTCAAAGGCGGCATTCAATCGATAGCGCACACTCCCAGATTCATTTACCGGGCCGGTCACGTCCACCGTTGGTCGTAAAAGGCCATAGCTGCCCACCTGGGCGGTAAATTCGCCAAACTGGGTAGCCAAGGGCTGCTTGGTGGTGACATTCACCAAACCGCCGGGTTCGATATTGCCATATAAAATAGAAGCCGGACCGCGCAAGACTTCTACCTGCTCCAGGTTGGCGGTTTCTCGGAAGCCGCCGTTTAAATTACCCGCTGTGGTGCGCAGTCCGTTGCGTAAAATTGTCGCTTGTTCAAATCCGCGAATGGAAAAGTTGTCTCCACTGCTACCAAAGGTATTGCTCTGAACCACGCCAGGGGCATTGCGCAACGCATCATTCAAACGAATCACCTGCTGGTCTTCTAGCACCGCTTCGGGAATCACCTGAATGGACTGGGGCACTTTAATCAACGGCGTATCGGTGCGCGTCGCCGTGGTGCTGTTAGATTCAACATAGTCACCGTCCTCTTCTCCTGTGACAACAAGTCTCAGGGGCTCTTCACCAACTGGGGAACCCCCTGAAATCACACCGAGCACTAAACCTGCTGCTGCTGGCGATACGTTTGCTGTCGGTGCAGCTTCTGTTCCCGTGATTACGATCTGTACCCGGTCTCCCGATAGGGCCGTTACCTGGATTGAGGCAATCTCTGATGTCGGGTTAGATGCCAGAAATTCGTTACTCTCCGGCAGTGACAGTTGAGCATTGGCAATCTCTGTAACCAGCGTATTGCCCGAGATTGTTGTTGTTGTTGTCGGTGAGGCTAATTCGTCTGGGCTGACCAACAACACCTGCAGCCCCGACTCGGTTGCTTCGAGCTGGATGTCTGTGATTTGGGCTGGGGATGTTTGAGCTATTTGATGAGCAATGGCCGGTTGGGTCAACGGCTGCGCTAATGCTGTTTTGACAATCGCAAACTGCCCTCCCACTAACATCAACAAAGCAAACAGATTTAACCTTTTTAGTGAACGTTTCATCGTTTTCCTCACACCGCTATCGGCCCCGCTCGTTCTCCGAGCGGGATGTAGCTAAACTTAACTGGGCTTAAAGCAAATAATTATCAATTAGTCTACGGAAACCACCTGTGGCTTTCTAGATATTTCGCGCCCCAAATGCAATTCTTTCTGCAGCGATGATGGGAGTACAGACTAACTAGCCGTTTGCCAGGCGCGCAGCTGAAATGCTTTGGGATTAATGCCGGTTTTCTGACGAAAGGCGGTGGCAAAGCGGCTGCGACTGGTGTAGCCAACGGCGGCGGCAATGTCTGTAATGGACATTTCTGATGTCATCAGTAGACGGCGAGCCTGCATCAGCCGCAGGTCCCGTAAATAGCCGAAGGGCGAGGTGCCATACAGGGTGTGAAACCCTTGGGTGAGCGTCAGTCGGTTGGTGCCCACCTGTCGGGCCAGGGCCTCCAGTGAGGGGGGCTCCACCAGCTGTTCTCTTAAAATAGCAGCAGCCTGGGAGACACAGCGCAGGTTAGAGGTATTGCACGGCGTGTGGAGGATCGCATCCAGGCGCAGGTCAACCAGCTGTAGCGCTCTGTCTTCTAGATAGGTACGTCGAGTTTTACCGTCATAAGGGCAGCTCAAAATCTGTTCGATCAGCGATCGCATGGCCGGGGTTATCGGACTGTGGGTGGCATAGCTTAGGCTAAAGGTCTCTGCATGGATGCCATCGGTCAAAATTTGATCGATACTTGGGCTAGCCAACGGTGCTAAGGCGTCTTGGGAACGGCCAGGGGTAAAAATTCGACTGACCATCTGATCGATCGAAGAGCTAGAACCACCATCCTGATAACGATAGATTGACTGCAAAATCTGTTCAGCTGTGGACCGGGCCTGGGGTGAAAGGCGCTCTATAAAAAACTGCGCGTAGTCAGTCAAGGAGGGTTGCTTAAAGAAAACCTCCACCTTAAAGAAGCGTTTTTGCGATCGCTTAATGCCCAACTGCCTGAGCTTAAAGCATGGGATACACAAACTGTAGCCAGCGTAGGGACCCGCCAGGTGAAATTCAAATTCAATGCGATCGCCCGTTCCCACCGTATCGATAACAATATCCCGATGCAGCGTGTAGTCAAGAATCACCAGGATCAGATCGTGCCTCAGGGGGATTTCCTGGACATAGCCCTGGCCCACATCCGGCGGACAAACCAAAATATGGTCAGATGCCTCCGCATGCAATAGCTGTGGATCGCTTGGACTACCGGGTACAAGACAATCACGCAGTTGATTTGACCGTGGTTGCGATGTCATGGGCCTAAGCGATGTCAATTCACTATTTAATGAGATTTTTTTTCATTATACTAATAGTCTGTCAACATCAAAGCTTTGGCCCTAGTGCCGTCTGCTGGGATGGTTTGGCTCAAGTGATTAAAATTCAACTATTTAGAGTTGATAATGATGCGTTATGTATGCTAGCTAGCCGCAATTGGTTGTCCTGATTTTCTCTGACTGCAGGATTGCCTTATTGGTATCTATATATTTACAATGAGAATAATTCTTATTAGATAAAATCTATGGACTGTAACTTTTAGACCGATGCAGTAGCTCTCAAATCATAGGAAGAGCTCTAGAAGCGTCCAATCATTTTTCTTGGCTATTAATCTTTTAATCACATCATGGTGCAGCAAACGAGGATAGAGCATATTCGGGACTGGAATATACCCGGAAGTTCAGAAGATCCTCGACTGCTCCATTGCGATCCATCAGATATTGTTTTTATTCATCCCAAAGATATCTGTCAAGGCTACAGCCAGGAGATCTGGCTACAGGATGATATTTGCCTGGTCATCATTGATCGTACTCTAACCCGATCAGTGATGATAGATAGGCACACGTCCGGTACCTCTATTGAGTTTGAATTTGAGCTAACAGGGTCTCAAGCTGGGTACAGCTATTTCTTTCCCCATTTAGATACTAGAAACCTAGCATTTTTATCAGCCTCAAAACGTACGTTTAAGGTTGAAGTTTTCTTTAAGTTGCCTGCACTAACTAACTATTTTCAAGCCTTTATAGACCGCCTGACGCCTCAAAAAAAGCCGATTGTTGAACGGTTTCTTCAAATCATATATCGCTACTATTATGGTTGTGGTACAGGTCGTACCACAACAGCCACCATAAATCAACTTTTTGATCCTGCCATTAAACCCTATTCTTATCTTACGTTTGAACAAATTCTGTCCAATGCTCTCTACTCTGAATTAAGAGCATTGGGTTACGAACTTAGCTGTCCCATTACTCCAGCTATGGGCAGTGTTATTGAGCAGATTCTAAGCTGTCCTTACTCTGGAGCGACCCGCCGTACTTACCTGAAGCAAAAAGCACTGGAGCTAGTAAACCTTTACCTGGACGCTATGCTGGAGCTGCGACTTGAGGATGATGACCTCAGCTGTGTTTATCAAGCAGAGGCTATCTTGAGGGAAAACATGGTTAACCCACCCACCCTAGAGAATTTGGCTAAACAGGTGGGTACCAATCGCCGTAAGCTCAATGAGGGTTTTCGTACTGTCTATAAAACCACCCCTTTTGGCTATTTACGAAACTGTCGTTTGAACCAGGCAAACTGGCTGCTTATGACCTCAGAACTCTCCATTGGGGAAGTGGGCGCTGCCGTAGGCTATACCAGCCGCAGCCGCTTTGCCAGCGCCTTTCGTCAACGATCAGGCGTTAATCCTAAAGCGTTTCAGCTCCAAGCATGGCAGTATGCCAGTTAATCGTTGCTGACCAAAAAGTGCATTTGGGGCGCAAAATCTCTAGAAATAACCGACTAACTCCCATAGCTTAGTTGACAACTATTCGCTTCTAGCTGCTTAAACTCTAGCTGCTAAGTGATTCGGGTTTAGTG
This sequence comes from Cyanobacteria bacterium P01_H01_bin.105, assembly GCA_039178155.1. Lineage (GTDB taxonomy): Bacteria > Cyanobacteriota > Cyanobacteriia > Phormidesmidales > Phormidesmidaceae > Leptothoe. The sequence goes on from JBCDFI010000068.1 coordinate 15,312, forward strand.
TGAGGAAAATCAATGAAAGGGGTATCGTTAGGTCTACATCTGACGTTGTTGTTGGCTGTGCT
>JBCDFI010000069.1:0-15346 GCA_039178155.1 Cyanobacteria bacterium P01_H01_bin.105
ACTGGGCTATCAAGTCCTGGTTACAGAAGGCAAATGATACCTGGAACTATATCGCTCATGCCTTTATCGAATGCGATAACTTGTGTTTCGCTGATTGAGCCTATGGGATCTATCCATATTGATTTTTTCAGCAAACCCTACGTACTGCATCCATTAACTTACGGCCAACACCAGAACGTCTCGCTGCTTGTGTAACCATAAGATCCTGGACGTAGACCTGTTCTGGCGGATCATCAAGCATATCGCCTTCAGCCACACAGAAGGCAAATCCAATAACATTATCGTTTGCCTCCGCTACAAAGAAAGCCGCATCACAGTCCGGATCTTCGAGCTGTTCATCAAATTCTTTGATGTACTCCTCACTCAATCCTGGTTTGGCTGATCGGCACGAACGGATGTCACATTCGTAGGCCTGAAGCTCCTTATGTAGGGTAAGGATTGCCGAGCGATCTTTAGGCTGCCAATGACGAATCCGCACAGATCCCGGATTGGGTGTGTTCGTAGTTTCGCTTTGCAAAGGCTGATTCTCCTTAATCTTTGACAAGTGGATAACGGCGCGATCCATAGACTTATTTTGCCATTTGATAAGTGTCTACATGATTCGCTCCCAGTGAAAAATTTTTGTCACCAAATTGAGGTCTAACTATTTATTAGATCTACTTTTTCAGTCTATCTGCCCTTATTGGCATACTATACTGCGACCTTGCAGTCTATCCTCCCAAATCGGCGTACTAGACTGCGAGTTTTCCATATAGCATCGTCATATTCGGTAGATATATGGAAAGTTTCAGTATAGTTACTCTCTAAACGCAGTAAGAATTGATGGAAACGATACATACCCTGAAGTGCCCATATGGCAAGGTTCCTAAAAGGGTGTCTTTCAAAATCCACCACCACGCAAGGAGATTGACTAGCTCATGTTTGTCCTCAACGACAAACATGAGCCTTATTAAATTGCTACATCATCGTGCGATCGCCTGAGTACTCTCATCACTTCTCCTGTAACTCATGGGGTGGGGCAAAACCGCCCTTGGTGTCATGGAAAGATACGATTATTGACGTGCTAACCGACGTAGTTTACGGCTAGCAAAGAGACCGACCACCGCAAAACTAGCAACAGTAGAGGGTTCAGGAACATCTTGAGTATCCGTATTGTGAAAGTTTCCTAAAAAAGCGATACCATCGTTACCGCATTCCATGAGCAGTGTTGCAATAAACTCTCCCCCTGGTAACAGGGTACGGTCAAAGCGAAAGGTGTGAACATCGCTACCAATGGCATCAAAATGCTCAAAATTCAGTCCTTCATCGACTGCATCCTGTTCTGATAGAAAGTCAATATCGCCTACAAATGTTCCATCTGCAATGGATGTGAGTAGAGCATCAGTTTTACCCATGTAGTCATAGGCATTTTGCTGAGTGACTAGGTCACCCATAGTATTTTGGCGAGCCCAACCGTATCGGTAATACTGCTTCAGGTGTCTATATCCTGCATTGCTTCGGGTAACCGATTGAGCCGTTACATTACTAAAAACACCTACTTGATTCACACCAGAATCATTTGTATCAGCAAAGCGCACGCCAAACAGAGAGCTGTTGGCAGTGTTGATATTGTCACCAGTAAAATTGAAGAGAAGATCTCCCCACCCTATATTGCCATCGGCTGCAAAATGATAACTGTTGCCAGTCAAGGGACTACCACCACTAATGGAAACATAAACATGGTCTCGGGTTTCTTTGATGGCTAAGCCTCTGATGTCGTAGGGACTACCACCGGAACCATCAGTGAATGCATCAATACTGTAATTCCAGCCCTGGTGAAATGTACCGGCATGGGCTACCTGGGCAACAGTAAGACTAAATAAAGTAGAACCAATCAGTAAAGCTAGGCTTCTCATAGTAACGCGCTTTCAGTATTCAGCTAGAAGTCTTGTGACCAAAGTCTCAACATAGGTATAACCGCTTCACGTAGGTGCTGCCTTCAGTCATACGGCCTTACTGTTACTTAGGTGTCAGAGTCACGTCTCCCGCAAAATTACCGGCTCAATGGATAAAACGTTGACTGAATCGCAAAGGCTACTTAAAGTTGCTTAAAGCAATTACTTTTTGCAGAGCAACATTGTTTTTAGCTGATGCAATTGGTTAGGTTTTGGCCGTGTATTTACTTTTTTTCGGTCATTATCCTGTATCACTTAAACTATTTCTCTGTTTAAGCTCATAGCGTGGCACTTATAGTAATTGAGCTATATTCCCATACTTGACACCTATTAATTTCCTACATCCTTCAACGATCTCCGAACCCGGCCTCTAGTCCCTCGGCAACCCATCAGCTCATAACCCTGGGCATAGATATTGCAGCCAAGCACCGCAATCTTGGAACGGCCCGAATCGTTCAGCACTTTAAGTACGCGGGTGTGGCCCAAGGCATTCTCAGTTACTACAAAACTAGCACCTAACTCTTTCAGCCTAAATAACAGCTCAGGATCATCTAGTTCGGTTGCAACTCGTTTCTTTTGGATGGGTTCAATGTCTCGCTCTATCCGCCACCGGTTATTAAGTCGTCGTTTGATAGTGGATTGAGATCTTTCCACTGTTCGAGCAATGCCAGAAATCGAAGCACCAGGAACCTGAAATCCGTTATTCACCACTGCCATACCGTTTGCCCCTGGGAATTTGTCAGAGGATGCTGCCGTGTGTGGATCGATAACTGAGTTCTTGGCCTGGCCCTTCTTGGTTTTCTTCGCGGCCCAATAAGCCTGTTTCTGTCGGTAAGTTGCTTCCAGTGCCGTGGCGAGTGCTTTGGACCCCATGCGGCTGAGTTCGGATAGGGGAACCTCTGCGATCGCACCCAACCCACCCACACCCAACGCACAAGCCACCTTGGCAACACCGGATAGATACAGCTCTACCTGGTCATCCACTCGCCGTCGAGACCGCCACCAGATACCGAGACCTTGTTTGAGCCACCGGTAGATGGTTTGGGTGCTGACGCTCATCAGAGCCGCTATCTCATCCATACCAAAATAGACACGCCCTGTCCCCTCAGTATCGAGGGCTCGGAGAACGTGCCATAGCCGCGCTGGTTCGCAAGTATCGAGCAGGCGGCTATAAATCCGTATGGTGGTGAGGTCTGACATAGCACAACAGGCCAGCCCCACCGAAGCAGAACTGGCATTCCTCGTTGTGATGGATTAATAGCGGTCCATAATCTTCTGGGTGACCTCCAGCGCCCCTTTGGCCTCATGCAGGGCCACGTCTGGAAGCACCTCTTCCAACCGAAGCAAGGCATCGATGATTAGTCCCGCCCCGTACTTCTCAATCACTGGTCGAATCGCATCCATCGCCTCACCCACCTGGCTATCCCAGTCATAGTCATCAGTCAGGCTCTGAACGGCTTGGTCAGGTGTTGGCCAGGGCAAGGACTCGTAAGGAGCCCCGTGGTTCATTCGGGAGGGGAAGACGGCCACATAGCCTTCCTCGGTTGGCTGTAGGGTAAATGTCATGTCTCTATGCCTCCGCCCACTTCTTGACGACTGCACTGAGGGAATCCCTAGCGTCGGTTTCTGCCATGACCGAGACATCCGATAGCAACGGCTCGAACCGGTTAGCGGCGTCGGTGTGGCGGGCTAGCTCCCAGGCAAGGCGGGTGAGCAGCCAGAGGGTGAATAGGGTTAGGGTTTTCATTGATTGGCCTCCCCTAAGCTGCGATCGCGCAACGACGAACGGGCTTACGAGTCCACTGCAAATACAGCGCCCCGTCTTTGTGACATAGCTGAACCGTAGAACCCACCCTTAGCCGCCTGATGAAACTATCGGCCACGAGCACCTTATACACTTCGTTGTCCCGAGTACGGACCTTCACATAGGCGCTACGACCCGCCCCAGCGACCCGCCAGCTAGTACCGGTCAAGGCATAGGTAGGGACCAAGGTGCCGATCTCAGTAACGGTGGACTGGTTTAGGTATTCTTCGTAGTCAGTTTCGGCAGCGGCCTTACAGGCTTCGAGGGTGCCGGTGGCTTTGACGGGCTGGCCGTAGGGGGTATAACACCACTGGTTGCGGGTGATATCAAAACCGATGTGGCCTAGGTTCTGGCCGCTTGGGTCAAAGATGACCACCTGGGTATCGTCGCGGCGGAATTCGAGAGCAGAGTTTGTTAGAGTTTGCATGACTCCGGATTGTTAGTGGTTTGGGGTCAGCGGGGCCGGTGTCGAACTTTCCTAGGGCAAGACATCGGCTTTGCTTTAGCCTTGATTAAATTATTACTTGCTATTCAACGCTTGTCAAGTGACACTTGAATAGCTATGATTAGTGCGTAACAAACAAGGATGATATTGGAGGTGTTTTGCTTGGAAAAAATGAAAGTTCAAATTGAAATTGATTTGCCTGGATTAGGGCAAATGCTGAAAGATGCCCGTGGAGAGAAAGAGCCAACTCCTGTGGCGTATGAGTTGGGGATGACTCCAGCAAATCTTTACCGAATTGAATCTGAGAGCAATAAATCTATCCCGTTAACTCGGCTCCGTGGAATGGCTTCCATGTACGGCCCCGCTGGGCAGGAAATTTTGGATCAAGTCAAAAACCTTGTACTGAGAGAGTTAGGAGTAAAAGATGGGTGAAGTTATTCGGCACGACTATAACGGTAGTCCTATTCGCCAGCGAAGCGATGGGTATGCCTGTTTGACTGATATGGCTAAGGCTTCTGGCAAGAAAGTAGCCGGATACCTGAGGCTAAAGTCTACAAAAGATTACCTGGAGGGGCTTTCGTTAGATGTGCAGATTCCCACATCTAAGTTGATAGAGATAGTTCAGGGGCGTGGCGACGCTATTGAACAAGCAACATGGGCTCATCCTGAGATAGCTATTGATTTCGCAAAGTGGTGTAGTGTCCCGTTTCGGATTTGGGCAAACCGAACACTCCGATTATTGATCGCAAATAAAGAAGTTCAGGTTGAGGTTGAACCAGCCTCATTAGAGTTACCCCCAGCTGAAAAGGCCAAGCTCGCGATTGAAATCGTTAGAGAGGCTTTTGCGGATCTTGAATTTGGGAGTAGTGCCCAGCAGTCAAACAGCTTAAAGGCGGGAATTTTATTATCGACGGCTCAGGAAGCATGTCCCGAGCTAGCCTCGTCTCTTTTGCCTGCTCAGAAATTTTTAGCAGCGACCAATACGGTGGATGCTGAGGACGTTGTTTGGTTGACTCCTACCTCCTTGGGGCAGCGTTTAGGCATTAGTGCTGTTAAGGTGAACCGGCTGTTAAAAGAGATGGGGCTACAGATCAGTAATCATAAACCCGCTAAAGGCGAGCCCAGCTACTTGCCAACTGAGAAGGGCCAAAAGTACTCCCGAATGACTGCGGCTACTGGTGGCAATGGGGATATGACTACTTATCAACACCTTAAGTGGTCGGAGCGGGTGCTGGGGTTGTTTGATGGGGTAATGGGGTAGCAACGGTATGGCTCCTAATCATTCTTCTTCCCTAATAATTCGAATACCTTCCCAGGTTGGTAAGTTGTTAGTTTGCCGTAAGTAGAGTGTTGCAAAGGTAATATAAGAATCAGCTGTAGTATTAAACTGTTCAAGTAGAGTGTTTGCATTATTATCGGAATGCTCGGTCTCTTTATTAACTCGAAATATCGGTCTTTGATCTTTGAGCTCTTGCTCAAAGTCTTTGAGCAAAAGCTCAAAGATCATCAAAAAAATACTTAAATAAGAACGAATAAAGGTACGGGCATGATCAAGATCACGGTCAAGATCACGGTCAAGGGCACGGTCAAGGGCACGGTCAAGATCAAGAGCACGAGTGAATTTACTAGCCCGTGTACACTCAAGAGCATGTACCAGGTGTTCATGGGCAAATGCAAGGTCGTTAGATACATGGGCAAGGGCACGTGCTTTTGTACGGGCAAAAGTCAGGTCCCTAACAAAGGCAAGATCGCGCTCACAACGGGCGTAAACACGCGTTAAGGCACTGTTAAGTTCACGTGTGCTTACATGGTCAGAGTTAAAGGCACGTACACGAGCAAAATCTTGCCGAAAGAGATTCTCTAATGAACCAATTAGAGAATCTCTCCATTGTTCCCATTGCTTTTTTGATACCCCCATTAACTCATACTCTGGTGAATTGAGCTTTATACTCCATGTAGCGATCTCAAACTTTTCTGTAGGGTAGTCTTGAGCCTCTTGAACATACGGCAATCGATAGCTTTGCCCAGTTAGCTCACTCAGCCATTCGCAAAAGGCTTGGGCGTCGCTGGCTCTAACTCCTGTGATTGGATCAGTGGCTGTACCGGTGGGGAAATGATAGGTATTCCAGTGATCAGGCTGATGGTAGTTTTGTTGTTGATGTTGTTCATCAATAAACAACTGATACTCTGCACAGGTGATGTAGCTGATGTCAATGGCTTTGTTTTCATCAATCCTGAGCAATTGCTTGAGACGGCGAGATAGTTTAACTTCCGCGGCTACTTTAGATAAAGTTGTATCAGAAGACTCTAACCCTTGAATTAGACGTGTCTCTAGCACTTCTCGTACAGAAAGCTGCATGCTGCCACCTTCTTCTAAGCAATCAAATGCTAATGATAAGGTGGCAATATCATCAGAACGAAGCGCGGTTTGAATAATTTTACTTGCATCATTTCGAGCACAATAGAGTCGAATCGTTTCACTCCACCAGGACAGCTGATAGGGAGATTTAAGAGCATTGATTAGTATAGATTCTCTATTGAAATCTTTGATTTCCACTGAGGCAAGATATTCTTGAAAACTCAGGTGACAAAACTCGTAAACCCTCTCCTCTTTAGCAATTAATAAACCACTAACCTCTCTCATCTGCTTTAGGAAATCAGTCGACGTGGGTACCTCAAAAGACGCTAATGCGAGTCTCTTCTGAAGCAATTTATCAATCTTAGGGGTAAGTGAAAACGAGCGTATTTTGTTATGCATTAACGTAAGAGCTAAAAACTGAAGAGCAGACTGCTTTTGCGATATCGTAAGCGTTTCAGGAATATTCTTGGCTCGTTGTCGTTTTTCCAATAAAACCTGACAAATCTCTTTGTAAAGCTCAACTCGTTTACCAGGGAGTGCACTCCCTCGACGGTGCACCGTGGCAATCATTGTGAGCAGTAGAGGGTTAACAGCCATTGCCGCTAGGGGCGTACTGTTTCGAATTCGTTGAACCAGATCATCGGCTTGCTGCTTTGCTTCTTGTTTTACACCCAGATCATCATTATTGCCTTGGCTTTTGATTTCTGTTTCTAAATACCAGTTCTGGATAAACTGCTCTACTTGTTTAAGACTAAAGGGTTGCACCTCCAGTACAATGATAGCTTGCTGAAGCTTGGCGCTTTTATATCCCAATGGTCGAGAAGATAGAATAAAGGATGTACCTCGATACTCCTTCATTTGAAAATCAACCCACTGACTGACCTTTTGGCGTTCGGTCTCATCAGCGATTTCATCCAGCCCATCCAATAAGATTAGGCATTGATTGCGCTTTAACTTATCAGCAAACCAACCTGGGGGTGGCACTAGGGGATCGATTTCTTGTAATTTCTGAAGCCAGATATGAATCAGATCCACCAGCGGTAACTTTGGATTGGCTATAATCTCCTCTCGTAAATCTCTTAGATACATCAACACCGGAATGTATGAGGGTGCTTCAGGATGCAGTAGTTTACGTTCTTGACGACTAGTATAAATGAGGGTCAGATAGCGTAATAATGTCGTTTTCCCAGAGCCAGGCGCGCCTAAAATTGCTAATCGCTGAAACGTAGAATCACTACGCATCCTGACCAAAACCTGACCAATGTCTTGACGTTGCGATAGCTTTTCTGACGAGTTCTGAATTAAATCCTGGGAAATCTTCGCTAGGCTTTTGAGCGAAATCTTGAGAGGAACGAATACCTGTTGGAGCTTCAGAACTTGATCCTTATCCAGTCCTTGGGTTTCATAGTTACGGCAGATATAGGTTAATCGCTCATAGTACTTGTTTTCAAAGTCTGAGTTTGAGGTTAAATGCCGCCAAGCACTGAGCGTTTTTTCCTTTAGTGCGACAACTGTGCGATCGCCCATCACAAACATCCACTTCGCCAAGCCACCACCCCGCTTTTCGGCTTCCTTTTCGGCTTCCTCCATGAACTTGGCGCTGTATTTAACCCACATCGATGAGCAGGCTGTCATAAAGGATAAGAGCATAGCCTGGGTCCACTGACTGTTAAGTAGTGCATGTGTCGTCATACCTAAACCAACCCCAGACGGAGCCAATTTCACAAGGCTGGCGATAGTAGACCTAACAAGCTTTTCCATGATTAGTGGATGGTGAAATTCGTGCGAAATGCTAATCTAACTTTTCTAAATGTAATAGTTAAAGCATTTACCTACAAAGGTTTTTCAATATAGATTTAGAGCTAGTAAAGATAGATACTCTACTTATTTTTTATTTCAAGTTTAAGAATACCACCCTGTAGAGGATTAAGAGCTTTATCCTCAAGCTGCTTAGCATGTGTCCAAAACCACATGCCAAGCATGATTACTAGGATTTCGACTAGTATCGTCCAAAACCATGTTAATGCGAGGATATTATGCAAACTTAGAGAGCTAAATACAACAATAACTGGAAACCAACAAAACCATGGAAATGACAAAATTGAAAGAAATCTGAAACGTCGCTGTTTCGGATAATGTTTAAGTCTATACCAGGCTCCAAGACCAGCCCCAATAGTGACTCCAGTGATAGCACCAACTGCCGCATCAGCGCCAGCAACAATACCGGCAATAGAAACAACACCGGTAGCAATGCCACCGCCAATGGCGATAACACTATCGGCATCATTGTCAACAGTAGCAATAGCAACAGCACCAGTAGCAGCACCAAATATAATACTAATGACCGTAATCGCAGTATTAACATCACCCAAGACGACGACAATGATCGCGATCAAGGTGACGCCAGCGAAAAAAATGATACTCTTTAGAGAGTCAAAAAGAGATTCAATTCCAGCCCAAACCAACCCGCCTTTGAAGAGTTGATGTATTTCAGTTCCATATGTTATCGGACCAGTAATTCCAAATCGAAGAAAAATATTTGGATCAAAAGACTGTTTGTTTCCCTTGCGTAAGGTCTCCCAAAACGATAAATTTATAATCAAAGTAAGACCTAAAAAACAATTTTCCATGATGTTTTGTGTTTGAAAAGCGATTGCACTAATTTCTATACTTGCAACCACGGAAGCTAATGCTGAAAGTGCGAGCACACATCGATATTGCCAACCAGCTTTAAATTCATAGCTCACCTCATGAAAAATTTCATACCAATCTTCATGTTTAGGTGGGCGGTAAACAATTAATCGGTGTAACACATCGAGCTGTAGTTGAGGTTTTAAGCCAGATAATAACAATCTCCAGCAAGAGTTAGGCTCGCTCCCTTCTAACAAAGAAGTGATTATTTGATTAGTTTGCATATCGATTTCAACTGTTTGAGTCTGCTGTTCCAACAAATCTTTAGCTTTAAGAGGCCATATTTTAGGGAGGGTAATTTCATTTTGCAAATGAATGGCACAAAGGGGTACCACTAGTCTTGGATCTAACAGTGGTATTGAAGAAGGAGCAGCTTCAATAGGACCACTAACAATACGGTCAGCGATTTGACCTACAATAAAAGATAGCTGTGCATCTGTTGTCTCCTCAAAAGGTTGCCAGATCCAATCTAATTCCCGATTTTTTGCGCCTACACTAGAAGATCCAAACTGCCTCTGCAATTTTTCTATTTCAAAAAAAGCTATTTCTTCTTTTAATAAGATTTTTGGCAAAAGACTGGCAAGATACCAAGCTGCCTGAGTTTGCTGCCTAGGACTACTCTCCCACAGAAAATGGATAAGTGCTTTAGTGGCTTCGAAAGTTCCGATCGTGAATAAGTCCTCTATAACTGTTGAGTATCGAGTTGATAAAGATTTAAGCTCATCAACGGCCAAGTCTCCCATTCGCACTAGGGACAAACGAATCTCTAATGAATGTCCATAGTGCTTACCGAGAACACTAGCCGCTTGAGATAAGTTGGTTTTGGAAAGGGCGTCCGCCGCTGCCCAGCGACAATCTTCTCTTTCCTCTGGATTGTCTAAAGTTTCCTGCAGAAACTGAAATATAGCTCTTCCACTTGTTTGCTTGCTAGCAGCTACTGTGCCAAGGGCACTTGTTGCCCGATCCTGTTGCTCAGATTTAGCAAACTTAGTTTTGAATAACTCGGTAAATGACTCGATAATATATTCTGCTACTTGCGAATTAATATTTTGAGTTTCTGCAAGGCATTCAAAACCAGTAACTTGATCAATTTGATAAATTTTATTAATTAAGGCTGTACTGTCTTTTCCAAAGCCACACCAAATTTTTACAATCTCTCGCCATTTATCAGGTGCCCGGTCAAATTCTATTGCCAGTGAATTAGAATTATCTCTAAGTGCTTCAGCTACAAAGTACTCTTGGAATGTCTGGTGTGAAAACCTGTACCCCTCATCTCTACCATCTACTATTAGTAAACCACTGCGTTCAACAATTTCAGCAAGGAGAGGTTCAGTATCTTTCTCCGGGTTAAGACCTAATTTAGGGAGAATCCTTTTTGTCTCTTCTAAAACTTTATAACGGTCCATGATATTTGTATCTTGTTGACTCTGATTTACCTGAGTCTTTTTGAAAAGAGCCAAGTGATTGAGAACTTCTCGTTTATTGATAGCCTTATACTTATTGAAAGTATCGCGGCGCCACCCATCCCACTGTTTCAAAAGAATGTCAGTTGATCGTTGATAAAAGTCAATTCGTGAATACGGAATAGAAAATGATGTATCGCCGTAAAGATGAGTAATAAACGTTAATATCAGGGGATTTTTTGCTAATTCAAGGATTTGGGAGTGATTTTGCAAGGTCTTTAAAGGTTGTTCAGTCGATCTTGTTTCCGATATTTCTTGTTTCCATACTTTTAAGAAGTGGTGAATTTGCTGATTGTTGAATTCACAAACTTTGAGACTCTTTCCTGTAATACTGATGAATTGCTCATTATAGACAGCTTCTCGGCAGGTGATGACAACTCGAAATTCTTTAAAGGTGTCCAATAGGTCCTTGATTTTTTGAATAACACTAGATCTTGCTTCACTATTTACTTCATCTAGCCCATCTAGCAATAGCATCAATGATCCTTCTAAGCTTTGCTGAACGAATCGTCCAGCCTTTGGAAAATTATTTTGCGCGAAGGCATCTACAATTATTTCTATCAGTTCTTTCTGGGTTAGATCTTGATTCTTGAGTCGATGCAGCTCGATTAAAATGGGGACTGGCTGATCTGGTAAATCTAAACGCTCTATTCCATAGGTAAAAGCAATATATTTCAGTAACATGGACTTTCCACTGCCAGGAGGCCCCGTCACCATTAGTCGTTTACGGCGTGAGATTACACTATAGGCATCGAGCTGCTGAGTGCCAACAGGGTTTTCAACCTGTAGGGGGATGTACATATTTTCCATATTGATTTCCATATTGAGGGAATACCCCGTCTGGAACGGAATGGTGAGATTTTTGTGTTTATCCCGTAAGGCTTTCCGATATCTTTCTAGGGCAATGCCTTGGAATAGAGGAATTCCAGCTATTTTAGTATATGTACCCTTACCAATGTAGTTAAGGCCATTGGCAATCCACTCTCCAAGCGTGTTTGTGATTATCCATACTAAGCCCAACAATGCAGCGACAATCCAACCTGCTTGGGGTTCAACTTGATCCCAGAAGTTAGAATCATAGTCAGCTTTTAACTGGACATATTCGGCTTCATAAATTTCCAGGATTTCTTCGGCACCTAACCCCGCATCGTTATCCTCAAATGCGCGCAGAACGGCTTCCGTTTGCATTGGACTTTCATTTTCTACATGGCGATCAGCTGCGTCCTTAATCTTCTGGATGACGTCATCCCGTGGCGTCTGGGAATAGCCTGGAACACCTGATCCCAGGAGTACCGTAATCGTCAGTGATATAGCTAAAAGGGTTACAAACACATGCCTCTTCAGGCGTAGTATGGTTGGCTGAAGCTGCTTCACTGTCATTTCCAAATAGCCTACTCGTCGAGCTTGTCTAGGCTTCTGCTCCTCCTGGATGGGATGGTCAGAAGTCCTGAATGCATATCAGCATCAAACACAGAAAGCGGCACTAACTTGGCGGTTGGGGGCCGTTTTCTGCATCTATAGCTATTAAAACCGGTTTCTTGGGTGGATGCTACACAGCCCGATTAATCTTTTGCCCTTGAAAAATGCATGGCCTACAGCAAAAGTAAAGAAGGCTTGATACATTTCAAAGCAAGTTGATATGCCAATAGGTTCTGTCTGGCATTCTGTGAACATGGTGATGAAGGGGCAGCCAATGGGCTTGGGTTAGGGCCATCTTAGGCACAGAGGGCAGACATACTGCTCCTTCGTACTATGAGTAACTTCCTATAACAAAGCCGCCCCCGGTGCCTAACGCATTGGGGGTTATTTAACGCATTCCATGGAGCAGCATAGCCTCGCCATCGCCAGCAGCAGCGATTAGACTAAGTTCGAGGCGAAGGCAGGTGCAGTTATGCTTGGTGATGCGATCAACGGAATAATCGGTCCTATCTTTGATGCTACATGGAATTCCCTGAAGGCTCAGTACCATGAGGGGCTTCAGGATACTGAGTTAAAGCAGAAACATATCAAGGCTAAGAATGCTATTGATCGGGCTTCTGAGAAGTATTACCAGAAATATTTGGAGCGGCATTGCAATATCAAGGTACTCCCTGGCCTGATGAAGGAGGGAAAACCTCTTGACAGTATCTACACTGCTGTCAAGTTCCTCAGAGATTCAGACCTCAAGTACTTTGAAACCTTAGACAATCTGGAAGACCTTTACCGGAAAGCAGGTAGCCGTCGATTTAGGGTAGGTGAAGATGAACGTCAAGACGGGTTAACCGCTGCCAATAACGAGCAATACCTGATGGTGCTGGGCGGACCCGGCGTGGGCAAAAGTACTTTTCTGCGAAAGCTTGGCCTAGAAGCGTTAGAAAAACGGCTAGCTCATGACGTGGTGCCCGTATTCATCGAGCTGAAATCCTTCAAAAGTGAGGAAATGAATCTGCAGAAAGCGATCTCTAGAGAGCTAGAAGATTGTGGATTTCCCTATGCAGAAAACCTTGTGGAGTCCATGCTCTCGGAAGGCAAGATGCTGGTCTTATTCGACGGCCTGGATGAAGTTCCGTCTAAGCAAGTCAATGATGTCATTGAGCAGATCAAGAACTTCTGTGATCAGCATAATCAGAACCGTTTTGTGACCTCGTGCCGCGTTGCAGCTTACAAAGGTGGTTTTAATCGTTTTGCTGATGTCACAATGGCTGAGTTCGACGATGAGCAAATTGAGCAATTCATTCGAAGCTGGTTTGGCTCAGAACTAGACGTGGAAGCAGAGACCGCTCAGAAATTTTTGGAAATGCTGGAGCAAGATGAAAACGCTTCAGCAAAGGAACTGGCTCAAACTCCACTGTTGCTCACCTTTTTGTGCTTGGTCTACGACCGTTCTCAATCACTACCACCTGTACGGAGTACTCTTTACGGGAAGGCACTTGATATCTTGCTGGAGGATTGGGCAGCTGAAAAGCGACTTGAGCGAGATCCTATTTATCAAGGTTTTCATACTGATCTGGAGAAAGAGTTATTGTCCGAGATTGCCTATCAAAGCTTTAAGGAAGATCAACTCTTTTTCTCAGAACAGGAGATTACTGAACAGATTGCAGAATTCCTGACAAATACTTTAGATGCTCCGAAGTATCTTGATGGAGCCAAGGTACTCAATGCAATTGAAGTTCAGCAAGGTATTCTCGTGGAACGAGCTACCGATGCCTACTCATTTTCCCATTTAACACTGCAGGAATACCTCACAGCACGATATATCAACAATCAATTACTTATCGAGGAAATAGTCGGCAAGCATTTGATAAATAAGCGTTGGCGAGAGGTGTTTCTATTGGCATCAGGATTATTAGGCAGCCGTAGCCATGAGCTGTTGGTAGCGATAGAGCGGCAGGCGAATGCGTTTACTAACTCACTAAAACTACAAGGGTTACTGCAATGGGCGACAGAGCTAAGCAACGAGTCACTTCCTGGTTATCAACTGTTGGCATCAAGGGCACGGCTTTTGTCTGATGCCATTGCCTTCGCCAGCGCCAGCGCCAGAAACAGCGCCATCGCCAGAGACAGCGCCATCGCCAGCGCCAGAGTCATCGCCAGAGACATCGCCGTCACCAGCGCCAGAGTCATCGCCGTCACCAGCGTCAGAGACATCGCCGTCACCAGCGTCAGAGCCAACGCCAACGCCATCCTCAGAGCCATCGCCACCGCCAGCGTCAGAGTCAGAGACATCGCCTTCGTCAGAGCAAGAGACATCGCCTTCGCCATCGCCAACGCCAACGCCAACGCCAACGCCAACGCCAACGACGTTGATTACAAAGCACTTTCAAAAAAACTGAAAGAACTAAAAGAACACATTCCTTCCGGGCAGGCTACGTATAACGAATGGCAAAACTTTGCTGATCAACTACTTGAAACTTTCCTAACCTTCTTTCACCTAGACAAAGAATTAATAACCTTTACATACAAAGAAGCCCAAGCCTTAGAAAACTACCTCTACGCCACCAAGCTAATCATCGACTGCAAAAATTCGGCTGTCCGTGTCTCTCGCAAGGAATGGGAAGCGATTGAGTCCAGGCTGCTGACGCGTCAGGGTGATGTCGGGGCTAGTCGTCGTCCTTGAGATCACCTTCTAAATGTTGGCGTCGATCATCTGCTGCAGGCATTCGTCGATGAGGTGCTGGACTAGCCTTCAAAAATAAAAGTCCTGTTTAGGCAGGGTTGATATTTTTTGATGTAGTGATCCTCAAGTGTCAAAAGTCTAATATCGTCTGGCTTTACTTTGGACTCTCTAAAGCAAGGTAGCCACCTAACAAAAACATCTTTTTTTGAATTTAGGCTTGCAGCTTCTTTGCATGCAGGATGAGCGCCTAGTCGTGCATATAGGTTTATGGTTGAGCCTATATAAACAATTTCATTACCTAAAAAGATGAAATAGATTCCAGGCTCCTTCGGGAAAGGATTGAGCTTTTTGGTTTTAAACTTCCAGTTGTAACAAGGCAGGGTTAAAGGATCTAGCTTCATCAGATGAAGTCTCAGCCCCCTGATATTCACACGAGCTTTCATGCTTGCAGGCAAAAGCTTCTTTTCGTAAGTTTTCACGCTTCTTGTTGTTTGTAGAGTCGTAGCTATAATAACTCATACATCATGACTAACGTACTATGACTTTATCGGTCT
>JBCDFI010000070.1:0-15276 GCA_039178155.1 Cyanobacteria bacterium P01_H01_bin.105
CCTTCTACAACAGGCGATCGAAAACTATCTACCACTAAGTCGATATCGTTGAGGGCTACTGCATTATCCGTAGGCGCTAGCAGTAAGTCCCGTACCGCTCCACCCACCAAATACAGATGCCATCCTTGCTGTTGAGCAGCCTGCGCAATCTGAGTTAATAAAGTCCATAGGTCTTCTGACTTTAGCCCTGTGGGATAGGCTTGCAGAGAAGTTTGCAAGCGTTGATAGATGTTGGTTCGTAGGGGGGGTAGCGAATCATCATTGGTTGATTGAGGAGGATAGATCTGACGCAGAATATCGGTGCGGGTGACAATGCCCACTAGCTCATTTTGAGCAAGTACAGGCAGTCTGCCCACATCATAGGTAACCATGAGAGATTGAATCTCATTGAGGGAGGTGTGTAGCCCTATGGTTTTTAGATTCAGCGTCATATATCCTTTGACCGGAGCATGGCTAAACCCATGGTGCAGGGCCAAATCAATGTCTCGCCGAGAAATAATGCCCTGTAGTTTTCCTGTCTCATCTGTCACACATAGGCCAGAGTGGCCGTAGCGCAATAAAATGCGCTGGGCATCTGTCACGGTAGTTGTAGACCGAATTGTCCGTACTGGCGAAGACATAACATCTTGGGCCGTGACTGACTGGCTATGGGATTGGGCGACAACATCACAGAGTTGCTCAAAAATCAGGCGCGGTTTAGATGTCGTAAGATTTGCCGCTGCCGCACAGATATGACCGCCACCACCATAGGGTTGAAGCAATACTTGGCAATTCATTCCAGTTTGGAGATGAGTGCGGCTAACCAATGTCAATCGAGATTTTGTCTTGGATTTATAAACGACTGCTAGCAGCAGGCTGTCCAATCCAAGTAGGGCCATGAGGTGACTAGCCAAACTTGATAGACCAGGTGTGAAGTCTGCGGTTTTTAGATAAACGCTACCGACGGTATATCCCTCAATTTGTTGAGTCTTTATGGTCTCTAGGGCTGTACTCAACAAACTTTGAAGGGAGGCTGATAAACCAGGCTCTATTGCCTCAGCAATCGTCTGTTGATTGGCACCTTGTTCCATTAACCAGGCTAGTGCATAGGCATCACGGGATGTGGTCTGAGTAAAGCTCAATGAGCCCGTATCACTATGAATACCTAGCGCCATGACCGTTGCTTGGGTAGGCGAAATCTGTTTGCTCGACTTTTGTAGGGCTTCAACCACAAGAGTAGTTGTAGCTCCAATGGCCTCGATATGGTGTTCTCCAGGGATATCAGGGCTAGAGTCTGTGTGGTGGTCGTAAATCGTAATAGGCAGGTGAGCTGCGATCGCATGCTCAATCCAAGCAGCGGCGGAGCCTACTCGACTACGTTGATGGGCATCTACTACTACTATTGAACGAATCATCGATATCGTAACCGCCCGTCGTTCAATTAGCGGATATTCATCGCGATGCAATGCCAAGAAAGCTGTCACCGCAGCATGAGTACCCCCCGTCAAAACAATGCGGCTACCTGAGACTAGACATGCCAGTCCAACGGCTGCCCCCAACGTGTCAAAATCTGCGGTCGTATGGCAAAGGATCAGGTCCATAGCATATCTACTAGCCAAAACAACGGACCTATCAGGAGCACCTCAACGTTATCAATTCAAATAGACCACATAGAGCAATCCTGATGGATTCCAGTAAAACGCTTTCGCTAGGGGCCTAATATTTGATAGCTTACTAAACAGGGCGATCAGTGCTCCATACTGTATCACCATCAGTAGATTAAGAGGCTTGTCCAAGTCTAGAAGCGAAATTCTGTTCCTTTAGTATGGCAGTTTTCCATCTGGACATGGTGTGTCAGATCTTTTGCTGTCTCGAGAGTGGCGAGTTATGTCTATCCTGTTCCAACTGTTTCTATTTATTCTCGTAGTCTGGTCTTTTGTAATGGTGATCGGTGTGCCCGTAGCCTATGCTTCCCCCCAAAACTGGGAGCAATCGAAACGACTGATTTTTCTTGGTTCCATTATCTGGGGAGTCTTAGTCGTCGTGGTAGGGAGCCTGAATTATTTTGTGGTTTAAAGTACCGCAGTAAAGAGCAGTGCTGTTGGCTTAGTCGACTGTCATTGCCCTAGCGCACCAGTACAAAAAAATTACTATCGGGTGGTAGGCTCATTGAGGTCTACCACCTTATTTTTTTGCAAAAAGTAGAGTAATCCCATGGCTGTTTTTGAAGGAAGTTTCGACCGTGCTAGCACATCTAAGTTTGCGATTGTCATTGGTCGATTCAATGATTTAGTCACCACTAAGTTGCTAGAAGGATGCCAGGATTGTCTAAAGCGCCATGGCGTCAATGTAGACCCTAACGGTAGTCAAGTAGACTATGCGTGGGTGCCCGGTAGTTTTGAAGTTGCCTTAGTTGCTAGGCAGTTAGCTCTCAGTGGTCAATATGATGCGATTATTTGCCTAGGAGCTGTCATTCGTGGTCAAACTCCTCATTTTGATTATGTCGCTGCCGAGGTCTCTAAAGGAATTGCTGCTGCTGGTTTTCAAACTGGTGTACCTGTGGTGTTTGGAATTGTGACCACTGACACTATGCAGCAGGCGTTAGAGCGAGCAGGTATTAAGAGTAATCTCGGTTGGAATTACGCTATGAGCGCCTTAGAAATGTCTAGCCTGATGTCTCAACTGCCTAAGCCGGTTAATACTCTGGCTATGGCGAATATGGTGCCCCAGTTACCCACATCAGCAGAAGCCTAAATTATTCTCATTAAAAAAACTTGAAAGTTCTGACGCCCCTCGATTCCAGGACATCTTAAGTAAGAAAAGGCCAATGTGAGAGAATTTTTTATTTTCTAGAATTTGTTTGACAAGGAAAAACGCTCTATGGCATCCTAGATAAAGTCGAAACAAGGCAAATGCGGGTGTAGCTCAGTGGTAGAGCGTCACCTTGCCAAGGTGAATGTCGCGCGTTCGAATCGCGTCACCCGCTTTAAAAAGTCAAGTAGTCAGGCTTGGGCTATATAGTAGAGCAATTCAGGTTTGGTTAAATATTTTGGTTGGTTGAGCTTCCAGAGCTAGTCTGGCAGATTCGAGTCTGCAGGTGACTTGATGTTGTGAGCTGTTAGTGATTTGCCAGCTCAAGTGACTTCAACTCAGTCAGATTTAGCACCATACCCTCGCGGGCAACAATGCTATTGGGAAATTCAGCTGCTGTTTGACGACCAATGTCGTCCATGAAATCGTCATCATGAAGTGGATCATGGTGAAAAACAACCAGCTTTTTCACGTTGGCGGCTTTGGCTAATTTGACTGCCTCCTGCCAGGTAGAATGACCCCAGCCCACTTTACTGCTGCTTTCTGAATAATATTCAGCGTTAGTGTAGGTACAGTCATAAATCATGACATCAGCGTTTTGAGCCAGATACAAGACGTTTTCATCTAACCGCTCAGGAAAATGTTCAGTATCTGTGATGTAAGCTGCAGCTAGACCATTCCACTCAACTCGATATCCAACTGCCTCTCCTGGGTGATTAAGTAGAGCATTGGTGACACTGATATCTCCAATAGCGACAGTTTCACCAATAGAAAGATCACAAAACTTTAGTTGAGCCTGCATAATCTGCAGGGGCACTGGAAAATTTGGGTGCAGCATTTGATCGTTAAGACGCTGCTCAATTGTGGCTCCGTTTGGTGAAATAACGCCATATACTTCAAACTGATTGCTAGGTAAAAACGCAGGCACAAAAAATGGAAACCCTTGAATATGATCCCAATGGGAATGGGTGAAAAACATACTGGCATGGATGGACTGTCCTTCATCCAAAAGATGTTGCCCGAGTTCTCTGAGACCTGTCCCTCCGTCAAAAATCAAACGCTCACCATTAATACGCATTTCTATACAAGACGTATTACCGCCATAGCGAACTGTTTCGGCACCAGGACAAGGAATACTGCCTCGTACTCCCCAAAAGTGAATCTTGAATTGAGTATTCGAGTCGGACATCAGTGGCTAAAAATGACGTTAATGAGGGACGCGAATCTTGCTTAATGGTAGTTGCCTAGCTTTTAAACCCATTAGCGCAGCGTATCCCCTTTTTTTCTGAAGCAATAGTTAGCGATCAGGAGTAATCTTACCCAGTGATTCACACAAAATCTCTGTAAACCCAGACTGTCTTTATAGATCAAGCCATAGAGCGCACGTTGAAAATTATTAAGATTTTGATGTGCGCTCTAGCTCTTGGGGGTGGTTGGCCTGTGCATTGATATTTTCTAGAGTAGGCCATCTTGCCTATAGTTCAGTTTGCCCAAAGGGATATCTAAAGTAGGCGCATTTTCTTATCCTTAGTTGGAAAGTAACTCAGGCAGACGAGCCTGCAGAGCGCCTAAGTCACTATAGGCTGTTAGATCGTAGTGTAGGGGGGTCAGTGTAATGTAGCCAGATCTTATAGCTCTGACATCGGTAGTAAATCGGGCCATAAAGTCCTTATTTTGAGACGGGCTTAAGCTATTGGGTAGGCCATGGGGCAGTTCGGTATCGCTCTCTTCTAGTACTTCTCCTGCTAGCCAATAGTAGGTTTTTTGACGAGGATCAATTCGCTTTTCAAATAGATCGCGGTAACGACGCACTCCCAAACGAGCTATTTTGGTTCCTTGAATCTTAGATTTTGCGATCGCTGGAATATTGACATTAAACAATATTGGCTCTGCTAGCTGAGATAAATTGGGCAATAGCTGACAGACATAATCTGCTGCTGGTTGAAAATTTGAATGAGTAAAGCTTGCCAAACTCACGGCTAGACTGGGAATTCCTTCAAGTAGTCCTTCCATAGCTGCTGATACTGTCCCTGAATAGAGGACATCATTGCCCAAATTTGCTCCATGATTGATACCTGAGAGTACATAGTCAGGTGGAATCTCTAGCAGCGCATCTAGGGCTAGTTTGACGCAGTCAGCTGGAGTTCCCGAGCATGCCCAGGCTGCAATTCCCTCGCGATAAACCGACTTCACTTGTTCTGCTCGAATAGGTTGGTGCATTGTAATACCGTGACCCGTAGCAGAACGCTCACGATCGGGACAAACTACGGTCACCTCATGGCCCTTAGCAGCTAGGGTATTCGCAAGGGTACGAATACCAGCTGCAAAAATACCATCATCGTTGCTGATTAATAGTTTCATGGGGAATCAAAGCTTCGGTGTAAACTAAAGACTGTCTTTTGTGCCCCACCCATTTCCACACGTCTGGCTAGTATGACCACCGATTTAGAGCAGCAGCTGATTACGCTACGACAAGAAGCCAACGATGAGATTGCTAGCCTGACTAGCTTAGAGGCACTCGACCAGTTTCGAGTGGGATATCTGGGTAAAAAAGGCAAGCTTTCTAAAATTTTAGGGGGCATGGGTAAACTATCCCCGGAAGAGCGTCCCCGGATCGGAGCTTTAGCTAACCAGGTTAAAACAGCACTGCAAGCAAATATCGATGAGCGTAAGACTGCTCTCCAGGATGCCAAAATTCAAGCTCAGCTAAAGGCTGAAACCTTGGATGTATCAATGCCAGGTACCTATTTACCTCAGGGGCGGGTACATCCTATCAATAGCATCATTGACCAGATTACTGATATTTTTGTAGGTCTTGGCTACACAGTGGCCAGCGGTCCCGAAATTGAAGAGGACTACTATAACTTTGAGGCACTCAACTTTTTGCCAGATCACCCAGCTAGGGACATGCAAGATACGCTGTATCTACCTGACGGCAAAATGATGCGCACTCACACCTCTAATACCCAGATTCGCTACATGGAAAACAATGAGCCTCCGTTGAGGGCTCTAGCGACAGGTCGTTGTTACAGACGTGACACAGTGGATGCTACCCATGCGGCAGTGTTTCATCAAATAGAATTTTTTGCTGTCGATAAAAATATTACTTTTGCCGATTTGCGAGGGACAATTCAGCTCTTCTTAGAGGCCTTGTTTGGCGATATTGAAGTTCGGCTACGACCAAGTTATTTCCCATTTACTGAGCCTTCGGCTGAGGTTGATGTGAGATGGAAGGGAAAATGGTTAGAAGTGCTTGGCTGCGGCATGATTGATCCCAATGTTTTGAAGGCTGTCGGTTATGACCCAGAAGTTTATAGTGGCTTTGCTGCTGGGCTAGGTGTGGAGCGTCTGGCTATGGTCCAAAGTCAGATTGATGATATTCGTCGACTGTATGCCAGTGATCTACGCTTTCTAAATCAGTTTTAAGGGGGAGTTTGACCTGACTTTATTTTGGAATAACTATCTTTCAACTGATGTTTAAGAAATGACTGCTGATCTTGTTAGAAATCAGCAGCAATTTTTATTTTTCTAAGCTAACCGAGAATCCTGGTTTTAGCTGTCAGAGGCTACACCGACACCGATAGGACAAGCAACATCGGTTCCACCTAGGCCACAGTATCCCCCAGGATTCTTAGCTAGGTATTGCTGATGGTAATCCTCGGCGTAGTAAAACTCGGATACCTCCAAAATCTCAGTGGTGATCGAACCGTGACCCGCCTGAGTTAAGGCATCTTGGTACATCGTTAACGATTTTTGAGCAGCTGCCGTTTGCTCAGAGGAATAGGTGTAAATTCCAGAGCGATACTGGGTGCCGACATCATTGCCCTGGCGCATGCCCTGGGTAGGATTATGGCTTTCCCAAAATACTTTGAGTAACTGCTCGTAGCTCACCGTGGTGGGATCAAACACGACTAGAACTACTTCATTATGTCCGGTCATGCCTGAGCAGACTTCCCTATAGGTCGGGTTTGGTGTATGGCCAGCACTGTAACCTACAGCTGTGGAAAACACTCTTTCTTGCTGCCAAAAACGGCGCTCAGCTCCCCAAAAGCAACCTAAACCAAACATAGCTGTCTGCATACCGTCGGGAAATGGAGGCTGTAAGGGATTCCCATTGACGTAATGCTGCTTAGGAACAGGCATTTTTTCAGAACGGCCCGGCAGTGCATCTGCAGGAGACGGAATTGTGGCTTTTTTGCCTAAACCACCAAGTCCAAAAAGCACCATAGATTTGTAATAGATTATTTAAGAACGCCTATGTCTTAGTCTACTCAATCTAGATAGCAATGGTGAGATTTGCTATCGTCCCAAATAAATAGTCACCCGGCATGCCGGGTGACTATTTAAACAATAAGAGTGCTGAATCTTATTTTTATATAGAATTTACTTGAGAATAGCCGCTTCAAAGGCTGCTCGATCCTCAAAAATTTCGAATACTCTATCCATACTGGTTAATTCAAACAGCATGCGAATTTGGTCGTTAATAGAACAAACGTACATTTTGCATCCAGCTGTACGTGCATTCTTTAGGCATGCAACCAAAACGCCTAACCCTGAACTATCTACAAATGTGATATCTTTCAGGTCAATGAGAAGTACTTTGGCATCTTTGTCAAGAGCAAAGTCTACTTGCTGACGAAAGGTAGCGGTTTGGGTGCCGTCTAAAATACCGTTGGGCTCAATTACCTGAACACCTAAGTCCATAGAGATTGTCATGGCTTAATATCAATAACTTATAGTTTAGCTTTACAGATGTTCAAAACTATCACGCTTACCTAGTTCATCAGTAGAGGCTGGTGAACTTAGAAAATCGAGAAGTGTTCGTCCCCATGTACGCAGACTGCCCATTCTGGCTCATTATGCCTGCAGTTTAGAACACTTAATCTTTCAACAGGATTGAGATTGTTCCGGTTGATTGATTATTTGTTTGCTTGTAGCTGGTGATTGCGATCGCATCAATTGGTTGAATCCAGGGTTGCACAATAGGCTTCACTAGAGAAAACCAACGATTACTAGCTAAAAGACGCTCGATTTCATCCCAAGTTCCATAAAAATATCCTTGATTGGAGTCGTCTATTGATGTCATCGTGCGCTGAAATGATTGAGTATCAGTGAGCGCATTATTGGATGGCCTAAGAGCTGCTGTCAATCCATCAATAGAAGTGGTGAAAATGTCACAGTTGTTGACTTTAGTATGTAGTGCAACAAGATCTGTTTCAACTGTGGTTTCTCGATTGCGAGTATTATTTACGCGTGTCTTTAGGCGACTCCATGCGGTAACGGATCGATCTTGCAATGTTAATTGACTGACCGTTAATCCCTGTTTGACAGCAATATTATCTAACTGGTTAGTCAAGGTGGAATCAGTATTGACCACAGCTATTAGCCAAGAGCCGTCGTTTAGTTGACCCACCGCATAACCTCCTGAAAAAAGTTGTGTAAGTGGGGCTAGGAGTGTTTGGGCAAGCTGTGTTGATATCCATTTATGGCTCTGAGCGAGGGGAGGCACCACTCGTTGGTAGCTGTCAAGTTCATTTTCTATCTCTGTCCATAAAGGACGTAAATCATCTCCTGTTGCTCCCCATGCTAAGGATGCTGGCAAATATTGTGCAGGAGAGGCTTCTAAGACCTCTGACGGCTTTTTATATAGCTCTGCTGTCTTTGGGGTATGGATACTATCCAGCAATTTGAGCTGAGTATTGATTGTTAATCGTTGTGGATGAAATGCAGTTGTCGCACTTAATTGTTGCCATCGAGGTGCTGACATGATGGGTAGGTTAGCAGGTGGCGTTGCGACACCTAGCCAATCGACGAAGTCTGGAATGCTTATGTTAAACCAGATGTGCTTACGGAGGTCTGGTTTTGATAATTGCAATGTAGGAGTTTGGGCAACTCGCAGACTCTGTTGCAAAACTTTTATATCATTAGCGATAAGTAAAGTGTTCTCGCCTACAATGGCTGTTGCCAGCTGATGCTTTTCTTTAGAAACTAGACCTGCAATGATAGGTACTCCGCTATCCTGCGTTAAGACGGGATTGGCTCCAGCGATAGCTTGTCGCTGCCAGAATAACTCTAGAAATTCTCGTAATCGATCTCCATCGAGTGTATTAGCTGCTAAAAGGTAGCCACCTTGACGGCCATTGCGATAATCTCGGTCGAGATCTTTGTTGGTAATGGCAAAGGCAATAGTTTGACCTAACCAGGGACGAATATCCTCACTGAAGTCAAGCTCAAGAGGCGTCAATAATCGATCTAGGGTTTGTGATAAGACTCTAGAAAGGGCTGATTGTGACCAAGCTTTGTCTGGTTTAGGAGTGGTATCAATGACGGCTGCCAATAAAGCATGCTTAGGTACAAACTCTGATACGTGATCAGTTTGAGGATTGGAGGATTGACCGTCTTCAATCAAAGAAAACTGACTACAGCTACTAATACTAAAGCTAATTATCAATAATGCGATCGCAACCAGCATTAACTGCCAACGCCGCCAAGATACCGGTAATAAATTCACCATAAACAGCTTTGCTCGATCCTGTGCGCTTCTAGTTTAGTAGAGCAAAGACCATGGAACTTGACAGAGTTGGTAACTGCAACGCACGAGTGTTAAAACGCGCTATGGATAGTAGCTTGATAAGTTGGCATTGTTAGCTCTTGCAACCCAGATTTGTAGAACCTAAATCTAACCTAGATCCTGGCTACGCCAAACTGCTAGAAGACGCCCTTGAATATCAACGTCTTGAGCTGGATAAACCATAGGTTCATAGTTAGGATTAGCCGGTCTAAGGACCACATCCTCACCCTGACGATACAAATACTTGAGGGTAGTTGCGCTTTCCACACGAGCGGCTACGATTGTGCCGTCTTTTACACGGCTCGGATCTTCCACTGGACGCATGATTACAAAATCCCCATTGTCAATCAGGGCATCGATCATGCTATCGCCTCGAACCCGCAAAGCATAGTCACGAGACTTAATAGGCAAAGAGGATAAATCGAGATGCTCTTCAGCAACATCCGCAAAAGTCTCAACCATTGAACCCGCAGCAATAGTGCCTTTGATTGGCACTCCACCACCCTGCAAAATACGAATTGTTCTGGCCTTTCCTTCATTCCAGTCAATGTAGCCCTTCTTTCTGAGGTGATCGAGGCGACTTTGAATAGGTGCTGGGGATTTTAAGCCCATGGCTCGCATCATTTGGCGAATAGAGGGAGAGTGCTGATGTTCACGGATATAATCAGCTAACCAGTTATAAAGCTCCTCTTGAGCATTAGTAAGAGGTTCCATAGGTTACTCATAGAACAAACTGTAAGAGGAACAAGTGTACCTCCTTACAAGAACAACAGTACCAACAATGATACCTTTTTGTCCACTCGATTTTTAGTAATGCTTTAACTGAGTGACAGTGATTATTGTTAATGACAACATCTATTACTTCTAAATGTGTATCCCGATGATTAAGTTAACTCATCTTCAAATTTTCACTAAAAAACTTAGGCTTGGAGGTAGTCTCCAGGCCTAAGCTCATAAGCGCTTAATCGCTAAATGATCGTTTTGATTGAATCTTAGCGAATATATTCCTTTAGAACACTATTGCGGTTAGGATGGCGCAATTTGCGTAGGGCCTTAGCTTCAATCTGACGAATTCGCTCACGGGTCACGTTGAAAATCTGACCAATTTCTTCCAAAGTCTTCATACGACCATCGTCTAGACCATAACGTAGACGAAGTACATCCCGTTCACGAGGGCTCAATGTACTTAGAACACCCTCTAAATCTTCACGCAAAAGGCTCTTGGATACTTCATCCTCAGGAGTCTCACCGTCTGATTCAATGAAGTCACCTAATCGAGAATCCTCTTCTTTACCAATGGGAGTCTCCAGAGAAATTGGTAACTGGGCAGACTTAGCAATAAACCGAAGCTTCTCAATGGTCATTTCCATCCGAGTAGCGATTTCTTCTTCCGTCGGTTTACGACCCAGCTCCTGTGACAAAAGCTTTGTTGTTTTCTTGATGCGAGAAATCGTTTCGTAAAGATGTACCGGTAGGCGAATAGTTCGAGATTGATCTGCTATGGCACGGGTAATGGCCTGACGAATCCACCAGGTTGCATAGGTTGAAAATTTGTATCCTTTCTCGTGGTCGAACTTTTCAGCTGCACGAATTAAACCTAAGCTACCTTCTTGAATTAGGTCTTGAAAAGATAGACCACGATTCATGTATTTTTTAGCAATGGATACAACCAATCGCAGATTGGACTGTACCATCTTGTCTTTTGCACGACGTCCAAGATGAAGCCGACGGCGAAAAGCGGGCAAAGGCATATCAACAGCTGCTGCCCAGTCAGCATCATCTGGCTCATGATCCATGCCATCAGACAAGTCGTCGCGAATTCGCTCAAGCTCTAATAGATCAGCAATTTTACGAGCTAATTCAATTTCTTCTTCTGCTCGTAGTAGACGAATTCGCCCAATTTCTTGTAGGTAAAGTCGAATTGAGTCTTCAGTGTAGTGCTTTTTTTTCGACTGAGCCGCTGAACTACGACGTCGAGATGTGCTTTTAGCAGCTTTGGTACCCTGGACCTCTTCCTCGGAGCTTGAAAAAGGTTTACTAGCCTCAGGATCAATTAGCGAATCCAGTTCATTTCTGGGCCTCAAGTCCTCAAGAACAGTATTTGCTTGGGTCATGCCGCTTTCCTCGTATTCCTTCAAATGCAACAGAGCAAGATATCAAATTTAAACAATCACAAAACCTAGAAAATCCGGGCTGAAACGCTTAACAATCAACAGCGCTAAGGCAGCCAAACGGACCTCATTAAGTTTATTAATTAGTGAAAGGCTTATCTGATATGGTAAACAGGCTATTCAATATAAGGGTCCATAGTTTACAACGGTACACATTCGCCAACACCTTGAATAGATATCCCATAGTTAGCAATGTTTGAAGTTTGACTACCAATGTAAAAATGCAGGACCAGCTATTGAAGCTGTCCGTGTTTCTACAGTAGTAACACGCTTTTTAGTAAAACGCCCAGAGGAATTTGAGCAAGTTGTCATAATCCCATCGCTTTCTGTAAGCAGAATTGAGTTCAATTCCTTCTGTCGCAAGGCTTTCAAGACTGTATCAACGCACACATTAATATTGCCTATCGAAATCTAAATAGAATATAAAATTTTTTGTGTTTTTATTAGAGTCCTTGACTTTTGTGTAAAAGTCAAGGACTCTATCTCTTACTTTTTGGCCATCAAATTTAACTGCCAAAGAGTATTGGTGTTATCTGGATGGTGCCTTATGTTTGAGATTGAGCCAAAGATGGCAGGCTTTATCTTCATAGGTAACCAATGTGTCAGCTCCTCTTTGAGCTAGTCTGCTGGCTTTGTTGTAGATTTTGTGTCGATGTCTATAATCCGTTGTGTATATTCGCTGGAATAGCGCGTACTGATACTGCATACCATCGTGCAGGTCTTGCGCTAACCAAAACTTGAACCGTCTGACTTGCTGAGACTTAAATGATTTAGCTGTCACAGATATAGAATCACAGACTACCCTATAGGATGAACAAAAATAGCTCATCCTATAGGGTAGTCAATTTTTTGTAGTAGTTGCTACTCTTTATAGAATAGCTTTGGCTACAGCTGATTCTACCAGCAGATGCAAAACATCTTGGCTGATAGGTTCCACTAAAAAACCATCAACTCCTGGGTGCTCTTCCTGTGCAGGCCAGCTTGGTTCATCGGATTTGGTTAGGGCTACGATAGTTGTCCCTAGAGGCTTTACTGTTTCTCTTAGCCGCCCTACAAAAGCTGGTGACCAGTTCTTGTGATTCCCTGAAAGAATAACTAAATAGGGAATGCTTTGTTCAATGCGAGCAACAGCTTGATCGGCTGAATAAGCAACAAAAATAGAGCCTTCAACTTGATTGGACAGTGATTGGACCATCAGGTTTGTCCCATAGTGATGATCCAGCAATAAGATATAACCGCTAGAGCTGTTCATATGCCATCAACCATTAGGCCTATTTCAGCACCTTAAGTCTATGGCGAACTCTTGAAAGTCTGATGCTAGTGAAAGGTATTGAAAGGCTTCTTAGGGTGAGTTATTAAAGCTGAGAACTAATACATTCAAGTTCATGAATTGCAAAGTTTAATAAGCGGGAGATAGAAGAATACCTACGGTGCAAGCCGTGCTTTTTTGAGACGAGTGGCTTCATACCAGATTGAGATCGCAGGCACCCATCCCTGAAAATGAGGCCAAATAATCTCACACAGCTTTTGAGCTTCCAGCTGAGCATCTGCCTTCCAGCGGAGATCTAATAGATGCATTAGCGAACGAACATTAGCTGACATGACCCAATGTTGACGGACATCAAAGGGAATCAATCCGCGAGCATGTTCCTCAGCAAATCCCTGCTCGATACGGGTTTTGTACCGTTCACAAGCAGCTAAGCACCAGTCGATGTCCTGCTGCCGGAGTTCTGCTGTGTAGGTATATCGTTTACCTTGGCGATCGCTGTAGTCTCCGACAGGTCGTAGATAGAAAACATCTTCTACGGTTCGTTTTCCCGCTATAACATCTAATATACGAGAGCCGGTATAGCGAAACGATTGGACATCGAACGAAACTCCGACTCGATGGGTGCGTATCTGCTGCATTGTGGAATGGGGAAACCATCCACAGTTCAGAACAATTTGTGGATGCTCTAAAGGACCATAGTGCCCTCGACCGCCTTTAAGCAAATTTTGAATTACCAAGTCACCGCATTTGTCTTCAGAAGGCCAATTTTGGCGCTCATTCCACACAAACCCTTCGGCATAGTCTTGGTGCATTGCGGCATAAATAGTTTGCTGTGGATTGGGAGTTTGGGAAATGACTTCGACGGTAAACCGATGCATGGGCAATCGTTAAAAAGAACTGTTGGCTAGAGAACGCAAAGGTTCAAGCTGGTTGTTTAGAGACTATTTATCAACGATCAACGCCTTGATAAATAGTCGACCGGTATAGTCTATCGGCAGAGGAGCAACAGCTCAAGCAAGCCTTTCGGAACGTATAGTTTTCTCAAACTAAATGACAAAGCCTTTGGGATATGAGTTAGTTGGCCCTGAAGTTTTGTATGCCAAAGTCAACATAATTAAACAGAACTAACTCCGAGTGAGTTTCTGCTTGAGGTCATGTTTAAGACGGGCCATGATGGATGTCTCGTCCAAAGTGCTGACGATTTTGGTGATCGTCGCTTTGGGGCCTTGCTCACCCCAACTTGCTCCATTGACTAGATAAGTGCAGATAACTTGACCGATGGCATATGTGGCGAAGCCTGCTAGGGCAGCTTGGGTAAGGGCTACTGAAAAATAAGGGGCTAGGGTCAGACCACCTGTTGCTAGACCAGTTGCTCCTAAAGTACTTTTTAGAGAACTGAGACCTAGGGTAATGAGTAGTTCGCTGAGGGAGATCCCCCCTGTTGCGATCGCAATTGTCCGTAATAGTTTCAAAGACTCCTGCTGAGTTATGGGTAATCCGTACAGCCGTGACAAACTCACTATTAGGCCAATATCTACGGCCACTCCCCCAAATACATCAGCTATCAAGACGGGGTTGACGGCCACCGCTACTGCTTTAGTCAAAGCCGTTTGCCAGATTAAATCATCAGCCCGTCGCTGGCGAATTTCTAACTTGCGGGCCACTAACTTGACCTGTACATCATCTGTATATAAAAGGGTGTTGAGGGCAATCAGGGCTTTACCCTCTCGCTCTAACACGTCTAATATCTTTAGCTTGAGAGCTTGAATATCTGGCGTACCTCGGGTGCGCCGAGGTCGTCGAGTTCCGTTGCAATCTTGAACCACAGTGGTACTCAACGGAGCTGCAGCGGCTAATACGATGTCCTCAGGCAAGATATTAAGGGGATGCACTCGCTGTTGAATTTTTTCTAGCAGCAATGCTTGTTCACTTGGTGAATACTGATCGGCTTTGTTGAAAACCAGCAAAATTGGTTTATTAGCCTGACGTAACCATTCCAGGGCATCGTATTCTACCTGAGTCAGATCGGCGGCAAGCACAAACAGGATCAAATCACTCTGCTGGGCTACACGCTCTGCCAAGAGCTGACGCTGTTCACCATTCACCTCATCAATACCTGGTGTGTCAACGAGTTCTACTGAAGCCAGTGACGTGCTTGTCTTAACTGATACGGATTGAGCTGGGTTATCTTCAGATATAATTTGCCAGTCTACACTCGCGACGTTTTGAGTCACTCCATGCAGGGGGCCTGTAATAAAAATGGGCTGCCCAATCAACGCATTCAGCAACGATGACTTCCCTCGACCTACCATCCCAAAAACGGCTAGATGCAGCGCCCCTTGCTCTAATTTTTGTTGTAAGCCGAGTAAGTTATCAATCTCAGGCTGTAGTCCCTCTCGTTCTCGAGGGGTTAAATCTAACGTGTCAATAACCTGCTTTAAACTAGCCTGGGCTTGCCCATAGTAAAGATCGCC
>JBCDFI010000071.1:0-15216 GCA_039178155.1 Cyanobacteria bacterium P01_H01_bin.105
ACTACTATGCCAACATCAATTATCAGCTAGGCAACCAATATAGACAAAAAGGAGAACTCCCCATTGCAATCGCATATTATCGACAAGCTATTCATCTAAATCCAGACTTAACAGACGTGCGGCAGAGCCTACGTACAGCTCTAGAAGAGAATGATAATGTGACGATCAAAGTAAGTTGTGCCAAGGCATAAGCTGACAAAATAGAAACTACGCTATTGCTGATTTAGAGGACACGTCGAGATCAAATTATTCCGAGAATCAACAACGCCAAAATCACCAATGGAGATGCGTCGGCTGATGGCATCTCCATTGGTTTATGGTTTCAACTCAGAGATGGTTCTAAGCGTGTTTAAGACCTCTAAGGGATCTGCCAATAAATAGAATACCTGTTGAAATTGTGTTGTAGGATTTCCTCCCCTTACGAAGGGGAGGTGCTGTAGGTGGAGGGGTTTCAGTCAATAGCGCCAGTATCGAAAACCCCTCCCTAACGGTTCTCCTTACGAAGGAGAATCAATTGTCGTCAAGCCTCTAATGGGTATATTATTTCCCCGCACATCCCTAAGCAGACTGCGTTAAACAAAGCTAGGAAATGCAAGAACCAAACACAAAAGTCAAATACAAGCAATCAAAAAGAGATTTTTTCAAAAAGAGAGAGAAGCCTGCCAGAATGGCAACTTGTTCTCTTTTTAACAGCTATTCTAGAAGTATGGAGTTAACCAATAACGAGGTGACTTCAAAAAGCACTATCTAACAAAGGAAGAAACTGATGATTATCTCTGACTTGAACTATCTTGAGTCTGCTGATGTAACTGTTGAAGGTGGTATCTCTAACAGATTTTCAGTAACAAAGCTAGCATTTCTTGAAACAGTATTAGTTGAGAAAGTAATTGTCTCCGTTGGTGTAGCTAAAGGCAATGTCGCCTTTGCAGAAGCAGATGCAGATGCATTGGGCAATGATACCCTAGCTCAAGCTCTAAGCACTAGCTATACGACTCCTATCTCCTCTAGTGCCTCAGCTACTTCGATCTCTGTAACGGGCTAGGTGAGAATATTTCAAGGGGTGAATTTTAGGATACTGAAACTACCCCTTGAGACAGATTAAGAGATTTACTAGATTGACCATAACTTATCTAAGCAGGAAACAAACAATGATTATCTCTGACCTAAACTATCTTGAGTCTGCTGATGTAACTGTTGAAGGTGGTATCTCTAACAGATTTTCAGTAACAAAGCTAGCATTTCTTGAAACAGTATTAGTTGAGAAAGCGATTGTCTCCGTTGGTGTAGCTAAAGGTAATGTCGCCTTTGCAGAAGCAGATGCAGATGCATTGGGCTATGACACCTTGGCCCAGGCCTTAAGCACTAGCTATACAACTCCTATCTCCTCTAGTGCCACAGCTACTTCGATCTCCGTAACGGGCTAAGAGATAACATTTAGGAGGATTGTTGTGTTCAATAGAACAATCCTCCTAAATAGAGTATTAGGCGTTGCTGATCCTCGGGATGATTTCATCTGAACAGTCTCGAGCTACCAAACAATGAGCAGAGTGGTCCATCTCCTAAATCAGCAACAGTGAGTATCGATTAGCTCTGTTGCCTATAAAGTTGAGCTATAGCAGTATTTTGATCACAAGAGGATACGCCATGAATATTGTTGATTTAGATTTTCAAACCCCTATGTCTTTCCAGACAGAGAGAATGATTAAGGGTGGTGCCCCGGTTGTTTTAGTCTCGATCAATCCAACTGATGGTGAGACTGAGGGATTTGGTGGAGCTGTGGTTGATATTGGGGATGAGACAAGCGGTAACGTTTTTCAGTTTTCTCTTACTCAAACTCGAGTAACGATTACCGATCCAGCTGAAGTATCAGATGACGTATTCAGCTTTGACTTAATTGATTTATTGTTTGGGTAAATCCCATAAAACAGAAAGGTGCATGACGATAGAATACTCGTCATGACGTTTGTCGTAAGCTGTCTTCATTCTTATACTGACAAAGTCTGTCTAGAGGGATTAAGGGGAAGTGCCTTAGGCAGAGGGGTCTTTGGCCGCTAGCGCTAGATGTCGAGTCCCCTGCCTCATGGTTCCCCTAGCTATAGGGGAACCTAACATCTTCAAGCGTCTGAACTCAGTTATTTTTTATTGACTTGTTTCTTAAAACATTGCAACGATCTCTCACAGCTAACGTCATCTTGAGGATCAGCAATGTCAAAGTTTTTTCAAAACAGCTGGAGGACTTTATGTTGATTAGCGATCTTGATTTTTGTCAAACGATATCTCAAACATCAGAGAACCTCGAAAAAGGGGCTTTGGGTGTCTTTGAATTTACATTTTCCCGTCAGGGCTTTCTAGAGAATATGCCTAAGGCACTACTAGATTTTGTATTTGAGAGAAATCGCGACTTCCTGGATCAAGTAGGTGAGAATTCGATTTCCGTTAGCTTTGATCGACAGAATAACGCTTTAAATCTTGACTCGGCAGGGGACTATTCAAGTTCTTTTGTGGTGGACTTTGACGTTGACATTAGCTATGTTCCACCTACAATTCCTAGGTTAATCTAGCACATCTAAAATCCTTGTGAGGTATGCTTGCCTCCGCCAGGAGTAGAGTTTAGGAAATTTACATCACCAAGTTTCCTAGGCTTTTAGTCCACAACACAATTTCAGACCATTGCTGAGGCAATCTTAAGGAGAAACTACATGAATATTGCTGATCTAGATTTTATTGTCTACTCATCTGAAGAGAGTTCTTTGGTCAAGGGGGGTGTCTCTGTGATCGTGAGTTCATCGTCTACCGCACTGGGTTCAATCACCTTTGCTAGGGCGTTCAGTCGCTCTGTGGCCGTAGATATTCCATTCGGAGGATCCCTGGGGGTAGGCTACTCCTACTCACTTGCCTATGCCTATGATCCACCTTCAATTCCTACCTATTCCATTGATGTGCAATAGGTCCGCGTTCTGAATGTAGCTTCTTCGGGGCGGAGCATTTAGTTAGATGAAGATGCGATCGCATGACCGCCCCCTGCTCAACTACGTGATTCTAGCGGCTACTCCAACTCCACAGGAAAAAACTGCCAAATTGGCAAGATCTAACCCTGTATAGTACGTTACCGTCTAGCCAAATTAGAAAACGGACCAATAAAATTACCCCGAGGATCAGCAAGGCCACAATACTCATGACGGGTGCATTATTTAACAGCAGTTCTTCTTTCACCTAGTAATCTGGGAGGACCTCATCATGACCCATAGAACCTTTACTACGAATTCACAAGGACGCTCTGCGAGTGCATCCAGTCGCTCAACCTCCTACACCAATGCTGAAGGCGCAGGAGGTAGTAGCAGTGCTAGAGCCACATCTTCTGATGGAGATGTCGTCAGTAGTCAAGAACAGGTCTTTACACCAGGGGCCACCTCCAGTGAGAGTCGTAGCTCAGCCGTGGCTACATCCGATAGTGCATCAGCATCGACCGATGTATCTGCCCCTGCTGATGACACCAGTCAGGAGACTGAGGAGAATCATAGTCGTCTTGTCTTTCATATTGGTAATAACGCTGACAACCAATTCCATAGCAGCGACGGACAAGATATTATGACGGGCTATGGGGGGGCAGATACATTTGAACTGTCCCATAATCAAAGCTCTCCTATTTTTGATATTTACAGAGCCGATATTATTACAGACTTTAATCGTGATGAAGACTCTCTACAGTTTACAGATGACATTACGATTGGCGATCTCGAATTTGAATCAATTGATTTTAACAACGACACCATTGCCGAATCTACCGCTATTCGCCTAGGACCAGACGGCCCCATTGTTGCTGTTGCCCTCAATGTTGCCCTCAATACAGACTTTTCTACGGCCAGTGTTCTAGAACCGATAGCTGATGACAATACGGAGGCTAATAGTGACGATAATTCCAATTCATCTACAGAGAGTACGATAGATTTTTTGCTGGGAACATCGACACAAACGGTGCTGGCTAGCAGTAGCGATCGCGATATTTTTATCGGTTCTAATAATGCCGATATTTTTAGTCTAGAAACTACTGGCGTAGATCAGCTCGCCCATGCCGATGTCATTATTGGGTTTGATCTAGATGGGGAAGATCGAATTCAGCTCGATGCAGATATTTCTATCAGTCACGATATCAGGTTGGAAACCGTTGATCTAGATCTAAATGGCATTGCTGAAAGCACCTCAATTCAGCGGATAGATGGCAGTATTTTAGCCATTGTTCAAGGCACGGTGGATACGCTTGGGAATACTCTTTTATCATCCCATGCTTTTATATCAGCTGGAGAAAGCTAAGACATTTAAATGGGTCACTAAATGGAACGCCAACAAATAGCATCTCTATCCAGGTGGACCCTATGCCCAATTTGCTAATGCTTATTTACCTTTTCTTGGGTCCTAACCGTGATTAGTCTTGGTAGTTTAACACTAGAACCTGCTCAGATCATTGCTTATCTCAAGCAAGAAATTCAGATTAAAGACCTCTGTCGACAGACACTGTGGCGTCATATTGTAAAAAACGTTGCCCATGATAAGGGATTGACGATTAGTGATGCAGAGATCCAGGCAGAAGCGGATCAATTTCGTCATCAAATGAAACTCGAAAGTGCCAAAGATACGCTTCAATGGCTAGACGAGCAGCTGATTACCTCTGAAGAGTGGGAAGAGGGGATTCGTGAGCGATTATTAACTCAAAAGCTAGCAAAGCATTTATTTGAGCGTGAAGTGCCTATATTCTTTTCTCAACACAAACTCCAGTATGAGAAGGTCATTCTTTATCGGCTTGTGGTACACGATGCTCCACAAGCCCAAGAGCTTTTTTATCAGATTACTGAAACCGAAACCAGCTTTTATCAGGCGGCTCATCGCTACGACATCGATGAACGGCGAAGGCTGCACTGTGGTTACGAGGGGACTCTTTCTCGCCAGCATCTAAAGCCAGATATCGCGGCTCAGGTATTTGGTAGTCAGCCAAAAGATATTTTAGGGCCTACTCCATCTGAAGAAGGATATGAGCTACTGATGGTCGAAGATTTTTTATCTATAGACTTGACAGAGGAGATTCATAGTCAAATTTTGAACCAGCTGTTTAATGAGTGGTTAGACCGTGAATTGATTTATCTCATGCACAAAGATTGATAAAATCCTTTGCCAGTTTGGCACCCTCTTACTTAAAAAACTTTATAGACTCTTCATAGTATTACCAGTCATGTAAAATATTTATGAATAAAAGGTATTTATTTGATTTGGTAAATTTCATTAGCTTTGGGGAAATTAGGCAAGGATTGACATTTTCAACTCTTTGACCGGAACGATTGCTTTCCCTCAGACTAATCATGCATATCCTGATATTGGGCAACGATTTAGATGCTGATGCGGCTAAGCTGAAGAGCAAACTTGAAACTGCAGGAGCCCTTGTAGACTATTGGAATAGTCAATTGTTTCCTAGACACCTGCAATTGACCTGGCAAGCTCATACCTGTGAAGGGTGCTTAAAATTACCAACGGGTAAGGTTATCCATCTCAACAATATTCACAGCATCTTCTGGCGCACCCTATATCCCGTAAATGTATCGTTACTACTCAATTCCCATCAATATCAAGTCGCTGTAGCCGATTCTGCAAGTATCTTACGTTCTTTAATTCGGGGATGTTCGGCCCATTGGGTTAACTCGTGGGAAGCCTATCAATTTCATCAAGAGAAACCACTACAGCTATCGATTGTTAAAGAGCTAGGAGTCACTATTCCTAAAACTTTAGTAAGTAACAATCCTGACCATATTCGGTCGTTTGCGGCCTCTATTCCCAAGCTTATATTTAAATCTGTTTATCAAGGGGCAGAGGCTATATTATTAGAACCTGCTCACCTCGAAAACAATCATTTGAATCAGGTGCTGCAGATTACGCCTGTCACGCTACAAGAGTATGTACCTGGCACTAATATTCGGTGCTATGTGATTGGCCAACACGTTTATGCTGCAGAAATTCGCAGCCCTTATCTGGATTGTCGGAAAGATAAACAGGTCAGGCTTATTCCTGCAATTTTGCCAGAAGCGATTCACATACTCTGTCTTAAGATTGCCCAAGCTTTATTTTTGGAATGGACAGCCATTGATTGGCGATTGTCTCCCCAAGGGGAGTTTATTTTTCTCAAGGCCGATCCCAGCCCAATGTTCACTTATTTTGAACAAGCGACCGGTTTTCCTCTTTCCGAAAAATTAATTCAATTGCTCATGAACTAAGCAAATAACTGCGATGAAGATGGACTCAAGTACTACTAACTAAGGCAGTGCTCTAGTGAGTATGAATAATTGCCTTCAAGAAAAAAGTCTGCTGTGAAGTGGAGTATACAGAATTTTCTTTTCCAGAAACATTAAGGCGATTCATAATAGATAAATACAATGTCATTTGCCTATGTGTAGCACAGGGTGCATATAAGTAGCATGTGATACATATATCTAGATGTAGCTCACTTCTGTCTTTACCGATGTTAGCTCCCTTACCTAATTGCCCTGGCTGTGGGTCAAACTGTGTTGTCAAGAATGGCAAAAGTCATAGTGGCAAGCAGAATCATAAGTGCCGTCACTGTGGCCGACAGTTTGTTGCTCAACCCACTAATGCTTCTGTTTCTGATGAGACTAAGATATTAGTCGATAAGCTTTTGTCTGAGGCGATCCCTGTTGCCAGTATTTCTCGTATTACCGGGGTGTCAGAGACCTGGTTGTATCATTACCTTAAGGCTAAATTGAGTTCTCACAATCACCATTGTAAAGATAGGCAGAGAGGAGCAGCCTCATAACGATTGCTGGGTTCTAAATTGACGGGTTGAGACGCTAGGAGACGCTCTATTTCTCTATTTCGATCCTTGATAGAATCTGAACTAATACAACATCCATGAGAGCGATATTCTTACTTCGACAGTGGATACGGTGGTGACCTATGTGATGAAGAATACCAGCTTTAATTTAAATATTTTATGGTTCATTTTTTGAGAATTTCTTGAATAAATTTAGAGCTAGAACACTATCCTTACTTGTTTAGAAATTTCCCTGATGCTAAATAAATAAATTGTTGCGATCGCAACATCAATCCTCTGAGGATATTTGAATTGAGGATTTTTAGCTAATCTTATATCCTTACTTGTATGTCTTCATAAGTAAGGATTCTGAAGAATAGAGAATTTTAAATTATTGGGTGTGCCATAGGATCTCATGTAAAGGATTTGTAAAACAGCTTTGCATTATTAAGCATTAGTTGTATAAAGTAAAAGTGTTCAAACGTACATAAGAAGCATTTAAAACCCAACAAAAAATTTCGGCCCAGCAGATTTACGTGTGTGCTGCGGACTAAGAGAATGCTTCAAATGTACTTAGAACTTTTTGCCTCTTGACTGAGATTTTCCTCTAAAGATATGAGGGAGCTTTAAATAAACCTTTTTAATACTGTTGAAAAATGCTATCAACGTTCAAAACACTAAAAAACAGGGTCTCCTGTAAAAGGTATAGAGCAATGCTAACTAAACGAAGGCTGGGTTATTTAGCCTAGGCTCACCGGTTGTTTCAAATTCAGCTGAGAGCGCTGTCCCCTTTCTAACTATCAGTTTCACGCTATGTGAACTATGGTTACACTGTTGCATCGACGACATACAAGTAATTTCGATTTTACCTATATTGTCTCTATCTCGTGTCTTAGCTATGGGGTGAGCCCCTAACTAAGTTGCTAAGAGCATTGTTATTCCTGGTAATTATCTTTCCTCAACTAAAACTTACTGGGCAACCCAAGGTAAGTCAGCGATTATTTATGAAATATCGTGGTTTTCAAATGCTTTACCAGGATAGAAGCACCTGTTCATAGGACAAATCTTAGATCTCTATTGCTTCAGTCCAAGGGACGATGCAAATAGTCTTCATCGATAAAAGTCAGGATTGCTCCCTTACGAGACTCAAGTTATGAATGAAGGGCTCAAGATACTGAATGGTCAAGCTTTAAAGCAGAGCGATAGCTTACAGACCGATATCTCCAAACTGCTGTGGTATCGGATTCCTGCTAATTTAGATACGGAGACTCTCTCTACTCTTATCGCCAATGCCAGCTTTGTCACGTATCGATTAGGTGATGAGATTATTGATCTGTCGGCTAATCTATCCAATGCTAGATATGATCAATCTAGTCGGTTGGAGGATAGTTCAACCAATGGATTGTACTTTATCTATCAAGGCCAGGTGAGGCTGCTTTGCGATCGTGCTGGTCAGACACAGCCGGTAACAGTGCAAGTACTTTCGGAAGGAGAGGTATTTGGGGCCGATGACTATTTTATCGAACAATCCCTGAGCTATCGAGCTTTAGCCGCCAGCGATGTCCAAATTGCTCAGATTTCTGCCTCGTCATTGAATCACCTGTTAGCAAATTGTGCTCCTTTAAAAGAGCAATGGGCTAACGCTACTCACCAACGGGAGCGGCTGATCTTTTTTAGAACATTGACCCCATTGGGATCGCTGCCTGCCCATCGCTTACGGCCGTGGGTTCCGTATCTTCAAGATAAGTGGATTGAGGCAGGTACCCCTATTCACCAATCAGTGTCTAGCGACGTCGGCCACTTGTGGCTGAAATGGGGAGAGATTGACACCCAGCAGACCATAGCCCAGCCGCCAGAGCTGGGCTATAGTTGGAACTCCCCTCAAGCGATTCCAACTGACTGGATAGCGCGTACTCGGTTACATCTATACTGTTTACCAAAGAGTGCTTGGGAGATTTCTAAAACACTGCTGCCAGAGCTGGAGAGTAGCTTATTTCAGAGTGGTTATCCGCTATCAGATAGTGTCTCACACAACGGCTCCCAGCAGACAGACAGACGTCGGTCTGTTCCAAAAAACTCCAATAATAGCCCTCAACTGGTATCGTCAGGCTCTGTATCTGCGTCAGAACCATCCAGCGAATCGCCCAGCGAACCATCCAAATCGAGAGCGCTGAGTTTACCTAAGCCAGTTCAGCGTCGGTTGCTGGATTGGGTCCATCATTACCCATGGATAGAACAGCAGAGTTCTTCTGACTGTGGTGCAGCCTGTTTGTCCATGCTGGCTCGTTATTGGGGCAAGCGATTTCCCATCCATGCTCTACGAGAACGAGCCAATGTCGGAGTGGCCGGAGCGTCACTCAAAGGGTTAGCTCAGGCTGCAGAAAGTTTGGGTTTCCACGCCCGACCGGTTAGGGCTAGCTTTGGTCGAATGGTGGATCAAATTAATCCGTGGATTGCTCACTGGGAAGGGAATCACTTTGTTGTTGTCTATGAGATTCAAGGTGATCAGGTTATCATTGCCGATCCTGCCATGGGTGTCCAAACAATTCCTAGTCAGGAATTTTCAACTCGATGGACCGGATATGCGCTCTTGCTAGATCCAACTGAGCGTTTACGTGAAACTGAAATCCAACAAAAGACTTCTCTTTGGCGCTATTTCCATGCCTTAACCCCTTACAAATCTCTGATTTTTCAAATCATAGTAGCCTCTTTTTTAGTACAGATCTTTGGCTTATTTTCGCCCCTGTTTACTCAAATTATTATGGATCAGGTGGTAGTACAAAAGAGTGCTACGACTCTTAATGCGATCGCAGTAGGAATGCTGTTATTTGGACTATGGAAAATCTGTATGTCCTCGGCCCAGTCATATTTGTTAGGGTATTTTTCAAATCGTCTTAACCTGACGTTAATTACCGGCTTTATCAGTCATGCAGTCAACCTTCCCCTAAACTTTTTTGAATCAAGACGGGTTGGCGATATCCTAACGCGAGTTCAGGAAAATTCTAAAATAGCCCGTTTTCTAATTGGTCAAATTGTTCTGGCGTGGCTCAACCTATTGACCGGTATAGTATACCTCGGGCTAATGATCTACTATAACTGGCAGCTGACTTTATTGGTACTAGGGCTGATCCCCCCTATTGTCATTTTAACCCTGGGATCAACCCCGTTTTTACGGAAGATTTCTAGGGAGATTTTTAAAGAGGCTGCCGATCAAAACTCGTCTCTAGTGGAGATGATGAATGGCATTGCCACGGTTAAGTCCACAGCCACCGAACGAGAAGTGCGATGGCTATGGGAAGATCGAGCCACTCGACTCACTAATGTCTCTTTTAAAGGGCAAAAGTTCTCCATTGGTCTAGGGGCATTGAATGGTGTAATCAACTCTGTTGGGGGTGTGGTTTTGCTATGGGCCGGTGCCTACATGGTGATTCAAGATCAGCTAACCATTGGCCAGTTAGTTGCGTTCAACATGATGATTGGCTATGTTATCAACCCGGTGTTGGCCATGGCGAATTTGTGGGATGAGCTACAGGAGGTGCTGATCTCGGTAGAACGCTTAAACGATGTCTTTGAAGTTGATCCCGAAGAACACCCTCAACAACCTCTGTTAGTCCTTCCTCCCATTAAAGGGACCGTAACATTTGAAGATGTCACCTTTAATTACAATACCGATGAGGAGAGAAATTCTCTACAAAATCTAGAATTTTGCGTGGAAGCTGGGCAGACCATTGCCATTGTTGGCCGCAGCGGCTCGGGTAAAACTACCTTAGTTAAGGTTTTAGAAGGACTGTATCATCCCACTCGGGGACGAGTGTTAATCGATGGCCATGATATTAGCCATGTGTCACCCCATTCTTTGCGATCGCAGTTTGGTGTGGTTCCCCAAGAGTGCTTTTTATTCTCGGGAACAATTCTTGAAAACATCACTCTGTTTCGCAGTGAGTTTACGCTGGAGCAGGCGGTAGCAGCAGCCAAGTTAGCTGAGGCCCATGCATTTATTCAATCCCTTGCGCTGGGTTATTACACAAAAGTGGGTGAGCACGGATCAACACTGTCGGGTGGTCAGCGTCAGCGAATTGCGATCGCAAGAGCCTTGTTAGGCCATCCCCGAATTTTAATCCTAGACGAGGCCACCAGCTCCCTCGATACCGAGTCCGAGCGACGATTTCAGCAAAATTTGCTGCAGATAAGTCGCGATCGCACCACCTTTATCATTGCTCATCGGCTGTCTACCGTTCGTCATGCCGACCGTATTTTAGTGTTAGACCACGGTGTACTGGTCGAACACGGAACCCATGCAGAATTAATGGCTGCAGAAGGGTTATACCATTATCTCGCTCAACAACAACTTGATTTGTAGATGGAGTTCTGACATGTCTAATCATTCAAAAGTAGCCCCATTAACGACTGACCCAATACCAACAGCAGCACAGTCAGCCATAGTCGATTCCTATCAACCCCCAGATGTCACCGAGCAGCTACAAGCAAAGCCAGAAGAGACTCCTCCAGACGACAGTCTAGCCCCCGCCCCAGCAACTCAACAGATTCCCAAGACAGCGTCTGCCCAAAAAGCAGAAAGAGCCTCATCTGCGACAAACATCCACTGGAGTGAAGCGCTACAAACAACCCTAGACCATCCTCCGGCAGCATTACCCAGGTATATGATTCTAATTGGCTTTATATTTGCCTGCATGTTTGGCACCTGGGCCTGGTTTGGCACGATGCAAGAGGTTAGCAATGCCCAAGGGCGACTAGTGCCAGAAGGAGAGACCTTTAAAGTGCAGCCAATTGCGGCTGGTGAAGTTGCAAAGATTTTGGTGCAAGAAGGAGATATCCTACAAGCAGGTCAAACCGTCATAGAACTTGACACTGAAGTTTTAACATCAGAAGTTGAACGACTGACTCAAAACCTCTCAGCATTGAACGATCAGCTACAGAAAACCCAAGTACTTATCGCCCAAACGCAATACGAAACCGATGCACAACAGGCGATTGCTATGGCTGAGATTCAAACCCAAGAAGCTGCGATCGCAGAATCCCAGGCTAACGTTAGTACCGGACAAACTATAGTAGCGCAGCTGACGGCGGATCTTGAAGCCAATGAGGCCCGCTTAGATCGATTGAGCTGGCTAGTCGATGAAGGCGTCCTTTCCCAAGAATATATGTTTGACGTAGAGCAAACACTACGAGATCGCCATCGCCTGATGACTGAACAAGAGGGCACTGTTCAACAAACCTTAGCTCAATCAGACCAGCTTCATGCCCAATTAGATCTCACCCAGGCCGAGGCTGTCAGACGCGAGCTAACAGCCCAAGAGAAACTGAAAAGACTCCAGCTTGAGGAATCCGATCTAGAGGCCCAAATGACTGAAACCCAGACCCTCTTAAAAGCCGCTCAAACTAATTTAGATCAAATGTTTCTCTATGCACCAGTAAATGGAACCGTTTCAGCGATCAACATTAGTAATGTTGGCGAAGTCGCTCAACCTGGAGAGACAGTGGTCGAAATTGCTCCTGCGGATACGCCCCTGGTATTATCTGCCCTAATGCCTAATCAAGAAGCTGGATTGGTTGAACCCGATATGTCGGTGCAAATGAAATTCGACGCCTTTCCCTATCAGCAATACGGTATTGTTTCAGGTAAAGTCATATCAATCTCACCAGATTCAAAAGTGGATGAACAGATGGGAGCTGTCTACACAGTCGAAATTGCTCTCGATCAAGACCACGTCGTCCATGAACAAAAAATAATTTCCCTCAAAGCAGGTCAAACAGCTAGCGCAGAGATTGTAATTCGAAAACGTCGTATTGTAGATTTTTTAATCGATCCGATTCGACAGCTGAGGGAAGGTTCCCTCAACGTTTAAGCCAGTTTCTTTACAAACTTTCAATCCTTACTATATCTCCCCCTTAGATACTCCAGCCACAGCAAAACTATTTATAAGGACGATAACATCATGGTATTCAACACAGAGAGAATGAAAGCCTCCATGAGTGAGGAAGAATTTGCACTTATTATTGATGCAATTCTAAATGGAAAATATTCTTGGGCCTGTGTTTTGATCCTTAAAAATGCTGGCTATGAACCCGGTCACTATATTCCTTATCGAACCCTTAACAGACTCATTAAAGAAAATGGGTTTCCCAGCTGTACACCCCCAAACCTTTGTCAGAATAATAAATCCCATTCACGTCGGTCCCACCATCGTAGTTCTAATCAGTCTGCCAATCCGTCTGCCACTAAAGATATTAGAGACTTGGCCTATTTAGAGCTTACGGCCCATGAGTCAAAGAAAATTAAGGGAGGACACTTTGCCGCTTGGACTCATCTAGACAGCAGGATCAGCGCTATGCAAATTTGTCCAACACTAGGGTTTTAAACCGTTAAGTTTAAGACATTAAGATATGGGGCGTTGCTGATCCTCGGAATGATTTAATCTGTAGAGCTTCGTATTGTTAAATGACGAATTGGTCAGTACATCCTTTAAATTAGCAATGGTATAGAACATTTAAACAGCGCTAAACTGTAACGGTTCAGCGCTGTTTTGAGTGGTGTTGCTAAACCCTGGTAGAACCTCGTCCACGAAATATTGGCTAGTAGCGCAGTTCACACATTGGTTTATTGCTCAAATTCATAACGGCAAATTAGTGACCATTGATACAGCAAAATCAATATTTACTTAAACAGCTGACATATATATTGACTTCTTTATTAGAAATCTCAGGTTATTTACAGCTAATTTACTCATTCAAGTACTCCACAAATTAGGATAGCCGCAGGAGCACCAGTCCATAGATGGAACCCCCAGTGCTAAAGCTCTCCTACGAGAGTCGTACACCTGATTCCATCTCTACTGGCAATCTACCCCTGCTGCAATCTACCCCGCTATATCTTTAAGGTGCCTTACAGTATCTCTTTGTTATTAAGAGATGGACAGGTCTGTTTGCAGAAATTTCAAGCATTGTGCTGGAACCAGAATAATCTGCCTGATCCCTATTAGCTCACTGGCACTTAACACCTATATGGCTGGCACCTCCTGAGGACAACCTCAAGATTGGTGAGGATTTGTCTTGCTGTGTTTTAGCGCTCTATAAGCGCAAAAATATCTCATGAACAT
Source organism: Cyanobacteria bacterium P01_H01_bin.105 (assembly GCA_039178155.1). Lineage (GTDB taxonomy): Bacteria > Cyanobacteriota > Cyanobacteriia > Phormidesmidales > Phormidesmidaceae > Leptothoe. The sequence continues at coordinate 13,930 of JBCDFI010000071.1, forward strand.
CATTAAAAATCTTTTTAAGACGACTATAGTCGTCTCTTCGGGCTTGTGTAGCCTTTTAGTAGTAGCGCTTCCTGGTGAAGCGATTACCTTTGCAAGGTCTACCAGTTCATTCTCATTTAATAGTTTTTCACAGCCGCCTAGCTCTGTATCGACCTCTGCAGATACGGATACTCTTACACTCTCATCAGGCGATGGAACTGCCATTGCTGAGGCTGATGCAGCGGCTCTATTTAGCCAAGATCCAGCATTCTCTCTCAATAGGGTTGTGAGCGAGGCTTTGGGAACAGGCTCAAACTATCTGGGTATTGCTGAGAGTCAGGCATCCGTTTTAGGGCAGTTTGAAATATTAGCTAATACAAGCTTCGACTTTAGTTTTATTGGGTTGCTGGATCTGTTTTCTGAGGTTGACGATCCTGTTTCTGAACAGGCCCAGGCGACCGCTGGGATTACCTTTGCTCTAATAGATGAGGCGGCAACAGTTTTGTCAAGTTTTGAATTGTTTGGCAATTTGAATACCCCTGGCGGTGGGGATGTGTTGTCTGTTGACTCCACACCTAATGTCAATTGGACTATCGATAGCTCTGTTTTCTCAAGCGGTCCAGACAACTTAGCAGAAACGGCATCAATTGTGGTGTCGGGGAACTATAGTCAGTCATTTGTTCAAGCTCAACGACTGACCCTGGTGGAGTTTAAGGCGAGCGATGCCCTTGTCGCCCAGACACCGGTTGTTCAGCCGCCCGTTCAGACACCTGAGCCTGGAATTTTACTAGCTCTGGTTTCCTTTGGAGGAGGTATTTTGGGGCTTAGACAAACCAAAAATATAGCTACTAGATAGATTCAGGATAAAGCCAATAAGAGAAATCAGCTGGGCATCAGAATGTATGTAACTATACGATGCCCAGCATATTTATTGGGCCAATTGTAAGCTAGGCCAGGGTTAAAACTTTCTGATATTTTTTGTCCTTTTTGAGCTAAGGGTCATTATTTTAGAAATAGACTATAGCCTCGTTTTACAAAATCACCATGGCCTACGTATGCGAACTTAACCCTGGACATCATGTCTATTTGGACAATCCAGGCAATCAAACCACTGTCATGACAACCATGGGGATGCCAGGGCAACAGCAACAGGCCAGCAACGGCATGACAACAGGACCTTGGACAGCCCCTCCAAAAGCTTATCAAATTGCTGGCGGTGCTGTCTTTAAGCTATTTACAGCCCAAGGTGAAATCTGTATTTATGTCCAGGGAACCAGTGTTAATATGACCGGTAATGTGCCATCTACT
>JBCDFI010000072.1:0-14719 GCA_039178155.1 Cyanobacteria bacterium P01_H01_bin.105
AATTCGAGACCCACAAAACCCAAACCATAGCCCTGCCCCTTCAGGCGCAGTCGTTGGATCCACCCCTGCAATAAATTCCATGGGCATCGCAAATGGATTCATCGAAGGCTTCATATCAGGAACTGCCAATTCATTCATGCCGCGTAGCGTGTGCAAACTGCCTGCGCTATCTTACGCTAATGCTCGATTTCACCCCATGTCTATTTCATGATCGATCCATCAGCAACTATTTCAAAACCAATTTTTTCGAGCATACAGTCGGGTCAAGCCCTGGTTATCGGCGGCAACCGTGGCATTGGCCTAGGCTTTATCAAACAGTTACTCACCGATGAGCGCTTTGACCAAGTTTTCGCCACATACCGTACCGCAGCCTCTTCGCTTGAGCTACTGCAATTAGACCAAATTCATAGCAAGCTACATTGCCTAGCCATGGATCTAACCAAAGAGGCCCAAATCAAAAGCGGGATAGCTGAGATCACAACCCACACCTCTGAGCTACATTTTGTGATCAACTGTGTTGGCTTTCTACACGATGGGGACATTACCCCCGAAAAAGCACTACGACAGCTGCAGCCAGACAATCTGCTGCACTACTTTCAGGTAAACAGCATCGGAGCTGCCCTATTAGCCAAACATTTGTTGCCGCTGCTTAACCATAAAAAGCCAAATATTTTTGCCACCATCTCGGCCAAAATCGGCAGCATTGAAGACAATCGCCTTGGAGGCTGGTACGGTTACCGTGCTTCCAAAGCCGCTCTAAACATGTTTCTAAAAACGGCCTCTATTGAATACAGTCGTCGCAGTCAGCAGACAGCCATTGTATTGCTACACCCCGGTACCACCGATACACGATTATCAGAACCCTTTCAGCGGGGGGTGCCTCCAGAAAAACTTTTCCCAGTTGAAAAAACTGTAGGACTCTTAATGAATGTGTTGGGGAACGTCACCTTAGAAGATAACGGCTCATTTTTCTCGTGGGATGGCAGTCGATTACCTTGGTAAACAATTAAGCTCGTATTTTTGAAGTTTTGCAAGCGACGTTGGCGTTTTATTACTACATAGCTGCGCAAGTACTGCGGCCCCGATAGACTGTTTTCAGTCTTCAGAGTTTAGGACCCTCTGGAGTTCAATACCGAACCGGTTCATTTAAAAGCACCTATACTAAAGCCACTCCAACAAGGCTGCTCTGCTAGTTGGAGTGGCTTTGGCGTGCTTAGATTTTTATAACCTCTTAATCTTCTGCTGAAGTTTTCTTAGTCTAAGCCGAGTAGTCTCACTCCCGTTGTCGTTAAACTCAACCAGAAGGATTCTTCAGATGGAGGCTTGTGATCTAAAGAATTCTTGCCAAATCAAGTCACAAGCATTAATGCTGCGTATGTTTCGAGGAAAAATTGCGCTGGGTCTACCCTTAGCCTTTAGCGGTGGGTTCTTATATGGAGCTAGTAGTGCAGATACAAACGTAAAAGCTGATGCTCCGATTGCCTTTAGCCATAACCTTACTGATGATGTTGAACGTGCTGTAGCCAGTTTGCCATCTCCCGCCATTGCTCCCATTATTTTTAACACGACGGTCGATGAAGTACTAGTCAACGAAGGGCTAGGCGACTCTATAGAAACAACTCCACATCAATCATTCTCTGCTGCAGATTACTATTGTTTACCGGCACCACAGTCGACAAGCTCAGCAAACAGTATCGGGCAAACCCTATCCGTCTGGGATACTCAGATCAGTCAAGACCGTCAAGAGTCAGGTTTCACAGTGGATGGCACATCTGAGCGCCTATCTGGAATCTGTTCAGTGGCCGCAGCGCCACGAGCAGGCTCAGTTAGCTAGGGTGCCTGTAATGATGTATCACAATATGCTAGCTGAAAAAGAAGTCTTTTTTGACATTACCCCTACACGTTTAGACAATGATTTTCGCACCATTCAAGCCAAGAATCTAACCCCGATTAGTCTCGATCAGCTGGTCAGCCAGCTTAGAACAGGAGTGCCTTTGCCTGAAAAACCAGTCGTTTTGACCTTTGATGATGGCTATAGCTGGCAAAATACTATAACTATCCAGTTGCATTCTCTGTTTTTACCGATAAGGTTGACGGCAAAATTGTCGGCCGCTCTACCGTCAACTGGGATCAGGTGGAATAGAAATTGATGAGATTCCGATGACCTTAATCCATGGCAGCCAACCCAAAACTATTCATAAGGAGAGTCTTTGATCGGGTTTGAATCGCGAACGGTCCCCCCATGCGGTGGCTCTAGCCCCTCAAGATGATGGCTGTGGGGTCTCTCAATGATTGATTTTTAAGCAAAAACTCTAGATAGTCTATACGGTGATGGCATGGGGCGTACAGAAATTGTTGTGATTGGCAGCGGCATTGGTGGCCTGTGTTGTGCTGCACTGTTGGCTCGCTATGGCTACGACGTTGTGGTATGTGAAAGCCACAGTCTGGCTGGTGGAGCTGCTCATGGATTCGAGCGCGGCGGTTTTTTGTTTGATTCTGGCCCATCTCTTTATTCAGGCCTTTCCTATAGCCCATCTCCCAATCCATTACGGCAAGTATTAGATGCCATTAATGAAGATGCCACCTGGCTCAATTACAACACGTGGGGATGCTGTTTACCAGAAGGAGAGTTTGAGACTACAGTTGGTGCAGACCAATTTTGCCATGTACTGAAAGACTTGCGGGGAGACGATGCCGTTTGCGAATGGCGTCGTTTACAACAGATGATGCAACCCTTGGGCGCGGCAGCCGTTGCCCTACCTCCCGCAGCTATGCGTTTTGACCTAGGAGCATTTCAGACCGTCAGTCATTTTTTACCATCCCTGCTCAAACAAGGATGGCAAACAGCTCAACTCACCGGTCCTTTTAGCCGCATCATGGATGGCGCAGTTCAAGATGAATTTACGCGCCACTGGCTAGATATGCTCTGTTTCCTTCTGTCTGGGTTACCGGCTACAGGGACGATTGCAGCAGAAGTAGCCTTTATGTTTGCTGACTGGTATCGCCCTGGTGTACAGCTTGACTATCCTCAAGGGGGAAGTGCTTCTCTTGTCGAGGCTTTGGGGCGTGGGCTGGAAAAACACGGGGGTGAGATTCGATTAAATGCTCACGTTGAAGAGATTTTGTTAGAGGGCGATCGAGCTGTTGGTATCCGTTTGCGTAATGGTCAGGAGATACAGGCTACCAAAGCAGTCATTTCGAATGCTTCGGTTTGGGATACCCTCACGCTGCTACCCTCGCTGCCGTCAAAGTTCAAACGGTTTGAACAAAAGCGACGGGCTATCCCTGAGTGCGATAGCTTTATGCATCTGCACCTGGGTATTGATGCTACCGGGCTAGATAAATTGGCCTGTCACTACATTGTGGTGAACGATTGGAGTCGAGGAATAAATGCACCGCAAAACCTGGTGTTGATATCGATTCCTTCGGTGTTAGATCCAAACCTGGCTCCAGCAGGCAAGCACACGGTTCATGTTTATACTCCCGGCAATGAGCACTATGCACTATGGGCTGGCCTGGATCGTCATAGCCCTGAGTACGCCAAGTTAAAACAGCAGCGAGCTGAGATCATGTGGCAAGCCCTTGAGCGTGTTATTCCTGATGTTCGTTCTCGATGTGACATCACCCTAGTGGGTACACCCTTGACCCATGGCCGTTTTCTCCGTCGCCACCACGGTTCCTATGGGCCTGCCATTCGTGCTGGCCAAGGTGTTTTTCCTGGGCCACGTACTCCGATACAGAATCTTTGGTGCTGCGGTGACTCCACATTTCCAGGCATTGGTTTACCCGCTGTTGCTGCCAGCGGCATGATGTTAGCAAACACACTGGCCCCTGTAAAGAAGCACATGGATATGCTACAAGAGATTGGTGTTTTGAACACCTAAAGTCTTCCTAGAGAATTGAACTGAACTACTTATTTGCTAAAAGCTGCTCAACAGCTTCTAATAATTGCTCAGATGAAATCGGTTTATAAAGGGCGAGATCAACACCTGTATGTTTGGCAATTTCTAAAGCGGTAGATTGCCGATAGACCCCTGGCTTATATCCACTCACACAAATAATGCTTGGGGAGCCGTCAAAATTTAACTTTAAATGGGTTAGTAGTGTTAGTCCCCCTTCTGGGATAAATTGTCCATCTTGCTTGATCATCATATCCATAACAACTAAATCTGGCTGGATTGTTGTAGCAATTTCTAAAGCATCTTGAACTTTTGCACAACAGTATACAGAATGATTTTTAGCTTCTAGTGTCTTACGCCAATAAGAAGCTAGTGGCATATCGTCTTCAAAGATAAGTACTGTCGCCATAATTACCTGTAATAGCCATCAAGTCTCACTTTTAAAAAGGTGCCGAACATAATTTTATAGGCTAATTGAGAAGGTCACGGATAAGCTTTTCTAACTTTGCTCCATCAATAGGTTTTTGTAGAAGTTGCACCAGTTTGAGGGACTCAGGGATAGGATGTTTGGAATTATAGCCACTGGTAAATATAAACGGAATACTTTGTTTAAGCAGAAAATAGGCGACTTCAAAACTCGTTTCTTTCTTTAGATCAATATCCAATAAACAGAATTGATAGCTATCTTGTTGTAAATATTTCAAGGCGCGCTCAACGCTAGGTGCGGATGTTACCGCTTCAAATCCGATTTTTTTGAGCGTATTTTCCATTTCCATGGCAACTAGTAAACTATCTTCTACGATCAAAATTTTAATTTGCTCAGCATGGGCTAGAGAAGCAGAGTCTGGAGTAATTGAAGTAGAGCTGGTTGTCACAGTCCGCTCCTGTCCCCAGCGGATTAGACTATTGGGCAGCCAGAATTCTGCTTTTACGCCGGAGGCTAAGAAATGGAGCACAGCTTCGCCTTCAAATTCATAGGGAATAGCCCGTTCAATAAGGTCTTGTCCAAATCCTCGTCGCTGAAGATTAACAACAGGGGGGCCATCCGATTCTTGCCAAATCAGCTTGACTCCGCCGTTAGATTCGCTCCAATAGACACTTACGGTACCTGAGACAACTGACAGAGCACCATATTTCGCAGCATTAGACGTTAGTTCGTGCAGCACTAGCACAAATGTCGGAACAAAACTGGCTTTGAGACCAATTACCGGCCCAGTCAGGCTTACCCGAGGCTTTGTATCATTGAGATAGGGGCGCAATTCTATGGCGAGTAAATTTCTTAGATTCGGCCACTCTAACCCGTAGCCTGTGACTAAATCATGGGCAGCAGACAGAGCTGCAATTCGGCGTTCTAAGTTTTTTGTGTAGTCTTCTAGGGAACTAGCAGACTTTTCCGTTTGGCGAGCTATTGAGCGAATCAAGACCAAAATATTTTTTACTCGATGATTGAGCTCGGCAACTAAAAGATTTTGCTGACGCTGTTGAAAATCTTGGACATTGACTCTAGCCAGACGAATAAGCTCAGTGCGAATTTCGAGGGCAGTATTAAGATCAAACGAGGTCCAAGGAGAACAACGTCCCTCAAGGGTTTCTTTATATTCTTCAAACGAACGCCGTGGACGTAATCTTATTTCAGCAGCATCTTCTACCAGTTGTTGACTATTCGGGTTGCCGGCCCAGCGAATATCGCCAATGATTTCGTGTCTAAAAAAAATAAGGTAAAACGGCTCATCAGCAGGAATCGAGAAGTATAGGGCTCCAGCACTCTTACCCCATGTGTCTACATCATGGATGTCAAGATGTTGCAAGCACTCAGTTGTGATGATGTCTGTCTGTGCGCAGACATTATAGTGATTGGCTAGTGCTAAGATCGCTAGTGCAGGGGGAGTCTCTCCATAGCTGTCCAACAACTGTTGCTCGCTGATATACGCCACACCCTGGGCCGATAGTAGTTGGCAAAGCGATTGGCTAGATTGAATAATGATGTTTTTCCAGTCTCTATGAGTCAATGGATCAGACTGAATGGCGAATAATTTATCCAATGTAGAGGCTGTTCGCTTGCGATCGCAAAAGCGTTCTTCAGCCAACACCTGTTGAAACTGTAGAGAAAACAATTGTCTAAACAGTTCAATCACAGTCCGCAGATCAAGAGAAACTATCTTCGGTCGTAAATGATGTAAAGCAAATAATCCCCATAGCTGACCATTGACTGTGATGGCAATAGACATACTAGCCCGCACACCCATATTCTCTAAATATTCAGTATGAACAGACGACACCCCACGAATTAGCGCTAGGGACATATCGAGAGGAGCCTCTGCATCATCCAACGATAGAATCGGAACTGCAGTAGCGTGAATATCTGCAATAATACGCACCCCTATCCGTAAGAACAGGGTACGGACCACATCTGGAATATCGGAAGCTGGGTAGCGCAATCCTAGATATGAATCCATGCCAGGGCTACAGGCTTCTGCAACTACTTCGCCAGCACCATCTGCTAAAAAGCGATAGGCCATCACTCGATCAAACCCCGTAGTATCACGCAATTCTTCTACCGCGAGAGAAAGTAATTGCTCAGAGTTAGAAGATTGTTCGAGCATCAACTTAGCTCGCATCACCAACGGCATATAGGTATCGAGGTTTGGCCTGATTGGCTCTAACTCAATTAAGGTTCGAGTCGGGCTACAGTGAACACAGACATCTAGGGTCTGCCCCTGAATCTCATAGATACCTAATCGATGACGTTGAGCCACCACCATTGGGACGCTGCAAGCATTGTTAAGATCATGTATTAGCTCACCCGGCAAGACCGCCTCTAACGGACGACCTAACATATCCATGCTAGTCCAGCTGTTATTTTGACCTAAAATCTCGCTCAGATTGTCAGAAACATGGGTAATGCATTCTAATGCTCGGTCTGTGGCGATCAGACCCCCAAAAGTCTGCGCCGTACCTAGAGTATGAATGGGGTCTTGAGCACAGTTTGACCGTGCGATCTCCCATTTCTGGGCAAGGTCAGTAGACATAAAAGAGTCCGTTGCTGGTTTACAAAATACCTAAAAAATCAGTTGTAATGCATACTACTTAATTTTATCTATCCTCAAGCATCGCATCAAACCTGTGGCCAGTATCCCTCAGCGTTGCTCTTGGTCGACTAGCATTCCTTCGTCATTGCTCTCCTCTTATGGAATACTCGGTGCAGTAGCTAGAGATTTATCGTGAGTTTGCGCCTGTACTTAGACACTGCTGATACAACTGCTTGGGAAACCTGGCTACCTGTAGGAATTTTCTATGGGGTGACGTGTAACCCATTACTCCTAGAACGGGCAAAGGTTCCTTGCACTGTTGACTCGTTGACTCAGCTAGCGACAAAAGCATTTGAGTTAGGAGCCCAGGAAGTCCAGCTACAAACTTGGGGCAATACTCAAACATCTTTGATCAAGACAGGACATGCTTTAGCCAAAATCGATCGACGAGTGGTGGTCAAGGTTCCTATTACTCAGCTAGGCACAGCGGCGGCAGCCATTCTCGTTACGGACGGGATTCGCGTGACAATGACAGCTGTTTATGAAGTGCCACAAATTTTGGTCGCTGCCGCCCTAGGGGCAGAATACGCAGCTCCTTATTTAGGTCGAATTAATGATGGGAGACGTAACGGTCGTGAAACATTAGCCAAAATGCAGCAGGCACTTAACGGAGTACAAAGCACGACCCGCATTCTTACAGCCAGTATCCGTGATGTGGAGGATATTGCCTACCTCGCAACTCAGGGGCTCAATACATTTACCTTTTCGCCCCGTATTGCCGAGGCTCTATTTAGTAGTGAACAAACTACAGCAGCAACAACAGCTTTTGAAGCATCTGCTATAGCGATGGGTACCGCAACAGAGCTAGCAGAAACACCTGGTAGTTCTTCTTTGTGAGATGAAAACTCTATGGTGTCTCCATGGGAATTTGCAACAACCTGAGGTGTGGAACGACCTAACTCAGAAGCTACAGGTTAGGGATCACACGCTGCAAATACGCTGGGTTAATCTCTGGGAAACCCTGGATAATGACTGTTGGGCTTGGGCTGATGCGTTCTGTAAGACCGTTGTGGCGGCGGCTGAGGGCAGTCAGAACTATTTGCTAGGGTATTCGCTAGGGGGACGGCTGGCTTGGCACGCGCTCATCGCTCAGTCTGAACTTTGGACAGGGGCTGTAATTGTTAGTGCCGGCATCGCTGATGGGTTACAGAGAGAGGAGTATTTAAGTCGCGATCGCACCTGGGCCAAACGCTTTTTGACAGAGCCCTGGTCTGAGCTACTCACAGAATGGGATGCCCTACCCGTCTTTTGCGGAAGGTCTTGCACAATTCCTCGACCAGCAGCTGACTTTGATCGCCAGAAAATTGCCCGTGCTTTTGAAGCATATTCCACAGGACGTATGGATGATTTGACCCAACGACTGCAGCTCCTATCAGTGCCCGTCACCTACGTTACAGGCTCAGACGATCGACGCTACTGTCAGCTGGGCCAAGCCTTATCTTTCCAGTGTCCTAGCCTGAGCCATATAGAAGTTGCCGATGCTGGCCATCGAGTGCCCTGGGAACAGCCAGAGATGTTTCGAAGCATTCTCAGAAAGATTCTGAGCCTCCGAGGGACTGAGTTATCCACACCTACAGAAGCATTTGAATAAGTTTAGGTTTGCATTTCTTAATTAACTGGTTACAATTTTTAATATAAGTAATTTTCAATCCAACCTATAGCATCCAGCCCATGGCACTTAATATATCCACCGTTTCTCTGTTTAAGCCTAACGTCAAGCTAAATCTACCGGCTCAAACAACCCTAGCAATTGTCCGAGTCGTCGTCGGCATCATGATGGTCCACAACGGTTTGGATAAGCTGGCTGACATTGAGAGTTTTGCAGCTGCTTATGTAGCGTATCTGGGTTTGCCATTCCCTATTTTTCTGAGCTACATAGCTGCCTACACTGAGTTAATTGGAGCGCCTCTGGTTGCCTTTGGTTTACTAACTCGTCCTGCCGCACTTGGACTATTTAGCACCATGTGCGTAGCGATGTATCACCATATCAAGGTTGCAGGTCTGAGTCTGCCTTATTTGGAGCTGTCCGCCATCTACGCTGCTATATTCCTGTTCTTCACAGTGAATGGGGCTGGGCTCTTCTCGATTGATGCGCTCATTACCAACTGGATGAGCGATAACGCCCTATCTTTGAAAGCGAAGCAAGTTATGAAGCTTGAAAAGTCTTACGAAGCTTCACCGTCTGAAAATACTGCCGTAAAGTCCTAAGGCATATCTGCGGCTAAAGCTGTAGATCGGTAGATCGATTGTGGACTGTTCCCTGCCGGGAGCAGTCCTTTTAGTTTTTATCGGTCGTTAATCCTTGGAAGTCAAACAGTTCTCTATCTGCTAATTGAGATGGAGACACATGTTGAATACTGCGAAACAAGCTTTCAGTTCGTCCAGGAAACGCTGATTCCCACTGCTGCAGCATCTGTTTGATGTTGGCTCGCTGCAGATTTTCTTGAGAGCCACACAGGTTGCAGGGAATAATGGGAAACTCCCGATAACGGGCATAGCGGACAATATCATGCTCTGGACAGTAGGCCAGGGGGCGAATGACGATGTGTTTGCCATCATCAGTACGCAGCTTGGGTGGCATGGCCTTGAGCCGTCCACCATGGAACATGTTTAGGAAAAGAGTTTCTACGATGTCATCGCGATGATGACCCAACGCAATTTTAGTGGCCCCCTCTTCCGCTGCCACCCGGTAGAGAATGCCTCGCCGTAGTCGAGAACATAGGCCGCACATCGTTTTTCCTTCAGGAACGATGCGAGTGACGGTACTGTAGGTATCTTCCTCAACGATACGGTAGGACACCCCCAAAGAGTCCAAATATTCAGGCAGAACATGCTCAGGAAAATCGGGCTGCTTTTGATCGAGGTTGACTGCTAATAGGTCAAATTTAATCGGGGCACTGCGCTGTAATGACATCAGCAGCGACAGCATTGTGTAAGAGTCTTTGCCCCCAGACAAACACACCATAACCTTGTCGCCTGCTTCAATCATGGTGTAGTCGTAAATAGCTTTACCCACTAGCCCTCGCAGGCGAGCTTCTAGTTTTTTTGCATTTTTGGAGGGTAGGGTAACGACCATAGAGACGTTATAGCGATGGGATGCTTAATATTTTACGCTACTGACCTGAAAGGATTTCTATACCTAGGTATTCAGTTAGATATCAAGAATTCCAGCCCTAGCTTTGGCTTCATCGAATAGGTTTCATCGAATAGCTAACGGGGATGGACTCCACGATCAAGTGGGATAAATGCTATTCAAAATCGTATTGCCGTTGGCGGAACATTAGATTTGAGTTTAGATGGTCCAATAACCTGACAGGCATCATAGTCAGTCTAATCACTAAGACAGCAGATCATAATCATTTTTATTTATCGCTAGAGGAGACATCACATGTGCGGAATAGTCGGTTATATCGGTACTCGGGCCGCTAGCAATATTTTGATTGAAGGGCTACGTAAGCTGGAATATCGCGGCTATGACTCAGCGGGTTTGGCAACTATTAGCGAGGGTGAACTCAATCGAGTACGGGCCAAAGGCAAGCTAAAAAATCTACAAGATAAGCTAGACGGGTTAGAAGATCCAGCTCGTTTAGGCATTGGTCATACCCGCTGGGCCACCCACGGCAAGCCTGAAGAGCATAACGCGCATCCCCATACCGATGGCAGCGGGCGTCTGGCGGTGGTGCAAAATGGCATTGTCGAAAACTACCGGGAACTGCGAGAAAAGCTGATTGCGAAAGGCTATGAATTTCAGTCAGAAACAGATACTGAAGTCATCCCTCACCTGATTACTGACTATTTAGCTAAAGGGGTAGAAGGACCGCTAGAGCATGAGTCCCCCTTATTAGAAGCAGTCCGTCAAGCCGTAAACGACTTGGAGGGAGCCTTTGCCCTGGCGGTAATTAGTGCCGATTTTCCCGATGAGCTGATTGTGGTGCGTCAGCAAGCACCGCTGGCGATTGGCTTTGGTCAGGGCGAGTTTTTCTGTGCTTCAGATACACCGGCTATTGTGCCCCACACTCGGGCGGTGCTGCCTTTAGATAACGGTGAGCTGGCTATGCTGACGCCTCTAGGTGCGGCCATTTACGACTTTACCGGACGCCGCTTGAAGAAGCATCCTATTACCCTTAGCATTAGCCCCACCATGGTGGAGAAGCAGGGCTTCAAGCACTTTATGCTCAAAGAAATCCACGAGCAGCCTGGGGTAGTGCGGGCTAGCTTAGAAACGTATCTGGCTAGCGATTGGACTCCAGATAGTGAGGCTTCTCCCATTAATCTAGGGCTAGATGCCAGTCTGACAAAGGATTTAAACCATGTACAAATCTTGGCCTGCGGCACTAGCTGGCACGCTAGCTTGGTAGGCAAACATCTGCTAGAGCATTTAGCCGGTATTCCAACAGTCGTTCACTATGCATCGGAGTTTCGATATTCTCCGACACCGCTGATTGCCAATGCCTTAACTATCGGTGTCACTCAGTCGGGAGAAACAGCAGATACCCTAGCTGCGTTGGATATGGAACAAGTTCGACGCACTCAAAAGCAACAACAGGACAGGAACAATACGTTTGCACCACGAATGTTGGGGATTACCAATCGGCCTGAAAGTTCACTGGGGCGCATGATACCCAATGTTTTGGCCACCCATGCCGGGATTGAGATTGGTGTGGCAGCGACAAAAACCTTTGTGGCTCAGCTGATGGCGTTTTACTTTTTGGCCTTGGAACTGGCCTATCAACGGAAGACTCTCTCAAGACAGCAGCTGGCTGAGATTATCGAGGAAATGCGCCAGCTACCTAATCATATGGAGCAGGTGATCGCTCAGCAGGAAGGGTACACTGAAGAGTTGGCCCACAGCTTTACAGAAACCCAAGACTTTATCTTTATTGGACGGGGTGTGAATTACCCAATTGCCTTGGAGGGAGCACTCAAGCTAAAAGAAATTAGCTATATCCATGCGGAGGGGTACCCGGCGGGGGAGATGAAGCATGGACCGATCGCGCTATTGGATGCAAAGGTGCCGGTGGTTGCGATCGCAGTTCCCGGTTCTGTCTATGACAAAGTCCTCTCCAATGCCCAAGAAGCCAAAGCTCGCGATGCCCAGCTGATTGGCGTAGCTCCAGCTAACGATCCTGAGGCAGAGCACACTTTTGACACATTGTTACCGGTACCTACGGTCAATGAACTTCTCTCCCCTATGCTAACGGTATTGCCTCTACAGCTGTTGTCTTATCATATTGCAGCCCGTCGCGGTCTGGATGTAGACCAGCCTCGTAACCTAGCAAAGTCTGTAACAGTTGAGTAATCCACTAGAGAAAAGCCGAAGTGTTCACAGCTCATGTTTCTCAGCTGTGAACACTTTTTGATTTTGTCTTTCTTAACCTAGGGTATACACAGTGGTTTGAGCCGTTCGTCCCCGCAGACGAATGCGTGCTTTTTCAGCAATGATGGTGTATCGATCTGCCACATGTTGATAGGTGGCTTCGCTCATCAAAATTGGATAGGGAGAGTCTTTAGGAAATTTCTTAGTCATATCCTGTAGCCGCGCTGCGATATTCACCGTGTCCCCAAAGAGAGAATAGTTAGAGCGATAGCGACTGCCAACTGTACCAGCAACCAAAGGTCCCGTATGTAGCCCGATACCAAATCTTATAGTGGGTAGCCCTTGGGCCTCAAACTCCTGATTCAACTGTTTCAAGCGTTCTACCATCGCCATACTTGCGCTCACAGCCGCTAGCGCATCTTGCTGAACAGCATCGTCTCCTGCCCGTGATACTGGAGCACCAAACGCTGCCATAATCGCATCACCAATATACTTATCCACCACACCACCATGGGCCATAATACATTCGCTCATGACCTCAAAGTAACGATTAAGCCAGGAGAGTAGCTGATCGGACGGAAGTGTTTCAGAGATAGTTGTAAACCCACGAATATCAGCAAATAGTAGAGTAGCTGTGAGTTCTTGAGAGTGAATCTTACCTTGGGTTAAGAGTTCATCTTTATGCTGCCAGATAAAATCAGCCATTTGTGGCGACAAACTAATCGAAAAGAGCGCTGTTAGAGCCTGACGTTCTTGCTGTTCTGCTACCTGAAGGAACATCATGCCAAACAAGGTTGTGCCAACTGGGGCCGCCATCGGCAGCCATAGTCCGGCGAGGAATCCGCCGTAGGCGACAATAAACCAGGCTGGAATCAATGCTATGAGAAAGATTAACCGTCCACGTAGTCGTAAAGGTTGGAGTACGAGGCTACTCCCCATAGCGCTTAGTATGATGAGTAGCAGAGTCCAACCTTGGGGAGATCGGCTGAGGAAACGATTGTTTAGTAAGTTATCCAAAATGGCGGCATGCAGATAAACCCCAGATGTAGGAATATCTGGTTCAAAAGGGGTTCTAATCGGATCTTCTACCGTGCCGACAATGCCAGTAGCGGTGTAGCCTACCAAGATAATCTTATTTTGAAGCTGATCGATAGTTTCATTATTGGCCAACACCTCTGAGAAAGAGATTGTAGTTAATCCCTGAGGGGACTGTCTATGATATCCAGGGCGTGTGAGTCCGGGCCAGTTAATTAGTATTGGCTTGTTTTGATCAAAGCGTTCTGGAGAATCTAGAAATTCAGCCGTTTGGTCTGAAACGACAAGAGGATTTTCTGTGATTAAGTTGGCGAGACTTTGCTTATAAACATCGAGCAGAGCGATGGCAAAACTGGGAGAAAATGACGTTTGATATCTTTCGTAAAGAAAGTTTTGGCGACTTAGCCCATCTAGGTCGGGAGTATGTTTTACATGACCCAGCTGAAAGAAACCCTGGGCTAGCTCCGCCAGAGAGGACGCGACTTGCAGGGTGTTGCCTTGACCGTCTCCCCCCACTGCTAAAACAACGTTGCCGCTAAACTGAATACTCTCAGCCAGCTGGGTATCTTCAGGTGTGGTTTCTGACATTAATATATCGAAACCCACAGCAGCGGGCTGCACAGTCATTAGCTGGTCTAGGAGCATGGCGTAGCGATCGCGAGGCCAGGGATAGGCACCTTCTGTAGCTAAGCTCTCATCGTCAATGGCAACGACGACAATACGGTCATCCCATTGGATTGGCCCCAGTCGATCTCGGGTGAGAAAGAGACTGGTGTATACCGAGCGCTCTAAGGGCTCCCACATTCCCAACGCATACAGACCGACACCTAACCCAGCAGCAGCGAGACCAGGACCTAGGAACATATTGATCCAGTGCGATCGCGTGTTACTCGACCCAGTTTGAAGCGTTGTTTGAAGCGTTGACTTAGCCCACTGTAGAAATTGCCTCATTACAGGTTATCCCGAGAAAATTTCTCAATACGCCTGATCACCATGAGTTCAATCATTAGATAACCAAGGCAGTAACCGATACTTACGAGCTTCTCCCATCGCATTTTCAACCACTAACACAACGGGCTGACTGCGACTGGTCAATTGGAGCTTTTCCTCAAACCGTCCAGCCCGACTAATGGGTAGCTCTTCCCCCATGGCTAATAGCGTGTTAGCGGGATCAATACGCCCTGATATATAAAAGTGATCGTCCCGCCACTCATAGCTATCCCATTGAATATCCAGTTCACGATCTAGCGCGCGCGCAGGTGACGGTGGTTCTCCCGGATGAATAGTTGAAACCATCCCTGCATTCACCGGTACTACAACGTCTTGAGCACTCGCCTCTACTTGACCTTCCAAGGTAGCTATATTGGTTTGCCCGTCCG
>JBCDFI010000073.1:0-14455 GCA_039178155.1 Cyanobacteria bacterium P01_H01_bin.105
ATCGGCTGACGTGCTGGGCTGTGGCTCGTTGGCTGAACCTTCTACAGCAGGAAACCCTCGGGGGTAAAACGTTTTGAGATCTAGTATCGAGAGTGACGATGTTCCTAACGAACGTCGCTGTACCCAGCTACCCAGGTTGCGAAATGCACCTAACGGAAACCCATGTCCCAGCTGCCTTGCCATAGGTTACTTGCTGGCAAAGTAGCCAGTGTCCGAACGGTCTGTCAGCATGGTGGCACCACCGCCACCGCTGCCAAAGGTAACGTTCAATCCTTCGTAGGCTAGAGTTAGCTCTTCGATGGCAACTGAACTACCATCGGCCTGCAGAGACGGAGCCTGCCAGCCTACTGGAACAGCGCCAATTAGAGTCCAACACTGTTGGGTTTGTCCGGCCTGATTGAAGACTAAAATGTTGATGTTGCGACGGTATTGCGTGAGCCCGGTGCCTGAGGTGCGGGGTTGAAATAATACGCTGAGCCAGTCCCAGAAAACTTGATTGCCGCTGATGCCGCGCTTAAGGGTGACATCGGAAAATTCAGGGGCTCCCAGCAAAATTCGCTGCTGGTCATTTAAGCCCCCTTCGGCTAAGGTTTCTTTTTTTATCTGGACACCTAATCCACCGCATTCCGTAAAGCAGGCGGTAATTTTACTTTCGATTTCGACGTAGAATCGATTGCTGGTGACGTAGTCAGTAGCGTTAGACGCTGATGAGCGACTGTCGCCAAATAGATCGCCTGCAACGGATGAGACTAGATTGTTGGCGCTCAGTAATTCATTAAACATCAGTGGCGTCTCCCGCTCGTTCGTTCCTGCTGTGTTTGGATGTCGTCACGGAGGAGCTGGTGAATGCGATCGCAAAACTCCGTCATCGCCATCGGATTATGAGCCAGCTTCACAGCCACCTGAGCCATCATTTGCTTGACCTCCAGCGTATGATTACTCTGCACAATTGCAGGGGCAACAAAACCCGCCGGATTAGAAACAGACCCACTGGGGGCTAAAAATGTCGCCTGTTCAGCCCCAGCCTTAGGATCCAACTGTGTCATAGTTCAATTACTCCACTAAGCTATTAATCTCTCTATAGAAATTTTGCAAATAGTTTAAGTCCCCGGCAAACAGACCCTCAATCACCACCGGACTTATGTCAGGCAAGGTGCCTAACGCCAAAATCACCCGTGCCAAAATAATCACCGTGGCATAGGCAGGATTAGCCTGCACTCGTGGATCAGACATGGGCTCAATCTCATCAACGGTGCGCGCAAGCCGCATTACGCCTCGCTGGTGAATCTGTCCTAGAGAATCAAGGTAGCCTGTGGGTAATTCAAAGGCAAACTCAGTTTGCAGACCAGAAGATACATTAACTTTCTGGTTAGTGAAAGATTCTGTATCGACTGCCATTGAATCAGTTGGCGGATCAATCGGTTGAATAGAGGGCTGCGCTTTCGGTGGTGCTAACCCTAAATTGTTACTAAGTTGAACAGCTACCATAGGTCTATTAATCTAAAAACAAAGCTGTGTATGACTAACTCATCGCCATTCCCAGGGCTGCCGCCCCCAGCATCCAGCTATCAGAGACTCGTTTGAGTGATTCGACCGCAATCTCAACTTCCTCTACGTTATGCTCTGCACCCTTTACGTCTAGATCAGAGATTTTATAGCTAACAGGCCAAGCCCCCGTAAACTCAAATCGAAACTGTTCTAATCCCGATTGCCCATAGATACACAGGGCACCGTTGCGCCGCTGGTCGGCCCAGTTCCCTTCACCAATCGTATCCATCCAATCCCAAAAGGCAGTGGAGACTGTTAACCCTCGTTTGAGGGTGATGTTGGTGTAAGAACTGTTCCCTGGAATTTTAGAACGCACAACATGTCCATGGCTGCGTCCCTGTTGTCCCCAAACTTGGGGGGTTACTTCACAGACCTCAATCACCTCTTGCGATCGCTGAAAGCCATTGCACTCCATGAAGTAACCATCGATCAAATCAACGCTGCCGTCCAACCTGAGTTCCAGGTAAAAACGAGCCTTGGTTAAGATCTCGGGGAATATCATCTGCGTTAAGCCGCTCGCACAACTTGGGTAAAGAACAGTTCTAAGGTGTCTTCTGCCAAACTGCCGCCACTGTCAACAGAAAGACTACTAATCTGTTTTTTAGTGCCTGGGAATAGATCGATATAGTTGTAGCGCATCGCTTCTTCACCGTTGGGATTATAGATCACCAGTGAACCTGTTTTACGGCTGTCCATGGCTTTGGACCCACCACCGGAGTAAGTGTCAGGATGGCAGTCGTTATACCAATCTGATAGCTTTTTTTGGTCGGACTCGTTACCGGCTACATAGGTGAGGGTAACAGTACTGTTGTATTTTACCCCACCGATAGTTGCCTGGGTTTGAGTGATAGCATTTTTAGTAACACCAATCGCGGCATCACCTCCAGCCACCTCTAGCTCAATCTCTGGGCCACTACAGGTTTTAACTGACAGAGACGTAACTCCGTCAATTTCAAAGTAGAATTTTGAATTCGTTAAATACTGAACCATAGTTATACTCTCTTGAGTGTTCGTGTTATTGACCTAACGGGCAAACTACATGACGCGATTAAACTTCTCACAAGTAATGGTGTAGGTCTCTTCGATGTAAGCATCCGCCGTTACATCGAGGTCAGCACACTTGTATTTAGAAGGCCAAGCCTCAATAAACTGCCATTTAGCAATTTCATTGCCATCGGTGTCGTAGGCGGTAATACTGCCTTCTTTCTTGTTGTCACCCCAGCTACTTTTACCACCGTTAGAAGCGGGCAAACAATTTTCAAACCATCCATAGAGTTTCTTGCTAGTGCTGTCGCCATCACCACTGGCAATACAGACACAGTCAAAAGTGAATAGTCCTTCAAAACCAGCGGAGTTTACCTGCCACATGGTTTTGCCACCCTTTGTGGTGCCAATAGCCTGCTGCCCACCTTGGACTTTAGGAGCATAGTCGGGAATATTGACATTTTTGAAAACAGACTGTTCCCCTTCGCAAACCCCGGAAAACTCCAGGTAAAAACTACTCGGGGCAATTGGCTTCACTAGATCCGCCATCAGGTTACCTCCTTAAAATTCTAAATACGTAGACCAACGATAATCCCCTCCAATGAGCTGTGGTGTACACACATCTTGAGCTGAGGTTGAAAATTCTGCCTTACCCCCCTTAATCCCCCCTTACGAAGGGAGGAAATTCTAGTTCTCCCCCTTATGAGGGGGGGAGCTAGAGGGGGTAAGACAACCGTAAACGCTATTTTCAATTACTTGCGTGTACACGGTAGCCTCCTCGAAGGGAATTTGTGAAACTGTTTGCAATTACTGGTTAGGTGCCCACTGACTAATGCGGAAGATGACAAATTCTGCCGGACGTACAGGACAGATGCCAACTTCAACATATAAACGCCCTAACATGATGGTGTCGTGGGTGTTGAGTTCGCCATCGCATTTCACGTAGAACGCTTCTGATGGAGATGAGCCAAATAAGGCTCCCTCACGCCATAGCCGCTCTAAGAAATTACTAACGGTACGATTAACTCGAGCCCACAGATCCGGATCGTTAGGCTCAAATACCACCCACTGAGTGCCAATTTCAATCGATTTCTCAACGTAGCTCAGCAAACGACGTACGCTAATATAGCGCCATTGAACATTGTCAGGTTCAACTAGAGTACGGGCCCCCCAAACTTTTAGACCTCGATTGTAGCTAGAGAAGTTACGAATGCAGTTAACGCCTAACGGGTTCAGCAGTTCTTGTTCGCGCATGTTGGTCTCGTAGGCTAGGCCAATCACCCCCCGAGGTGTTTCATTGGCCGGTGCTTTGAACACCCCCCGAGATTCATCAGTGCGACACCAGATACCCATCATATGCCCCGATGGTGGCACTAGCTTGGGGCGGCCTCCGTTGCGAGGGTCAGCTACCTTAATCCAAGGATAATAGGTGGCCCCAAACATGGAGCGGCGGTTGAACATTGTTAACCATTTGGCCGCGTCAGCTGGGCGCTGACGGCTGGGCTCTACCGGAGCCATACTCTTACCTGGCTTGACCGGGGGTGGATCGATCACGGCCATGCGATAAGCAGGCCCAGGGAATGAATTCTCACACATGCTGAGCATCATTTCCATGACGCCATGCACCTGGTCGAGATCGATCAGACCTCTCTCATAGGCTAATAACAGATCAGGACAAGCCACCATAGAGACTTCATCAATCTCATACAGACCTTGAATGCCGGTACGATCATCACGATTGCCCTGGAGATCGCGATTAAATCGATCGGGCTCTCCTACATAGGGAGGGGGGGCAATCTCATAGGACCCATTGGCAGGGCGGCGAGACAGGGCTTGACCAGACTGTGAAATATCGCCAATGACAACATACTCAGAGGGATCTAGCATCGTAACGGCATAGTCCGCCAAGGCGGTCGACACCTCTGGATTCATGCTCAGATGGTCGTAGCGCTCTAGAATCTCATCGCCGTTTCTGACCACCACCGTGAAATATTCACCGTTGTTGATCGGGGGTTCAGCATCCTCATCGGCATCCTCGGGGAGGGGCTTAGGCTCTCCATCGAGAACGCTGACGATTAAGCGACCGGCACTCGATGGTAGGGCTAAGGTGCCTTCTTCTTCTGATTCGGATGACTTCAGGTAAAAGGATAGGGAGGGCTTGCCGCTGGAGGTAATTAACTTGGTTGCATTTTCAGAGGCAGCGGGTTGGGGGGAGCCGGGTAGCTGGGTGCCGATGCTTACAACCCAGCAGCGACCGCCGCCGTTCATAAACCAGCCCTGTATGGCAAAGGGAAGGTAGGCTCCAAAGTCGGTAAAGCCATCGGAACCGGGTTTTCCAAAAAACTCCAGGTATTGTGCCCAGTTAGTCACCATCATGGGCTCAAACAGTTCAGCATCTCCTCGCACATCTTCGGTGAAGCCAACAAACCCAGCAACGCTCATACTGACGCCCTCAATGGGGCGACTACCTCGGTCTACTTCTTCGACGTACACACCTGGTGCAAAGTAGTCTAATGCCATACTAGCTATTCTCCATCTGAATTAATCTGTTGCGTTTGTTTATCTGTTGAAAGAGATTTATTGTTTTTTCCAACAGAATAGAAAAAATACTGCGTTACTCCAATTAGTAACTGCTACACACTTGATTTAACTTTCTGAATTCTGTTTTCCCTAAAAATAACTTGCAATATCAATAAAAATAAAATTAAGTACAGTTGGTTTTATTTTGATTTGGCAAACACTAGAAATTACGGAAACGCATCAATTTATCAAGCTATGTTGAGTTCAATTGGCTAAATGGGCACCTCTATAGCATTGGTTTTTTCAACTGCCGAATGAGTAACCATCTTGCGATCGCAACCGTCACTGCCACCCTACAGCGACTACTCCAGGGAGCGATTCAGCGTGATGTAGACGGAGCGCGGGTCACCACACTAAAGCCCAATAGCATTGGCAGCAGCACACCCGAGTCGGGAATTAATATGTTCCTATATCAAGTCGCCCACAACAGTGCCTTGCGCAATAGTGACACCGCCGCCTTTCGCTCAAAAAAAGGACCGCTCCGACGCCATTCTTCGTTAGACCTGTACTACATGCTCAGCGCCTACGGAAATGATACAGAGCTAGAACCCCAGCGATTGTTAGGCAGTATTGTGCGGGTTCTCAGTGACAAAACTGTACTCACCCCTGAGATGATTGATACGGCCATTGAGGATGCCACCTTTTTAGCAGAGTCCGACCTAACCAATCACCCCCAACAGATCACCATTAATCCAGTGTTAATGGATATGGATGAACTCTCAAAAATCTGGTCCACCTTTTTCCAAGCTCCCTATTCACTGTCCATGGTATATAAGGTCACGGCTGTGGTTATTGATGGTGAAATCTCTGCCCAACACGCATTGCCTGTGCGAGAATCGCGATCGAGACTGGCCCCCTTTGCCTACCAGCCTATTGTTGAAAAGATAGTAGCCCAGGCGGGTCCCCGTTCACCGATTGAAGCAACGACATCCCTGCGAGTTGTGGGGAAACAGTTAAAGGGGCCACACCCCCAAATCAAGGTGGGTAACGCCGAGATTATTCCTCAGTCAATGACTGATACTGAAATTATGCTATCTCTCAGTGATGCCCCGCCCCAGTCGTTACAAGCAGGCATTCAACCCTTGCAGGTGTTGCATTCGCCGCCGTCATCGGCTGTGCCAGTGGCCTCTAACGCCTGCCCTTTTGTGCTGCGTCCCACTGTAACCTCGGTGCAGGTAGCTGAGGTAGAGGGTATCGATGACGACCCTCGTGGGGGGAGTTTGCAGGTGTCTGCCCATTTACCGGTGGGGGTCAACCAGCGAGTTGTCGTCGCTCTAAATGAATGGTCAATAGAGACTCCAGCTGTCTACTTATTTGAAGCTCCTGCGCGCACATGTGATACCACCTGTCTGACAATTCCCTTTAATGGTGTAAAACCTGGTGACTATCTCATTCGTTTACAAGTGGATGGAGCTGATAGCCAATTGGGTGTTGACAGTGACCCCAGCAGCAAAACCTTCAACTGGTTTAACAGCCCTAGAGTTGTTATTGAATGAGTTGTCATGAGTGACGTTTCCGAATCCAATGCCGATCAGCCAGATGATCTTGAAACCCTAAAAAATAAAATGAACCTAGAACTCGAAGCAATCAGCGTTAATCAACTCCATACTTTGGCAACTCAAGCGATTGAGAAAAAACTAATTGCTGCCCATGGTTATCGGGGCGGACAGTATGAACTGCTTCGCAATGGAGAGTTTATTTTGCTATCGCCAACTGAGGCAATTCAGTATTTGCAAGAGTTGCTGAATACTAATGATTAATTGAATACAATTTTTGTCCCAAGATTGGCTGTAAGGCTCAATCCCACTTGCCGTAATCTAAGGGATCGTTAAGAAACAATTTTATGGTTTGAAGACCGCAACCTTTCTCCTAACCTCGCCGTAACTCATACCACACCAATATCTTTAAGTTTAATAGACATCCTACTTTCGGGGTGTGTGTGGGAGTTTAGGCCCCCACGAATAGGAGGGTTTCAGGGAGGAAAGCCCTGAGCAGCCTTGTTCGCCATTCACCAATGCTCACAAGTGTATTTCTAAGGTGTTGGCCGAGTGCAAAATCTATTGCTTGGGGTTCTTCCGAGTTCCCTTTCCGGAAGTAATTCAGTTATCTCAATTAGGCAAATTGGGGTTTCCCATGGTTAGGGCCGGAACGCCGCCCTAAAACCCCTCGTACTGAGTTTTCCCCAATGGCACTAAGTTTAGGGTTACGGCGGGATCGATTATAAATGTTCTGGATCGGTTTTTGCAGAAGATTTAGAGTATGAAACTCAAATCATGAGGTTATTGCTTAACGAATCCTTAGTGAATTAATTGTATTTGGCTATTTATCATGACAGCCGCCATCTCAAGTTCCCAGTCCACCCAAAGTTGGCACAGTGCCAATCAGCAATTTCTGAGTAAGTCACTAGCTCAGGTCCGTCAGGTTCTTGAAAAGCAGGCGGGAACAGAATCTGACCAGACCGAACCTCACAACAATACCAGCTACGATGGACAGCCCTTTGCTCTAGAGCTATTAAGCCGTTGTTTTGGACTCACTGATTTTGAACAGAATCTACTCCTGCTGTGTGCCGGGATGGAGTTGGATGGGCAATGGCCAAAACTGTGTCAGGCCTCTAGCGGCAATGCTTATCCTACATTTGGGTTGGCTCTGAGTCTCTTTGAGAATGCCAACTGGGGGTCGTTAACCCCCAGTGCGACACTGCGACGACATCAGCTAATTGAGATCGACGGGGGGAATGCTCTGGTTGCTAGCCCTCTGCGGATTGATGAGCGCATATTACACTACCTAACGGGGGTGCAGTATCTGGATCAGCGGTTGCAAATGTTGATGCATAGGGTTAATGCTTCAGGACTGTTGGTCCCCTCTCATCAATGTCTTATTAAACAAATAGAACAGACCTGGACCCAGTGTTTACCTGGGGGTCCTCTACCGGTGATTCAACTAACCGGTGCTGATGGAGCTAGTCTAAGAACAGTGGCGTCAGAAACCTGCCAGCATTTGGGGCTAGAGTTACAGGAGCTATCTGCCGAAGCATTACCCACTGATTGGCAACAGCTGAGAGCAATGCAAATGCTGTGCGATCGGGAATATCGTTTAAACCGCATGGCGATCTTGCTGAACTGTGAGGATTTAGATATTGAGGCAGCAGGCAGAAAAAGTGCGATCGCAACCTTCATCGACACCGTTAATCTACCGCTGATTGTTACCAGTCGAGACCGTCGCCGTCAGCGTCAGCGCCCGTTGGTTACCTTAGAAGTAAACCATCCTACGCCCACAGAACAGCGCTATCTATGGCAATCTGGCCTCGGGGAACGAGCAGAGACTTGGCAAAGCGCCATTAACACTTTGGTTTCTCAGTTTAACCTGAGCCCCAGTGCTATCCGTACAGTTTGCCTACAAGGTCAGGCCGCCGACACTCCTACGCCTCTCTGGAATCTTTGCCGTACCCAAGCCCGACCACGCTTGGATGAATTAGCCCAACGGATTGAAGCTCGTGCCACCTGGGATAGTTTGGTCTTACCTGAGAAAGAACAACATATCATCCAAGAAATTTCTGCCCATGTAGCTCAGCGATCGCGAGTCTATGAAGACTGGGGTTTTGGTGGTCGCAGCAGTCGAGGGCTGGGTATTAGCGCCCTATTTTCCGGTGCTAGCGGCACGGGTAAAACCACCGCCGCCGAAGTGATTTCGCAAGACCTTAATTTGGATCTCTATCGGATTGATCTCAGCGCTGTGGTGAGTAAATATATCGGTGAGACCGAGAAAAACCTACGGCGTATTTTTGATGCTGCTGAAGGGGGTGGTGTGATTTTGTTGTTTGACGAAGCCGATGCTTTGTTTGGAAAGCGTAGCGATGTCAATGATTCGAAAGATCGCTATGCCAACATGGAAGTCAGCTATCTCTTGCAGCGAATGGAATCCTACCGTGGGCTCGCTATTCTAACCACAAATTTGAAAAACTCAATGGATCAGGCTTTTTTACGTCGCCTACGCTTTGTAGTTCAATTTCCCTTTCCTGATGTCAACCAGCGGACCGAAATTTGGCGGCGGGTATTTCCCGCTAATACTCCTACGGAAGGGTTAGTCTACGCGCGTTTGGCAAAACTGAGCATTGCCGGAGGCAACATTCATAACATTGCCCTCAATGCGGCCTTTATAGCAGCTGATGCTAATGAACCTGTGATGATGAAACACCTTTTACAGGCGGCTAAACGTGAGTATTTAAAGCTGGAAAGACCGTTGACTGATGCAGAGATTAAAGGCTGGCTATGATATTAAAACTTTGTATCCTTGTTGAGCGCAAGAGAAATCTATAGGTTTCTCACCATCACGAATATCTCTCATACTCCATACACGTCAAGTAAAGCTGTTGCTAGAAAACTATATCTAAATTGTCTAATCTTTCTTTATTGACTATTATCAAATGCTTTAAGGAAAATTAGGGATCAGGATTTTGTAAGATCTAAAAATTAATGCTGGAGAGACGTTGCATGCAACGTCTGTATATCCAATGATGGAACCTAATTAATTTTGTTTCTTTAGTTTTTAACCAGAAAATAGGGATTGCTGATGTAAGCTTTCAGCAATCCCCCTTAGTGGCTACGGTGTATACATATCTTGGAAGTGAGTTCAAAATCCTGCACCCCCCTTAATCCTCCCTTACGAAGGGGGGAAACTCTGGTCCTCCCCCTTCGTAAGGGGGAGTTAGAGAGGGTGAGGCAACCGTGAACGCTAGTTTCCAAGACTTGTATATACACGGTAGCCCTTAGTGGAGAGTCTTAAGTCAGCGACATATTTTTAGTTTGTTTCAGACCAAGCCTATACAAGCTAAATCATGAAATTATTGAGCAACGAGAAAAGAGAACGTACATACTGCTTTATTATCACGCCATGCATCAATCGTCACATCGATTGCGCCGTTGGCTCCTTCTTGCACGGAAATAGTATAGCGATCTCCACTTTTCAAAGTATTTGGACCTGGCACACCAATCCCTCGAACAACGGTATTAGTTTTAGATAATTTGTCTTGCCAAACAGGATCTTCTGGCGACCAAATCATAAAAGCTTGTGATTTTGTACCATCACCACTGGTCAACATAAACATGTTGTATCGTGAACCTGCTGGAGCTTCAGCAATTTGCGTTGTGGATGGTTCGTAAACGGTGTAGGTGATGCTATCACCATTGGCAACGGTATAGGCATCATAAGAACCGTCTCCAGGACAGTTAACACCAGTGACAAGATTATCTTTACAGATCACAGTTGCAGATATCATGTTTGTTCCTTTTGGTAGTATGACAATTGACACTATTTTTTCTAAAAAGAATAGATTCTTCTAAATCCCAGGGATTTCAGAAAGCTCACATTCTAATTCTTCTACAGAGAAGTTAGTCATTTCGCGCCATTCTTTAATGGTGAAGGAGAATCCTTTCTGGTTAGCCATGGCCACAAAGGATTCTGGGCTGGGAGCTGTATTTAAGGTTTCACGTAGGTTTGAATTTGTTTGAACTTCGCGATAAAGCTTGACAACCTGTTCTTTCGCCATAGTTTGCTCACTAATTAATTGAATGAATGAATGGAGTCTAATCAACTAAAGTTCATCTATACAAACCTTTGTACTCCAAATCTTTCACTTAAGGGAATCGTCAGAATTACGGAAGTTTTCTAATTTTGAAATCGCTAACATAACAAAAAAAGTTGAAAACAATTTTAGGTAGTAAGCATATTGGTTACTAGTCAAGAGGTTTTAGGGCAGGGCTGGGGATTTCCGATGCGGTTAACTCTGCAGGGCGGAATACAGCTCAGTAACACATATCGCAATCTTGAAGAATCGATTGTGATCATTCTGAGTACTCGACTTGGAGAGAGAGTGTATCGACCTGATTTTGGGTCTCGGCTCCATGAGCTAGTCTTTGCACCCCTCAGCGATGACACATTGCTTTTAGCCCAGATTTATGCCCGTGAAGCGATTCAAAAGTGGGAGCCGAGGGTTGCCATCGAAGCTGTGACAGCGGTACCTATGCCAGATGCGGCCAGCCTCAATATTACTGTCAACTATCGCATTCGGGAGAGTCACCATCGGCGTAGTTTGGTATATCCGTTTTATCTCACACTCTCTGCTGAGTAGTCACCATTATGGAATTTGACTTTCTACCTAAACTCCCTAATTCCAACTTAGACGACCGTCAGTTTAAGGATCTCGTTGAGGAATGCTTGCTGCGGGTGCCGCGATACTGCCCAGAGTGGAGCAATCACAATCCTAGTGATCCGGGCATCACCATGGTGGAGTTGTTTGGTTGGCTCACTGACCAGATGATGATGCGGTTTAACCAGGTACCCCGCCGTAACTATGTGGCGTTTTTAGAATTGTTGGGGATTCGTCTACAGCCACCCGCCCCGGCCCATACGCCGATTACTTTTTACCTGGCGGCTAGTCTGCCGGATCCCTATCAAATTCCCATGGCGGTGGAGGTAGCTACCGAACGGACGGAAGTAGATGAGGCCATCATTTTTAGTACCGATCGTCCGCTGACTATTGGGATTCCGTTTATTCACCACTTACTGACAGCAGACACCGCTGAGCATAGTCCCAACGTCCTGCAAGATCGGCTGTCTGTTCGTTGGACCCGTCAGGCAGATGGTCATTGGACCGGTAGTGAGCAGGCGATTTTTAACCCAATTCCTCGATCTGGTAACAGCTTTTATTTGGTGCTTGATCCAGAGCAGGCGTTGGAGGGAAATGTGATTGCCTTAAATTTTGAAGGTGAAACCGCTACACCAACGGGGATTCGCCCGGAAGCGCCACCGCGTAAGTGGGAAGCCTGGAACGGTCAGAGCTGGGTGTCGGTGCTGATGCAGGAAAGCGATGATGAGACTCGGGGGTTTAGTTTTTATAATACGGGTAGTACTAGCGATATCCAGCGGGGTGAGGTGGTACTACACCTGCCTCAACAATTGCCTGTAACTGACTTTGCTAGCTACCGAGGGCGCTGGCTTCGCTGTGTTTGTATTGAGCCTGGGGTGGGTGCTCCTGCCTATAGCAGTTCGCCTCGATTGCTAAGCGTGGCCGCGCGCTCCATTGGCGGCACCATTGATGCTAGCCAGTGTACGCTGATTCAAGATGAGCTTTTGGGTGAGAGTGATGGTCAGCCTGGACAATGTTTCCAAGTGCAGAGTCGACCTGTTTTGCCTCGCAATGAAACAGAATTTTTATCTGTTATCCTACCTAATAGACTCCAACAGGACTGGCAAGAGGTGAATGACTTTGCTGATTCTGGGCCAGAAGATTGTCACTATACGATTGATTCATTGACGGGTATGGTGCAGTTTGGACCATTGATCCGAGAACCGGGACAGCTCAAAACGGCGACAAGGATGCGATCGCAACAGCAGTCCAACGGTACCACCGTACTTACCACCCCTCCTCAGCTGCTAGAACGACAGTATGGGGCTGTTCCCCCCAGGGGAGCTATTATCACCATGCGAGCCTATCGCACTGGCGGCGGCCAGCGCGGCAATGTGCAACCCCACACGTTACGGGTAATCAAGTCAGCCGTCCCCTATGTAGCCTCAGTGATTAACCATGGGACTGCCTACCATGGGGCCGATGCTGAATCATTGGATGATGCTGTATTACGAGTACCGCGATTGTTACGCACCCGTGATCGGGCAGTGACGCCAGAAGACTTTGAAACCCTGGCCATTGAAGGGAGTCAAGGAGCTGTAGCCCGCAGCATTTGTCCGCAACAGAGCCATCAGCCGGGTGTAGTCACCGTGATGCTGGTGCCCCAGGTCAACACCGCTGGTATTGAGACCGCAACCGGCATTGCACCAGATACCTTTACTCTCACTCCCCAGCTTACTCAACAGGTGACTCAGTACCTAGACGAGCGTCGTCCCCTGGGAGTGCAGGTGAAACTGCAGTCTCCTGAGTATGTGGGTGTAACGGTTAAAACAGAGGTGGCGATTGACTCCGCCTATGGGTCTCCCGAAGCCCAGCAGGTGATTTTGCATGATTTGCAAGTAGCCCTCTATCGATTCTTAAATCCTCTCGTGGGGGGACAAAATGGTGACGGTTGGCCCTTTGGCACAGCAGTCCACCCGTCGGACATTATTACGCTGTTGCGAGGGGTAACCGGTGTGCGCTATTTGGGGGCTGTGATGCTATATGAGGTGAGACGACAGAGTACTGGCTGGGTGCGTCAGCTCGCCCCCGACAATGTGATCAAACCAGGGCCGTTAGGGCTGGTGTGCTCTTGGGCTGATACCCAGCTACGTTCGGGGCATACCATCAGTCTCATTGGTTAGGAGAGTGCAATGTCACAGGTTAAAACAGGGCAACTAATGAGTCTTGAGCTGCTGCCGCTGCAGATACCTGAAGCGGTTACCGAGTCGGCAACGGTGTTCTCTCGACAGGCGTTAGTCCCCCAGTCTTTAGACACTAAACTACGCCTGCAGCCAGGAGAATTTAGCGAGCTGGTGGTGCGAATCAAAAATCATTTGGATGAACCCCTACAGCTTCGATTTTCGGTTACTGGAGATATTCCCCCTGACTGGTGGCAGCTGAGGACAGAGGGGTCTATTTTACCGGGACACCATCAGATGGAGGCGGTTGTTTACTTTGCGATCGCAGCCGATTTCTTTGAGCGTTCCTGCGCCCCTGAACAGCTGCCCCTCAGGCTAGACTATACGGGTCAGCTAGCCGTTACAGCCATCGCACCCCGAGGCGACAGCCAAGAACACATTAGTCCTTTTCAAGTATTAGTTAGACCCTCTAGTCTATATCTTGATTTTCTCCCCGATATCTATCGTAATGTTGATTTTGTCGGTCGATTTCTCAAAATCTTTGAAACCACGTTTGAGCCTGCCGTTGATATTCTCGAACATCAATCGGCCTACTTAGACCCATTAACAGCTCCCCAGGCTATGTTGCCGTTTCTGGCCCACTGGGTGGGCTGGTCCTTTCAAGGGCCGCTCAGTTTAGCCCAACAGCGAGCGCTTATCCGCTATGCTATGGAAATTTATCGCTGGCGCGGTACCCGTCGCGGTCTACGGTTTTATCTCCACCTAGCCAGCGGTCTACCCCTAGACGATCACGTAGCCGATGAGTCTCAAAAATCCATTGGCATCCACGAGAACTTTAGTCGAGGCCATGTGTTAGGGCACACTGTCATGGGCCAATCCACTATCCTCAGCGGCAATATTCCCTACCATTTTAATGTTCGGCTACGCCCGACCGCAGACTACCCTCTAGACGAGACTCTTCTTCGCAGCATTATCGAACAAGAAAAACCCGCCTTCTGCAGCTATACCCTTTCTATTGAGCCCCAATCATGACACCTCC
>JBCDFI010000074.1:0-14437 GCA_039178155.1 Cyanobacteria bacterium P01_H01_bin.105
AGAAAGGGTTAGTGCATTGTGTAATCTATCGGCACAGTCAGATGAGGATGCTGTGCCATCGCAGAGTTCTGGATACTCAGTTTGCATTTGCTCAACTGTTTGTTCAACAAATGACTTACTACGCATCAGATTTAGCTGGGTCGCATAGTCTGTTTGCGAGGAAGATGAACGTCGTCCTCCTGATTGTCCATTGGTAATGTCAACGGACTGACGGTAGTTAGGCTCAATTAATAACTGCATTGAGCTTTGATAAACAGGGTCTTCTTTGAGGGTTAAGGCGATCGCAATACCCACTGTTCCAACAAGAGCCCCTCCAAACCATACAAAGCGCCTCAAAAGTATATTTAGAAGCTGACCATACCCAATCTCTGATTTATCTGCGTTGGGGGAGAATTGTGTTGTCCGCATATCTTTCTGTGTCCTTGTTCATCATCAGATTTTCTGGCTGCATTTTTGCCTCCACTATCACGCAGATAACCTTACAGCATCGGTTTGATGCCTCTCATAAGCCTCTTGAATAATCGTCAGAACTCTTTCGAAGAATACCTCTTCTGTAAAATTCCTGAGGACATGGTCTCGAATCTGATAGTAATCCCACCGATTACTATCGGCCTTAAGAAGCGCTTGATGCACCGCCTCTGGCGACTGGCGATAGAAAAAGACTCCCGTCTTTCCGGGGACCTGTGTATCTAATACGCCACCAGCTCCATAGGCAACAACAGGAGTACCGCTGACATTTGCCTCAATAGGTACTAGCCCATAGTCTTCTAAAGCTGTTACAATCACCGCTTTTGCCCGTGACATCAGACTCTTGCGTTGTTCATCACTGACATGACCAAGAAAAGAGATATTAGGTAATGCTACTGATTCTAATCTCTCTCTTTCTGGTCCATCTCCGGTAATAATCAGTGGCCACCCTAACCAATTAAATGCTTCGACTACAACATCTACACGCTTATAGCCTAACAATCGAGACGAAACCAGATAGAAGTTATCTTTTTGATCAGAAAACTCAAACTGATTGGTGTCAATCGGATAGTTGACTGTAATAGCAGGCTGATTGTACGTTCGCTCAATACGTTCCTTCACGATTGACGAGTTTGCAATATATAAATCTGGCTTTTGTGCATGTACAAAATCAACCTGTCTAAGTTTTTGGAAAATCGGTTGAATAACCGGCAACAGAGCTTTGTACTTTTTGTACTGGTCGATGTATGTGCGCGTATCCCATAAAAAACGGGTAATGTTGTGACAAAAACAAATATGGTAAGCAGTCGGATGTTTTATGACTGATTTTGCAAAACTTGTAGTGCTACTAATAATCAGATCGTATTTTTGTAGATCTAAGGCTTCAAAAGCTGGAAAATAGAAAGGCGCGAGTAGTCTAAAATTCTGGCTTGCGCCTGGAATAGCCTGAAGTTTGGTGGTATGAACGGGGCGATTGCCAATATCAATGGTATCTTTTGGGCTATACAGCGACGTATAAATGTCGGCCTCTGGAAATCTTCGACAAAGAAGTTCGAATACCCGTTCTGCTCCACCTTTCTGTGTAAGGTAATCGTGAACTAAAGCAATTTTCATATCAAAATTACTCTCTAGAAATGAGCACAAAACTAAATTAGGAACAATCTAGAGGGAACAGAATAAGCTTGATCAGACAAACTTTATTCTAGGAATTGAAGATATTGTCTTCTAACTATTGGCCGATCCTCAGGATGAAACAATCAGAAAAATCTGATAGATAAAATATCCTCTAGCTCGGATCATTCTTTCGGTCAGCCATAGTTTCTTCTGGTAGAAAACCTGAAAATGCCTATATGCCAAATAAGCGCAAGATGAAATTCAAGGGTGAAAAGACCGCCCCAAAAGTATCTCCGGCACGGGCCAACCCAGAGCGTTTGACAATCACCGTGTCATTGGGACGCAAGGCTGGATTTGTATCTTCATTAATTCCTTGGGAAAAGTCAACTTCGATCTCTCGCTGTGAGACTGTTCCATTAAGATTTAGTCGCACGAGACTTACGGTTGCTTTTCTGGCTCGATTATTAAATCCTCCGGCTGCCAGTATCGCTTGATTAAGCGGTGTGTTAGGTGGCACACTGATATTTCCAGGAGAGTCTACCTCACCGACAACATTAACAGCGATTTCATCAGGAGAAAAGCTCGCAGTGGCCAGTTGAGAAACCTCATCTGAATTGAGGTTATTGGCGGTAGGAATGATAATGCGATCGCCATCTTGCAGTTGTAAGTCTTCACTCAAATCTCCTTCTTTGAGGAGATTCCAAAGGTTGACCGAAACCGTTTGAGTCTTGTTTTGTTTACTACGAGCATCGGCTATCAGAGCGTTTCTAGATCCGCTGCTGCTAAATGAGCGAGGAAGATGACGCTGCACTTCAATTTGACGAATATTGGCTAGCTGGGTGATTCCACCCGCTAACTCAATAGCCTGAGTCAGGGTTGGTATATCAGCTGCACTGTTCGCATTGGTCTCCGATGAGATTCTATAGGACCCTGGTCGATGCACTTCACCTGACACTGCAATTTGAATGGGGCGAGTCTCTAATACACTAAGTGTCACCACAGGTCGCCGAACGTAGGGCTCAAGACTTTTTTCAATCTGAACTGTGGCTTGTTGGAGGGACAGTCCCTCGATATTGATAGCACCTATTATGGGTACATTTACATGTCCACTGGACAATATTCGAAACTCACCACTATAGTCAGGAATATTAAACACATCGACTCGCAAATAGTCACCTACTCCGAGAATATAGGATTCTCCTACTGAAGGATCAATCGCAGATGGTGTATACAGTTCCGATGAATTTGAGTCAACTGGTAAAGAGGGTAAAGATACTTCACCTGGAGAATTAGATTGAGCAAAGGCATTGCGGCTGACGGATTCTCCCAATACCAGAAAAATCAAGGTTAGCTTGATCAAAAATATCCCTTTAGTTGTGTCCATAAAGACAGTTGAAAAATACTTTCTCATGACTACTGCCAACGATAAATACAAACATCTGGACGATTCAGCGATTACATAAGCGCTTGCAACAGATGTAAAACCACATACAAAACTCTCCCTCAAGTAGGGATAAAGCATCTAGGCAGTAAGAATATGGATAGGTGACACAACCCTTGAAAACAGCACTCTGAAATATGGCAGAACTAAGTATCTACAGATACTTCACGCCCTTCGGCGAACTCCTTACTGTCTATTACAGGCGTTAATTGTCTCGACCACACGTATAATGAAATACTTAGGTTTTGTGAGCTTAAATACAGGGCACAAATAATATCTAGCCTTAACCAACCATTCGGGAAACAGTGACCTATCAACCGTTCAGATAAACACTGATGAAATCAGTTTAATCAGCGATAACGAGGTCGATGTAAACATAATACTAATTCGACACTGAGTCAAAGTTTGCTGTTTACTAATGGTCTGGCCCTATCTGTTTGGGCACACATTGTCCGGAACTAGCGTTTGGCGTCTTAACACCGAGCAGAAATCTCTAGCCTTTCTTTAACTGCCCAGCGAACCATTGCTGATCAGTCATACATCCATATCAAAACTCATTGGAAGAAAACATGTTCTTCACTCGAAATGGTTGCTGGTGACTGTACTCAAGCATAGAGGTATAAAACTTAACAATTTTCAGGAACTACAGCAGATAAGCATTCTGCAGCACTAAACGTTCATAATTAACTGTATACGTGTTTAACATAACTCAAATTTTAAAAATGAACCACTTGTCTTTATATATTATTTTCACGGAGTCTCTATGAAGTCCAAAAATATGAGTATTGCTAATCGTGAATCTAACTGTCCTATTTGCAATTTGCCATAGGCTGATGGGTGATGTATTTTCTGGCCATGTACGATGATCCTAATTGTGTTTGAGGATATTTGAAGGTTCTAATCTGACTTGTTTTGGCAGCATTAACAATACCATTGGCGTACCTCAGACGCTCGTTATTGGGAGCCCCAAAAACTCGCGCAGCCGTTCACCAACATGATGTATGGGGTGCTCATGAGCGATGCATACATTGATACGTCACAAAGGCTAATGAGTAAAATTACAATTTTTTAGGGGTGTTCCTGTTTTTTAACTGGCCTCATCAAACCTGACAAGAGACCAGCTATGAGATGCTGTTATTAAGGCTGCTTTAGTAGAGATCTTGAATAATTAAAATTAGGTATCTTCTTTTACCTCAGCACCTAAAACTATTTAGTAAATGCAATCGCATGCTTCTTAGCGTATCTGTGATACCTGCAAGCTGATAAATATAACTATTTAACTATTCAAAATACGTGAGTCTTTATTTCAATCAAGAAAGAAAAACTCATCAAAAAACCTTTATTAAGAAGACGCTCGATTCATAACGTTAGTAGGAATAATTCTATGAGTAAGTGCTTCATAGGATTTTTTCTTATGCATAGGGTTTAGCTAAGTTGAAACACCGCGTTGGCTATCTATATAATCGCGGCTCAACCAAAAATAGACTTTGTGATCATGATCTTTGAGGTCACCTGGGGGATTTACGGGATTTATTTTATTGCCGTTTTTTCAGCTCATATGTTTTGACCATGGTATTCGCTAGCACTCAACCCACATTGCCAAGCTGGCTCTGCGAGACTATCTTGACCGGAGGCCTCCCCTGGAACCATAGCAAATGTCAGTCCTATGGCTATTTCAGTCAGGTTTATACGCTGCACGATTCCTATGTGTTAGGCACTTATCAAAGTACAGAGAAGCCCTATGGCGAAACGGTGCTCTGCCTAATGTGGGATGCCCTATGGCTCCCTAGAGCGCTCATCCATCAAGCTCATCAGAATGAGCCGATCTTTTTACTGATTAAAGCGACAAAAACTCTAGGCGTTATCTTGTCTGATGGAACACTGCCCAAACCAAACAGGCAGCCCCGTCGCATACTCAAGGCAGAGTATGTTGAAGTAGACGATCAGACTGTTTTAGTGATCGACGATACCCAAAACAACACGTTAACTGTCGTGTTTTCAGGTCAGCTGCATTTTTTAGCCATTGATAACCAGCGTCGTCTCCTAAATTTGGACATATAGCCACGGCCACAGACGGTTAAACTAAGGTAGGTTAACAAATGTAAACATGCCTCCCTTAATGCAGTTTAAAGTGTCCCAAGATCGGCCAACCATGATTGTAATTGGGGCTGGTATTGGCGGTCTTACTGCTGCGGCCCTATTGGCTAAGCGTGGTTATCGCGTTCGCGTCTTTGAGCAGGCCATGGTGCCTGGAGGTTGCGCATCCACCTTTCGGCGCAGAGGATTTACTTTCGACGTGGGGGCAACCCAGGTTGCGGGTCTAGAACCCGGTGGCATTCATCATCAGATTTTTTCAGAATTAGGACTAGAGCTACCTGCTGCTGAACCGTGTGATCCGGCCTGTGCAGTTTTTTTGCCAGGGGAAACTGTTCCGATCAATGTTTGGCGCGATCCAAACCGTTGGCAGAGTGAGCGTCAGCAACAGTTTCCAGGCAGTGAACCTTTTTGGCAAAAGCTAAGTGATTTGTTTAGCTATAGCTGGCGATTTCAGTCAAGACAGCCGGTACTCCCTCCGCGTAACCTCTGGGATGGCTGGCAACTGACTAATGCTCTACGGCCAGATACGCTGCTGACAGTTCCGTATACGTTTTCTACGGTAGGGCAGTTGCTAAAGGGCTACGGTCTTGGTGATAACCAACGACTCAAAACATTTTTAGATCTTCAGCTGAAGCTTTATTCCCAGGTAGGTGCCGATGAGACAGCGTTGCTATACGCAGCTACAGCCCTTGGAGTCTCTCAATCTCCCCAGGGGCTGTTTCATCTGCAGGGAAGTATGCAGGTGCTGAGTGACGCGCTGGTAAAGGCCATCAAACAGTTTGGCGGTCAGGTTTTTCTAGGTCATACGGTTGAACAGATTTTGTTGGAGGATAACCGTCCCCGCTTTGTTCGCGTTCGTCATCAAAAGAATCAGGAAACTTGGCTAGAACCGGCTGATCATCTAGTAGCCAATGTTACGGTGCAAAACCTGACAACATTATTAGGCCAGCAAACTCCCATAGGCTATCAGCGACGAGTGGATAAACTTATCCCTTCTTCGGGAGCATTTGTGGTGTATCTGGGTGTTGATCAAGCTGCCATTCCTAAAGATTGCCCTCCCCATTTACAGTTTCTCTATGACTATGACGGTCCCATTGGAGAAAATAACTCTTTATTTGTATCAGTCAGCCGTCCGGGAGATGGTCGGGCACCTGAGGGTCGGGCAACTATTGTGGCATCTTCGTTTACCAATGTGCAGGCATGGCAAAAGTGCCATGATTATGCTGCCTTAAAGGCTGAATATGAGGCGGGTGCGATCGCAAAACTCAACCAATTTTTTGACCTAAATCCAGACAACATCATCCATGTCGAGTCTGGTACACCCCGTACTT
This sequence comes from Cyanobacteria bacterium P01_H01_bin.105, assembly GCA_039178155.1. Lineage (GTDB taxonomy): Bacteria > Cyanobacteriota > Cyanobacteriia > Phormidesmidales > Phormidesmidaceae > Leptothoe. Next base: position 6,451 of record JBCDFI010000074.1, read on the forward strand.
TTGAACGTTACACTGCCCGTCATCAAGGAATGGTCGGCGGCATAGGTCAGCGACTCTCCACCTTTGGTCCCTTTGGCTTTGCTACCCGTACCCCCATCCCTAAGCTGTGGCTAGTGGGTGACTGTGTACATCCTGGAGAAGGAACAGCCGGAGTGAGCTATGCGGCATTAACAGCCGTAAGACAGATTGAGGCCATGGAAAAATAAGGGACTGTGAATCAATGCCCATAAAAAACCAGCTAAAAACCAGCTAAAAACCAGTTCAAACCAAATAAAAAACAGCCCTTGACCTCACAAAAGATCAGGGGCTGTTGAATGAGTTAATACCGATCGACTTCTAGATTCTGGCTCCCACCAGTGCAGGCTGCTTCGCCGAGCTAACCACCACTTGGGAATCGTCGTTTAGATCAAAGACAGCTGTATCACCATCGGTAATCGTGCCAGCCAATAGGGCCTCAGCTAAATAGTCTTCTATCAAACGAGCAATGGCTCGGCGCATAGGACGGGCTCCGTAGGACTGATCATAGCCTTCGTTAACCAGATGCTGTTTAAAGGTATCCGTTAGGGTGATGGTGATGTTGCGCTCTGCCAACCGTCCGGTCACCTGGGTTAGCAAGATATCGGCAATCTCTGCCACTTCAGACTTGATGAGCTGACGGAAGACAATAATCTCGTCAATGCGGTTCAACAACTCAGGACGGAAGAACTGCTTCATTTCCTCATTCACCAGGTTGCGAATGTTGTTGTAACGGGAAGTCGTCTCATCTTCAAGGCTAAGCTCAAAGCCTAGACCGCCGCCGCCTTTCTCAATCACCTTCGAACCAATATTTGAGGTCATAATGATCAAGGTATTCTTAAAGCTTACCTTGCGCCCCTTAGCATCGCTCAGATGCCCGTCATCTAGTAGCTGTAGCAAAATATTAAAGACATCAGGGTGAGCCTTTTCAATTTCGTCTAGCAAGATAACGGTGTAAGGCTTGCGACGTACTGCTTCAGTCAGCTGTCCGCCTTCGTCATAGCCGACATATCCCGGAGGAGAGCCGATCAGTTTAGATACCGACTGGGGCTCCATAAATTCCGACATGTCAACCCGGATCATGGCGTCTTCGGCTCCAAAGACTGCCGCTGCGAGCGCCTTGGCCAGCTCAGTTTTACCGACACCTGTTGGACCGGAGAAAATCAGGCTAGCAATGGGTCGGTTAGGATTACGCATGCCCACGCGAGAACGGCGTATCGCCTTAGAAACGGCTTCAACGGCTTCATGCTGGCCCACAACCCGCTCGTGTAGCGTATCTTCCAGGTGCAGAATCATGGCGGATTCTGACTCGGTCAAACGACTGACGGGAACTCCAGTCCAAGAGGCTACGATGTCGGCAATGTCTTCATCGGTCACTTCTGGATGGGGCGTACCGTTGGGGAGAAGCTCTGCTAAGAGTCCCTGTTCCTGCCCCCTTAGGGCCGCGACATCAGTAAATGACTGGCTTTCCAAACGCTCCATAATTTGAACCTGTACCTGACGCAGCTCTGTACGCTTATCGCCGGCCGGAATTTTTTGTGAGTAGCGTAGCCGGACCCGCGAACCTGCTTCATCGATCAGGTCAATGGCTTTATCAGGCAAGTGACGATCGTTGATATAGCGATCGGACAGGGTAGCTGCCGCCTCAAGGGCCGCATCTGTAATCGTCAGACGATGGAACTGTTCATAACGGCCCCGCAGACCCCCCAAAATTGCCAGGGTATCTTCTACGGACGGAGGCGCTATAGTAACCCGCTGGAAACGCCGCTCAAGGGCCGCATCTTTTTCGATGTACTTACGATACTCCTCTAGGGTAGTGGCACCGATGCACTGTAGCTCACCTCTGGCTAGGGCAGGCTTTAGCAGATTCGCAGCGTCCATACTGCCTTCTAAAGAGCCAGCACCCACTAGGGTATGAATTTCATCAATGACTAAAATAATGTCCTGGGCCTCACGCACCTCAGACATCACCTGGTTGAGACGCTCTTCAAAGTCACCACGGAAACGGGTACCAGACACTAGCATTGCCAGATCCAGGCTGATAACGCGGCGGTCAAACAGGGCCTCGGGCACGTCTTGATTAACAATGCGCTGGGCCAAACCTTCTGCGATCGCAGTTTTACCCACACCTGGTTCACCCACCAGAACAGGGTTATTCTTAGTTCGTCGACCCAAGATTTGTACAACCCGCTCAATTTCCTCAGAGCGGCCAATCACCGGGTCAAGTTTGCCAGCCGCTGCCAGCTCTGTCAGATCGGTACTAAACTCAGCCAAAACACCGCTACGTTTAGATGGCTGATCAGAGCGCTCACCCTCTCGAGACCGCCCACCTGCTGGTACAGCCGACACCTCACCGATGGTACGAATCAGCTGAGTACGGACCTGGGTCGGATCTACCCCCAGATTGTTGAGCACCCGATAGGCAACACTTTCTACGTTCTGAGTCAGACTTAGCAACAAGTGTTCGGGCTCAATGTAGGGATGATCCAGCTTACGCGCCTCTTGAAATGCTTGCTCAAAGACTTGCTTAACCTTAGGCGTAAACGGGATTTCCGTCGGACCGTTGCCAGACCCACGTCCAATAATTGACTCTACTTCAGCACGAGAATTAGCCAGGTTGACTCCAAAATCACTGAGCACTCGAGCCGCAATGCTAGAGCCTTCCTTGACAATCCCGAGTAGCAGCTGCTCACTACCAACGAAATTATGGCCCAGGCGTCTTGCCTCTTCCTGGGCTTGCATGATCACCGCAATTGCCGCATTGGTGAAATGTTCAAACATGTTTTGTGGACCTCTGCCAGGGTATGGAGCCGAAACCTATAAAAGAACTGGAGCAACCTGGTGTTAACCAAGGTTACTTTAGACATTAAGTTTTTTAACTATGTAATAAAAATATACCCATCTTCGAGTCATCTCGACAGCCTGGAGAGCCGAAGTTGAGTAAGTGGGGTAAACCGTATAACCTCGTAGACAACAGATATGGTTTCAGTTTGCCCGAAGGATAAAAAAAATTATAGGAATATAAATAAACAGAGACCGAATCTCCATATCCACCCAGAATGAATAAAAACTTGATAAAGAAATCGCTCACTTGCCTGTGTCTACTTGCATCTAGCAGGAGGCCGTTCGGGCATAATCTGCCCAGACAGCTGATTTACGATTGCTGATTTAGGGAATAAACCCATCCAGCAGCACTAAGCTAGACCAAAACCTTATAGATGCAATCGTATTGAGAATCCGCAACGCCGATTATTTTCTCTCTACGTAAAAGAACCGCACTAAAGATAGTCCGCTACCCTCTACATTGATAAATCCTAATATTTTGCCAATAGTAAAAATTAGGTTGGAAAATTCTAACGAAACCTTAAAGCAATAGATTGTCTTGAACAGACTTTAGGGGAAGATTTTTAGACGACGTTTAATCGCGGCTCGTGAATAAATCTAAGCGCTGTAAGCCATTAAATAACATCAGCTTGGACAGCCTGACAGGTCTCTAAAATATTCTCATCGAGTTCTGACAGATCCGCTGCGGGGGTAAATCCACTAATGCTAAATTCAGCCCCTGCATTTCCTGCTGCTAGGGTTGACTGTGCCTGCACAGCAATAGCATAAGGATGTTTGGTCTGCTCATAGCTATCAATTACTGTCAAATCCAGGCGTGTCGAGGAAATGTCACCGTAGAAACAGTCAAATGAAGAACTGGGCATATAAAACGCACCAACGGTACGACCACCTGTCACTTCGAACACCATATGAACCGAACCCAGTTGAGCCGCTGATTGTTCACTCGGTCGCTCAGTGTAACGGTAAACACCATCCGCCAATGGAGCAACAAAACTAGGGTTAGCTAGGGCATTGACAGGCGCTAAGCTACTCAGGAACGTAGCACCCAGTAAAACGAGGGTAGACTTGATGAATTTCGGGCAGCGGGGGCGGACTGACAGATAAGCCATGGGATACGTGGTTACACCTCTTATGTGTTTAGTATTCATGAATTTCAGATCTAGCTAAGTGACATCTCTAGACCCAGCGCATGACGTTCAACACATGGCCATGTGATTGCAGTCACAATGAACTCTATTGCTGCGATCACCGGACTTATACAGCACCTAGGAAGTGAAGCACCTATAAAGCTAGACTCATACACACATTAGAAATTCAGAGGGCTGTGCATCATCCTCTTTGGGGGAATATAGGTCAAATTACAGATGGAATGCGAAACAAAACATTAGACACACTAAGGGACATGACATCCCATGCTGTTCTTGAGGAGCAGTTACAGCAGTTGGATGGTCACAGCTACTCTGCTTACAAAAGCCTTAAGGGTCGCTATGCTTACCCTGATTTTGACCTCACCCTGGCCCATATTCAAGCAGATCCCTTTGCGGCCCCCAGCAGGGTCAAGGTTTGGACTTGGCACAACCACAGTCAGTGGCCTCAAAGCTACTGGAACACCCCAATTCGCCAAGCTGTACTGGCTGATTTCTTGCACCGACAGATCTACAAACTCATTCCAACCATTCAGCAGCAGCGGGGGTCAGGCAAAAGCGGTTGTCTGATTATTGCCCCGACTAGTCAAGCTGTTTTATCTCGCACGGCTGTGCAGGTCACATCCGAAGGCATAGAGCTGCGGATAGGCGTAGGGTTACCGGCTTTTGGACGGCGAATAGCGGGGCACGCTGCTAGATGTTTACTGACTCAGGATTTACCTAAGCTAGTGATCTCAGCCCTGCACTATCAGCCACAATGGTGCAAGGCCTTGGAGCAGCATATCGCTACTGTTGAAGATGCAAATGCTTTGAGACAGCAGCTATCAGGGCAAAACCTGGTGGCATTTATCGCTAATGGTTCGATTTTGCCACGGCGTAGCGGTGTCGATTCGCACCCTTTACCCACAGCAATTCCCTTTAGATCGCCCAGGTCTCTGGAGATTACCTTACAAGCACCCCATGCTGGCCCCATTGCAGGCTTGGGCATTCCCCAAGGAGTAACGTTGATTGTCGGTGGCGGCTACCATGGTAAATCGACGGTGCTTAAGGCGATTGCTCATGGGGTTTACAACCATATCCCTGGCGATGGGCGTGAACAGGTGGTCGCCGATGAGACAACGGTAAAAGTCCGAGCAGAGGATGGGCGTAGTGTCACTGGCGTAGATATTTCACCCTTTATTGATCGCTTGCCCCAGGGAGTGTCAACTAAAGAATTTAGCACCGCCAATGCCAGCGGTAGCACGTCTCAGGCAGCAGCTATTCTAGAGACAATTGAGGTCGGGGCTCAGGTATTACTTATTGATGAGGATACAGCAGCAACAAATTTGATGATTCGCGATCTCAATATGCAGACCCTGATCGCGAAAGAAAAAGAACCCATCACTCCGTTTATCGACAAAGTACGACAGCTGTATACCGATCACGGTGTTTCCACGGTTATGGTTATGGGCGGCAGCGGCGACTACTTTGAAGTCGCCGACCATGTAATTGCCTTAGATAGCTACCGAGCATACGATGTCACGGCCCAAGCCAAAGCGATTGCTACTGCACATCCTAGTAAACGTCAGGGAGAAGGTGGTGACTACTTTGGTGTCATCACCCAGCGACACATTCAGCTACCTCAGTTTAATACCGGTCGTAAACCTGCCAAAGTCAGGACCCAACGTGTCAACACTCTCACCATTGGTCTAGAAGACATTGATCTACGAGGCATTGAACAGTTGATAGAAGCCGACCAGGTTAGAGCCATCGCCTACGCCATCCTCACGTGGCAACAACAAAATCGCTCCCACTTCCTATCAGATCTTCTAGACGACATTATGAACTGGTTAGATCGACAAAACTTTGACGCTCTAACGCCATATCCCAGGGCGGATCTCAGCAAATTTCGTCGCTACGAGTTAGCTGCTGTGATTAACCGACTAAGATGTCTCAGAGTAATCTCGGATAACACAGACAACAAATAGTGAGAATAGTCCTAAAAAGGGGCACCTTAAAACAAGTAGACGTGCCTCTTTATACCATCACGCACTATTTTTACACGCACTGACTCATGAAACATCCTCAAGAACCTACGCTCAGCCAGGGCCACATCAAATGGCCCTGGCTCTTTCTCAGCTGTATCAGCTTAGGGATTGGTTTTCTATATCTATCCGTTGTAGATATTGCTGCACCTGTCCAGTTCACCCAAAATTCAACCGAGCAGCAACCATAAACTCTAAAGCTGGTTTATTAAAATATCAGGCGTTGCTGCTTTCTAAGACGTTACAACACCCGATAAGCTCCAATACCGGCATCAAACATCAATCCTCGTTCTGCCTTGAGACCATTAAATGCACGTGAGAAAAATTCTCGGATTCTCTCATTACGCAGCGCACTATCATCTGTAAAGTAATTGTGGTGCGCCATAATATTTGCAGCATCCGTAAAATCCAAGTAGGCAGCATTACGCGCGCTCAAGTTTTTTGCCCAATGACCTAAACGGGCTTTTTGCTCTTCACCAGCTAGAGCTTTAGAAGCTAATAAGGCTCCGTCATCTTCATTGATAGTGATAAATAATCTATTGCGAAAACGAATCCGATCAACCCATTCTGCATGGCCATCGTTATTAACATCGGCTGCTAGCATCACGATGTTGTTAAATAAAAGGGTTTCTCCCTGATAAATTGAAGATGACAACAGACGCTTGAAAAGATAATTTCCCATGCTGTGCATTGCCAAGCTAAACTTACGTTTGCAGGTTTGATCCGCATACTTCATAAAATAGTCTGCCAGTTTCTCAAAGCATCGATCCAGAGCACCAATAGACAGTGCCGCATCTCGCTTATCATCCTGATAGCTAGATAGCCCTTCTATAGCACCACCACCGTTAGACGGCCATGTGAATAAGATCACTTCAAGGTTGTATAACTGCTCTATACGATACGCACTCTCTAACGCATCACCAAAGTTTGTATTAAACCCATGGACAAAAAAGAGTGCATTGGTCTGGTTTTGCCGCATCCGCTTTTGCGACTTTATAAATGCGGCTTCGCTAGCCCACATTTCTTGCCCGTTATACGTAGTACGGTCGTCTAAAATATCAACCTGCCAGCTATCACCGACCTTTTGAGCTTCAGCCAGTCTCAGCTCATTGGGACCCATTCGGTTAAATGTCGCGCCAAAGCGTTCTTCTGGGGCGGCAGATGGTTGCAAAATTCGATTTGTAATTACGTACATGGACAAACTCCTAGGTGTTCACGCTGACTCTACGTACATAGAACTCCACGATCACCAGTCGATTCTCCGGATGTACCATCGCTGCGTAATCATCTATAGCTTGAAGGATAGAGGCATTCTATAGAGATATTGCGTCGGCATTAATATAAATCTACGACGAAAAAAATACAGCTATTAAAGCGGCCCAGGGTATTGATCTAGATCTAAAGCTTTCTGCCCGTTGTATCCTAATCAACCATCGTGTCAAAGCAATCAAACCCCTTTAAAGCGATTAAACCCGTTGCAAGTATTGATAATCTTCGTTCTTTAAACAATCTAAAAGCTCAATCAGTTTCTTGAGTCGATACACAAGCTCTAACTGTAAACTGTCTTGCTCTAGCTGTAAGAGAATTTGTTTACTGTGAGTCACTACAGATTCTGTAAAAAAATCCACAAAGGTTTTTCGGATGGATGGAGCCAGCTGTACCAACGGTAATGTCAACTGTTCGCCATTGATAGATAAATCCGTAGCGGTTTCTTCTCCAATACGGGCAAAATCGGTCCGAGCCAGCCATAGCAAAAATGCATCAGCAACTTCTACCCGACACATTGGCTGTTTATCGCGACTAAAAAATTCAATATCTAACATAATCCGTAACGCTATCTGCACTGAGTATGTCGCAACTAGGCGAACAACGTATGATGGCAAGAAAACATTTTTCAAAGTAGATATTCTAACTATAGAACATCCTATTCCTACTGCCGTTACTTCTTTCTGTACTTAG
>JBCDFI010000075.1:0-14357 GCA_039178155.1 Cyanobacteria bacterium P01_H01_bin.105
CAGCATTGAGCAAATTGGCATTGACTAAGTTAGCCCTTCGCAGGTCTGCCCCACGCAGATCGGCTCCTTCTAAATCGGCATCTTGTAAATTAGCTCTCTGCAAGTAGGCGCGCTGTAAATTGGCCTGACCTAGGTTACACCCGCGACACATACGCGTTTCTCGAAGCTGTCTGACCTTGGAAGACTCTTGAGCTTGGGCGAATTGACTAGTGAGCAAAATCACACTCAGACTCATCAATATTCTGACACTCAAGCTCATCCCACCAACAAAGGAACGCGTTAGCGTCGAAAACCTGGGTATGGAAAATAAAAATCGATCGCCAAACACAGTTACCAATATATTGAGGCCATATATCTATGCTTCTACAACGTCAAAATCGGTTTAGTTTCGCAGTATCGTTACGCAAAAATACTGAACACACTGAACACGTATCTTAATATTGATGGCCAGAGAGCTGCATTTTGATAGCTATCAAACGTTTATGGCAATTGGCAGAGCCTTAAGCAGCTATCTGTGATTATGCGATCGCAAATACTCCAAACAGCAAAAACAGCCCTCCCCCTAATGCCATCAGGGTACGTTCTGAAACCCGGCCACAGAGCCAGCGACCACAGTTAGTAGCAATGGCTGCACAGATAGCATGGCCAAGAATCGCCCCACTGACTACTCCTAACGGTGGGTGTGCCGCCGCTAGAGCAATAGTAGCAATTTGGGTGCGATCGCCCCACTCCGCCACAAAGACTAGCCCAAAGGTCTCGGTCATAATTGCCAAGGGAGTCTCTTTCAGTTTTCTCTTGCTTTTCTCTGCTCTATCCACGGCCTCAGCCGCATCTTTCTCCTCGTCTCCTGTTGTTGTCATCTGGCTAGCCTGATATAGCAGCCGAATACCAAAAACAATAAATAAACAAACCTCAGCCCATTTAACCACCGAGTCGGGTAACAGCGTTGCCGCCTGCCCAACTAAAACGGAGAGTATTGTCATGAGGGCCAAAGCCCCAACCGCCCCTGCAAATACCCAGCGACGACGATGACGCATCGCTAAAATAGCCGCAATAAAAAAGGTCTTATCACCCAGCTCAGAGATAGTAATTAATAACAGACTGGCAGTAAATGCAGCTAACATCCTTTCAAATTCCTCAGATTGCGACGGGTTCTGACGCGAATTTGATGAGGCATAAGACTTCACCAAACCTGCGTCAGCAGATTTAGTGAAGGTCTCGCTGATGAATAGCAAAAAACTATATCATCCTCTGAACCAGGCTCATCACCAGTATGTTGATTCAGAGGGTTCGGTTAAACCGAGAGCTACTCCCCTTCAAGGAGGATTATACGACAGATGGGGTCTGCATAATTCCTATGAGCATAACTTCCTATAAAATAAGCATGTAAATGAAAACTATTAGCATTTGTACTGGCAGGCTATGGCCGATCTCGCCCTGACATTTTCAACCAGTAATGTGAGTGAAATGTTTGCTGAAGCACAGCAGCAGACCGGGGCTGCCTGTCAGTCTAATCCTTTGGAATCAGTCTATACCTTGGAGAAACCGTTTGGTCGATTGATGTATCGCTATATTCATTTGCGAAAGGGCTTAGAACTATCCATCAGTCAGCTAGAGCTGCACGAGAATCTCAGGGTTGTACAAACGGTTCAGGACTATTCAGCCCTACAGCTGAGTTTTTGCATGATGGGTGAATTTCAAGGGCAGTATCGCCATACGTCAGCGGTGCAGTGTGCTGGGCCGAGTCAAAACTTTTTAAGCCTTTCCCAAGGCGATATGGGATTTGTGACTGACTATTCGGCCCAGCATCCAATCTCTGTACTGACCATCAATGTCGCACCTGATTGGCTAAGTGAGCTGATACCAGAGACATTAGAACGCGAGGCCCTGGGCAAAACAATTGCGGTCCAAACACCCCAAGTAGAAATTTTAGGCACCGTTGGCTGGACAACGCCCAGTATGTTAGCTGCCGTGCAACAGATTTTGACCTGTCCCTATCAGGGGAATGTGAGACAGCTCTATTTAGAAAGTAAAACTCTAGAGCTGCTGGCTCTTAAGTTGGAGCAAATGAGGCAGCCGGAGGTGGCTGACGATCACAAAATCACTCTAAAATCAGATGATATTCATCGTCTTTACCAGGCCAGACACATTCTGTTGACAGATATTGAACACCCTCCCTCTCTCATGGAGCTAGCAAGACAGGTGGGCATTAATGACTTTAAGCTCAAACGAGGCTTTCGTCAGATTTTTGGCACCACTGTATTTGGCTGTCTGTATGACTATCGTATGGAGCGGGCCAAACAACTTTTGGATACCCGTACTCTCAAGGTGGCGCAGATTGCTCAAACGGTAGGTTATGCAAATCCGAGTCAGTTTTCGGCAGCCTTTAAGCGTAAGTTTGGCTTTTCTCCTAAAGGCTACAGAAACCAACGACAGGCTCTTTAACCTCTTGATTAGAAACAAAGCTCCGGCTTGGGGTGAAATAAACTCCGTTTCGGAGTTGAATTGTGTCAGTACTATTGCGTATGTTTCTCAATTATGCCTTGGAGTGTGGGGAAAGTGAGAACGATAGACGGTATGGCTTGGGGCAGCGTCATCGCGGTGGTGGTGGCTGCACCTGTGCGCGCGGCAGTGGTGCAGGTAGACGAAGTCAGGGTTAGTCCAACTGAAACGGGGGTGGAAATTGTCCTGGTCTTAGCAGACGGTGGTGAGCTAGACGTATTGCCATCCCAAGATGGGGCGAGCTGGATTGCTGATATTCCCAACGCTCAGCTAAGTGAAGGCTTTGAACAGTTGAATGTGACAGCGGGGATTGCTCAGGTTTCGGTGCAGCCTCTGGATGACAATACTATTCGAATCATCGTGGTGGGTGAAGCTGGAGCGCCGGTAGGCATGGTGGAGCGGCAAGAGCGCACTCTTATTCTCACCGTTACCCCAGCCGAGACCAACCCACTACGTCTGGTGGTCACGGGCGAAACCCTCGGCAGCGACTATTTTGCTCCCCGTTCTAATACCGCTACCCGCACCGATACACGGCTACTAGATATTCCCCAGGCGGTGCAGGTGATCCCTGAGCAGGTGTTGGACGACCGGCAGGTGAGTGATCTAGATGAAGCCCTAGAAAATGTTAGCGGTGTAGTGGCTGACAATGGCGAAGGTGCAGGCGTTGAGTTTAGCCTGCGGGGTTTTCAGGGCGCACGGGTGCTGCGCAACGGGTTTAATGTGGCTGGGGGAGATCCGTTATCAAGCATATTGGCTCTGCCCGAGGTGGCGAATCTGGAGCAGATTGAGGTGCTCAAGGGACCAGCATCGATTCTCTATGGTGAAATTCAGCCCGGTGGGGTCATTAACCTAGTAACCAAGCGCCCCACAGCAGAGCCGATGTACAATCTTGAGCTACAGGTGGGTAGCCGTAGCTTCTTTCGACCTCAGATAGATATTTCTGAGCAGGCAGCGTCGAATGTTCGATATCGGTTGAATTTCCTGCTGGAACGGGACGATGGCTTTCGAGGTTTTGACCAGGAGATTGATCGAGAGTTTGTTGCGCCGGTGGTGACTTGGGACATTAGTGACAACACCGACCTCACTGTTGATCTAGAGTATCTCACCGACGAACGTCCCTTTGACACTGGCCTGCTAGCCCTTGGCGATGGCGTCATCGATGTGCCCCAAGACCGAGTGGTGGGCGAACTCGACGATGTGGTGGAGCGCAGTTTCTTTAGTACGGGTTACGAGCTAAATCATCAGTTTAGCGACAACTGGTCTGTGCGCAATGCCTTTCGCTACAGTAGTCAAAATTACGATTCCAATGCCTTTTTTCCCCTTGTCTTTGATGAAGCGACTGGTTTCGTGGCCCGACTCAATAGCGCGACCGAGTGGTATCAGGACTATGCGGGGGTACAAACCGACCTGGTGGGCAAGTTTGAGACGGGCAGCATTGACCATACTTTGCTATTTGGGGTGGACTACAGTTACAGTCGCGCCAACATTGTTGCTCTGATCGATCCACCGATTCCCGCAACTCTAGCTCCGCTCAATATTTTTGACCCGGTATATGGCTTTGCCCAGCGGCGCTCATTCGACGAATTTTCAGCTGCAGCCAGGATACAGGATGTCGATACCACGCGGTTTGGTGTGTTTTTACAAGATCAGATTGATTTTTCTGATGCCCTTAAGTTAGTCGCCGGGATTCGCTATGAGAGCGTAGATCAAGATCTCACGAACGGTCAGTCACTGTTTGATCCAACGGGTCGTTCTGTTAGTCAGACTGTGGATGATTTTACGCCACGACTGGGGCTGGTGTATCAGCCTGTTCCTGAGCTGGCGATCTATGGCAGCTATTCCCGGTCGTTTGTTCCCAGCGGCTCTACGGATATTGCTGGAGATTTTATTGAACCGGAAGAAGGAGAAGGCTATGAAATTGGCTTAAAAACAGAACTGTGGGATCGGCGATTGATTGCTACGCTGGCCTATTTTGATATTACTAAGCGCAATGTGGCAACGCCAGATCCCAATGCACCTGCATTTTTGAATGCTGCGATCGCAACCGGAGAACAGCGCAGTCAGGGTATAGAGCTAGACATAGCCGGTGAGATTTTGTCCGGTTGGAACCTAATTGCCAACTACGCCTATACCGATGCCAGAATCACCGAAGACAACCAGTTTTCTGAGGGTAACGGTCTTGTGGGCATTCCTGAACACAGCGCTGGTTTATGGACCACCTATACCTTTCAAACCGGAGTTCTAGAGGGCTTGGGATTGGGTCTCGGGTTTAACTACGTAGGAGAACGTTCTGGCGATTTGGCCAACAGCTTTCGGTTAGATGACTATTTCACCACCGATGCAGCCATATCCTATGCCCAAGAAGATTGGAAACTAGCGCTAAATTTTAAAAATCTCTTTGATATTGATTATATTCAGGGCATTCCGATTTCGAGAACGCGAGGGATTGAACCAGGCGATCCGTTTACTGTTGTTGGATCTATTTCATTTCAGTTTTGATGGACGTGAGTAGGAGAAATCAAGGAGTCCAACTAGGAGTATAAGAGTGTGCCTTCAAAAACGCTTCAAAAATTTACTCTCCTGGGCAGTCTCTACCTGTCTCAATTTATGCCCTTTTGGTTTCTATTCCAGGCACTGCCGATACTCCTGCGCCAGCAGGGCATGTCCCTAGAAGCCATTGGGCTCTTGCCCCTTGTCACCATTGCCATCACCTTCAAGTTTCTCTGGTCACCGCTGATCGACCGCTATAGCTACACTCGCTGGGGTCACTATCGCTTTTGGATTATCTTTTTTCAGCTTTGGGTGGTGGCTATTACTGTAGTATGTAGCTTACTCGATTTAGAAACTCAGCTGCCACTGATCCTATTGGGTCTAGCCCTGATCGGCACAGGTTGCGCTAGCCAAGACATTGCCACTGATGCCCTAGCCGTAAGATTGTTAGAGCCCCAGGAGCGGGGTATTGGCAACGCGGTGCAAGGCATCAGCGGTGCTCTTGGTCGTATGATCGGCGGCGGTGGCATGCTGATTTTGCTGAGCCGCTGGGGTTGGAGAACCAGCCTGTTGAGTTTAGCGGCTGTGATGGTTGTTACTCTCATTCCAGTCTTGGTCTATCGCGAACCGCGTCGTGAGACTGTATCCAGTGCAATCGGCCCACGGAGCTATGTCAAGATTTTTCTAAAGTTTGTGCAGCGACCTAACATGGGCATATGGCTACTGGTACTAGGGCTCTATGCAGCGGCCCATAATCTGTCGGCGACGATGTTCACACCGCTGCTGGTGGATGCTGGGCTATCGATGGCGGATATTGGTTCTTTGCTGGGTGTTTTTGGTACAGGGATGAGTATCGTGGGGACTTTATCTGCTGGTGTGCTGATTGGTAAACTGGGGCGGAAGGGAACGCTGCTGACGGCAAGTGCGATCGCATTAGTTGGCATTCTATTTTACGTTTTACCCACATTTGGATTTACGCAACGACCTGTTTTGTATAGCATCGTTAGCTTTGCCTTTTTCTCCTTGGGGATGGTGGGCACAACAGCTTTTACCATCATGATGGATAGAAGCCGACGGGAGATGGCCGGGACTGACTATACATTACAGACATCGCTAATCAGTATCGGTAGCGTGCTATCGGCTGCGGTCAGCGGTGTTTTAGCAGACGCCGTTGGCTATCGCGGAGTATTTGCCCTGAGCGGTGTTTTGGGTTTGGGATGTTTGCTCCTCATTGCTAAGGAATTAGATTTATCGGTACAGAAACAGCCATATGCTGACGTCTCTAATCAACATAAATCATAGTCTCAAAAGCTTTAGTAACCAGGCTTCAGCTGGTATAGCTGGTTAACCGAAACGATTTTCCTCTATGGTCATCTTGTCTCTCTGGTTTAACTGAAACCTCTAGATTTTTACTACACCTAGAGGTGCTTAAAGTATCTGGCAATGGGCAACAACTCAAACCCTGCCTTCTCATAAGTATGACGTGCAGGAGTATGTCCAGGATCTCCCCCTGTCTCAACCATGGCAATAACCATACCAGCCTCTTTCATCCGGTCTAGGGCAAATGCAATCAGTTCACTGCCAATACCACGTCCTTGAAACTCTGGATTGACGGCGATCATATAGATTTCACCCATGCTGGACTCAGCATCAAATTTGACTGCAACAAACCCGACTATAGTGCTGGTCGCATCAGAACTGTCTTGCCAGTTCGCTACCCACACCTGGATATCCTCTGCAGCACACACATCCTCTACCGCCTTTTGCTGACTCACTAACCAAGTATCAGGATAAAAGGCCTGGTAAACATCAGCGTTCATCACTTTCTGAATCGAATCAAAAACCGGAGCCCAGGCCTGTAATGAAAGATTAACAATAGCATCAAGGTATTGTGGATTATAGGGTTCAATTCTCATGAGCTTTGCCAGCACTACCAAACAACCTGATTTTTTGAGCAACAATTTCTTGCATGGCACCCGTTGATGCTTTTTGACAATCTAAGAGATCTCTTTGAGAGTTTGTCTTTCCATACTCTCGCCAAAATTGAAGATATTTTTGTCGTACTTCAGTGTTTACATTAAACTTGCTAACTCCTAATTCAATCGAGTGCTGAATCATGAGAGCAGGTAAACCGGATGCACCGTGTAATACCAAAGGAATGTCGAGTCTCTGACGAATCTTGGCTAGACGGTCAAAATCTAACCGGGGTTCACTATGATATTGACCATGAACATTACCAATGGTAACAGCAAGAAAATCCACACCTGATTGGGCTACAAATCTTTTTGCCTGGTCAGGGTCGGTCATTTTTGCCTCTTTTTCGGCCACCGTCATGCCATCCTCAGTACCGCTAATTCTACCAATTTCTGCTTCCACAGTAGCCCCTTTTGCATGGGCTAGAATGGTCATCTCACGGGTGAAAGCGAGATTTTCTTGTAATGAAAATTTAGAGCCGTCTGCTAAGACGGATTGCACCCCGGCCTCTAAAGCGGTCTTGATAATGTCAGGATCGTCACAATGGTCTAAGTGAACTGACATTGGCACCGTTGCCAAGTCTGCTGCTTCGATAAAAAGTTTAACTAGGGGTACGCCTCCGTATTCTAAAATATTGGGCAAAATTTGGATAATAGCAGGACTATTGTCGGCCTCAGCTGCATTGACAACAGCTTTAACACCTTCGAGATTATATAAATTAAAAGCCCCGATGGCGTAGGACTGTTTTTGGGCGTTTTCTAGCAGTTCTTTAGTAGACGTGAGCATGAAAGGTCCTGGGGTAAATGTCAATGAGTAAGGCGGAATTGATTCAACCTGGTTGCTTGCTGAT
The DNA here is from genome assembly GCA_039178155.1 of Cyanobacteria bacterium P01_H01_bin.105. Classification (GTDB taxonomy): domain Bacteria; phylum Cyanobacteriota; class Cyanobacteriia; order Phormidesmidales; family Phormidesmidaceae; genus Leptothoe. The sequence continues at coordinate 7,817 of JBCDFI010000075.1, forward strand.
AAGTTTGTACAGCCCATTAGTATCATTGAAGGGGCCGCTAGGTTAAATCGGTGATGTCTCGGCCCAATTTGGTCGAGACCATTGGTCAAATATCTTTTTTTAGAATCAGCGCGCTCTACTATGTCTGCTGCCCCCACTATTACAACTGAGTTTATTACAGCCAACGGGCTTACCTTTGAAGTGAGTACCTGTGGCACCGGTTCAAAGCTGGCCCTCTGTCTGCATGGATTTCCGGAAAGTTCTTACTCCTGGCGATATCAGCTGCCGCTGCTGGCGGATCTCGGCTATCGGGTATGGGCTCCTAATCTGCGCGGGTATGGTCGCTCTAGCCGTCCTGAGGAGGTGGCTGCCTACGATTTGGACTGCTTAGTGGCGGACATTGCTGGGTTGATTGATGCTAGCGGTGCGACTTCAACCATGCTGGTAGCCCACGATTGGGGTGGGGCGATTGCCTGGATGTTTGCCTTGAGAAAGGTGCGATCGCTAGAGCGCCTAATCGTCATGAATCTGCCCCATCCATTATTATTCTCTCGTGGTACCCGTAAGTTTCCCCAGTACCTAAAGTCTTGGTACATTCTCTATTTTCAGATTCCCTGGTTACCAGAATGGCTGCTGGGGTTAAACAAGGCCCAGCTACTAGTAACAGTTTTGCGAGCCAGCGCGGTGGATAAAAGCCGCTTTTCAGAAGATGTACTGGATGTGTATCGACGCAATGCCCAACAGCCCGGTGCCCTGACCGCTATGCTCAACTACTATCGCGCTAATTTTTATCGTTTTGTTGAGCCGATCTCTCCAGAACAACAGGCAGTTCTAGAAACACCCCTAGAGATTCCCACCCTAATGATTTGGGGGGAAGAAGATGTGGCCCTCAGCAAGTTTTTAACCTATGGGACAGACTCCTTGGTAACAGATTTCACCCTTCACTATCTGCCCGGTGTTTCTCACTGGGTGCAGCAGGAAGCACCGGAACAGGTTAATGCTTTGATCAAAGACTGGCTGATTGACTAACCGAGAGCGAGCGCCTTCCAAACAGTGCGGGGATGAAACAAAACACCCGGTGATTTGGCCATATGGGCCACCTGAATAAAATCATTGTGGATTTTAGCATCAGCAGTAGCAGCCTGGACCACCCGGTCAAAATAGCCCTGCATTTTCTGAGTAAACCAGTCGGGGCGATCGCCAGTGGTCATCTCCCAACGAAAATCTTCTCCAGTAGCCATCATCCAGGGGAGTTCTATGACTTTGGCCAGCTTTCGCTGAAACTGTAGCGAAAAATTGTTGCTCAAATTCTCTTTCGACACGCCGCGTAAACTGTCTCCCAACGACATGGCTCCCATTCCGGCAACGGTCATACCCTGGCCATAGCTAGGGTTAAACGAACATACCGCATCTCCCAGGCTAACTAGTCCCGCAGGCATCGCCGTTAGTTTTTCGTAGTGACGCAAACGGTTTTCGGTATTGCGATAGCAGTAAATAGGCGACAACGGCTTTGCTTTTTGAATAGCATTGTAAATGGCAGGGGCTCGCAGGCTTTTAGCGAATTCTAAAAATTCATCTTCTTGGTTACTGGGGTAGTCTTTTTCAAAGCCGCTGAGGGTGATGACACAGCGGTTGTTTTCCACTGGATAAATAACACCGCCTCGGCGAGTAGTCCCCGGCTTGCTGGCAATGATGACTCCCTTAATGGCATCTTCTGGAGAATATTCATACCAGCGGGAAGCATAGCCCAAAAATGAGTTGACCGTTGTGGTTTCGACAGAGCCATAGCCTAGCTCGCTTAGCCAGTCTGGCAGCTGAGAACGGCGACCGGAGGCATCTACTACCAGGTCCGCCTGAAGAGTGGTGGTACCGCTGGGTTTCTGGTTAATCACGACGCCGGTAACGCGACCCTGATCGCAAATCAAAGACTGAGCCCGAGTCTGATCTTGGAGACTAAACCCTGGCCGTTGCAGGAGCTGCGATCGCAAGTACCATTCCAGCAGCAGGCGGCTGCAGATCAGTCCCTTTAAGTTAGATGGGTGCTGGGGCATCCAGGCCCATGTGGTCAGAAATTTCCAGTCGTTTGTCCAGTCGAGGAGTTGGGCTCCCTTGGCGGTGAGGTCGGCAGTGAGGTTAGGGAACAGCGACTCTACTAGGTGGTAGCCATGGAGCAAGAGCGCATGAACGTGCTGAGCTTGGGGGACACCGGGTCGCACTTCGGGACCATCGGGGAGCTGATCTCGTTCGAGCAGAGTGACCTGGTCAAAGTGGTCGAGGAGGACTCGGGCGGTGAGGAGACCGGCGATGCTGCCGCCGATGACGATAGCTTTGGACATGGTAAGGGAGATGCGGTTGGATGGTAGGGACTTACAGGGATTTATGGAGTCACTGTAAGCGTAGATCAATTGCTAGCGATTTACAGGATTAACGAGGATTACTACACCGGGCTGCTGACAGATTTAGGATAAACAGGTAAGTGGCGGAGCCAGAGAAAGCGAATATGAATCTAAACACAGGTTTACAAAGAACTAACTCGAACGTAGTCACTGAGTACAATGACGACACTATCCAACGCCATCGTTCCTGCTGTGTCTGTCTGTAATACGTCTCGCCTCTATGACCGGTTTATAGCTGCTCTCAAAGTACGAAAAATTTGGGACGTGGGTACGTTGATCCTGCAGATGCTAGGGGACTTTGACGGTATGTCCTTGACTGAGAAATATGCTCAGGTAGATAAGCTCAAGGGCTGGCTCGATAGCTTTCGTCCGTTGCCGCCCGCAGTAGTCGCTGAGCTAAAGCAGCTGTTTGATGTGCGGTTTACTTACAATTCTAATGCGATTGAGGGCAATACCCTGACCCAGAGTGAAACACAGCTGGTGTTGGAAAAAGGCATTACCGTCGGTGGTAAAACGCTGATTGAGCATTTGGAGGTGGTTGGGCATCGGGATGCGATTGACTATGTGGAGGCGCTAGCGCAGCAGGATACCAAGATTGGTGAGTGGGAGATTCGACAAATCCATAGTCTGTTATTTATGGTAATTGACCGAGCAGAAGCGGGGCGTTATCGACAGCTAGATGTAAAGGCAGCTGGGACGGGATATACCTATCCGCCTCACTACCTGATATCAGAACTGATGACAGAGTTTGTTGAGTGGTTAAATTCAGCAGCGGCTCAGAAGATGCATCCGATTGATTATGCGGCAGAGGCTCACTGTCGGTTTGTAGGGATTCATCCGTTTCGGGATGGAAATGGGCGAACGGGACGGTTGTTGATGAATTTATTGTTGCTGCGGCTGGGGTATCCGGTAGTGGTGATTAGCAATGCGCGGCGGGAGGCGTATATTGAGGCGTTGGTGCAAGCACAACAGAGAGATAGCTTGATAGTTTTTCAGGAATTGATATTAGAAGCAGCACAGGAGTCTTTGGTAGAGATCTTGCGAGTCGCTGCAACAGCAACAGAAAGCCAAAACAAAGGTAAAGAATTTTATAAGGAAATGCTTACCTTTTTAGACAGTCTGATCTCACCTGGATTTTAGGTGATTTGAGAAATCGTATTCTAAGCATTTTTTCTTCTCCTTTTATTAAATTCTTATTACGACAGGCTCTATTCTCTTAGATTCCCCTCTTCTTATGTATTCACAGAGCGCTGAAGCAGAACAACGAATTGAACGAGCACTGCGAATAAGGGCAACAACTTTAGATTTGTCATCTTTAAAATTAGACACCTTACCAACATCGATTGGCCAACTCGTTAACCTGACGGAGCTTGTTCTCCACGAAAACCAATTGACAATGATCCCCAAAGAATTGGGTCAGCTCGCTAACCTGAAAACGCTTTACCTCCACGAAAACCAATTGACAACAGTCCCCAAAGAACTGGGCCAACTCACTAACCTGGTGGAACTTGATCTCAGCGTAAACCAATTGACAACAGTCCCCAAAGAACTGGGCCAACTCACTAACCTGATAAGACTTATATTGTACAGAAATGCTAATTTAGCATCGCCATCACCTGAAATTGTGAAGCAAGGAACTCAAGCAATCTTGACCTACCTGCGAGAGCAGAAAGATGATGGCGAACGTCAATGGATTTCTAAACTACTCGTGGTGGGAGAGGGTGGCGTCGGCAAGACATCTTTACTCCGGGCTTTACGAGGTGAAACGTTTGAGGTTCAGCAATCTTCTACCCATGGCATCGAAATCAAGGCCCTGACTCTGCCACATCCTGTAGAAACAGATATTACCATGACTCTCAATACTTGGGATTTTGGTGGACAAGAGATTTACCATGCCACCCACCAGTTTTTTCTCACCAACCGCTCGTTGTTTCTCTTAGCATTTAATGCCCGACTTGGTTTTGAACAAGGCAAACTGATCTACTGGCTCAAAACTATACGCGCCAATGCTCCTGAATCTCCTGTAATTTTAGTTGCCACTTGGACAGACGAACGCGATGCCGATTTGCCCTTGTCAGACCTAAAGCAACAGTTTCCTCAAATTGTTGCCCTCTATGAAGTTAGCAACAAAAAAGGTACAGGGATCCAAAAACTAAAGCAGGCCATCACGACCGCTGCTGCAGAGCTACCTTTGATGGGAGAAATCTGGCCCGCTACCTGGCTAAAATTTGCCAACAGAATTCGTCAAATCAAATCAAAACAGGCAACGCCTGAACAGTTCTGGACAGCAATGACCAGATGTCAAATTTCTGACGACGGTCAATCTGTCTTAGCAAACTGGCTCCATGAATTAGGCGATATCTTATTTTTCCAAGATGACGATGAAGTCAATGACCTAGTTATTCTAAAACCCCAGTGGGTTACCGAGTATATTAGCCAAGTCCTGACTGCCGAAGAGGTGATCAAGCGTAACGGCATTTTCACTCGTCAATGTATGAATCACGTTTGGGCTGACTTGAGACCCGGGCTGCGCAATTTCTTTTTACGCCTGATGGAACGGTTTGATCTCTCCTACCGTACCCTTGAAAATCGCGATATTAGTTTAATTGTAGAACGACTCCCTTTTGAACTTCCCGAATTTAAAGATCTTTGGGAACAGAAACAGCAAGAAAGCAACTGCAAAGAAGTCTCTATGAAATTTCAGGTGAGTGAGATCCTACCTGGCATTCCTACCTGGTTTATCGCTCGACAACATCGCTTTACCATCGATCAAGGTGAACGTCGTGGCATTCACTGGCGCACCGGAGTACTTTTTAAGGATCGAGAGAGTAAACACCTGGGATTAGTTCGTACCCTTCGTGATGACAGCACCAACGCTGACTATCTACATCTTACCGTCTGTGGCCCCGTTCCTTATAACTTTTTTAGTGTACTACGAGATGGATTAGAGCTAACTCTGCGTCGTTACCCTGGCCTAAAAATCGCACGTCTTTTACCTTGTCCTGCTTGTCACTCATCTAATCGATCTGGTGATATTCATGAGTTTGACTATGCTAATCTCACTATGCGTTTGGAGCGAACACCACCTAGAGAAACTATTGAATGTCCTAACTGTTTAGAAAATGTCTCAGTAACACAGTTACTGTTTGGATTGCATTCGACAACCCAGAGTATTGTTGCCGCTAAGGTTGATGAACTACAGGCCAAAATCATTGAGCTTCAATCGTCAAATAAAGACAATTTTAGAACGCTTCAGGGCTCTATAAACCAGGGGATTATAGATACGCAGGAAGGATTCACTGAGTTACGTCAGTATATTCAACGTAGGGTATTAGGTGAAATTCGCACCGTCCAAAAACAGCTTGAATCTCCCTGTCCCAGCATCTTTGTACTCCGACCTGATGACCGCAAGCTCTGGCAAAAACAAGACATCGGTTCCCAACGTATCAACCTTCAGCTTTACTGTGAACATCCCGGCTGTCTCCATCCAGTCAAAGATGGTGGTATTTATTCCATCGACAATCCCAAGAAATGGCTGATGGCAATGAAGCCCCACATCAACCGCATCTTCGGCATTCTTAAATATGTCACGCCTGTTATGGGTCCCTGGATTAACCTATCAGCTCCAATCTACAGCGAACTGATCGAAAACGACCTGGCTCTCACCGAAACGCTGATTGATAAGCTACCAGAGATTGAATTCGATGATGACGATCGTAGTTTCATGGATAATGAGCGAGGTACCCATCAGGTTAGCGGGGCTGCTTTGCGATCGCTACACGAATTCCTCAAGAAAAAAGACCCTGAGCAAGTCTGGGGTGGACTAACCCGCATCACCACTCCTGAGGGAGACGTCCTGTGGCTGTGCAAAGAACACATCAAAGAGATTTACCCCACATCTTCGTAGCGACAACACATCACAACACTGCTATAGAAGATTTATTGACCCGCTTGACGAAACCCTAAAAGTCGTTTTACAGTTACCCAATGCCGCACTATCTTAGTGCAGCTGTTCTACGCTAGAACCTAATAACTTGGCACCGTCGGCAGGTGCTCGCAACACCTAACCGACGGCTAACCCACGGATTTTCTACCAATCCACGGGCTGGGGTCATTATGCCTCACCCCCTGCGTTTGCGATACTACGTGAGGGGCTAAGGCGTTAG
>JBCDFI010000076.1:0-14353 GCA_039178155.1 Cyanobacteria bacterium P01_H01_bin.105
AATACAGTTGGAAACCACTGGTGAATTACCCACACCCACATCCGAGGTATCGGGCAATGCGCTAGTGGTCGAGTTTCCTAACACGGTGCTAACGCTGCCAGAAGCCGATGAATTTCTGGAGTTTGAACCCGCTGACAACATTGCCGTAGTGCAGGTCACAGAAGTACCTGGAGAACAGATACAGGTTGTTGTCACGGGTACAGATGCCCCGCCTAATGTGGAGATCAGCAGCAGCACAGCAGGACTGACCCTGAGCGTTGCACCAGGAACAGTCCAGACTAGTACGACGGATGATGATGCGATTCAACTGCTTGTCACTGGCGAAAGCACTGGCTACGTGGAGCCCAATGCCAGCACCGCCACCCGCACCGACACCCCACTGCGAGATACACCCCAATCCATTCAAGTAATTCCCCAGGAGATACTTGAAGATCAGGGGGTAATTGGCCTCAATGATGCTTTGCGCAATGTCAGTGGTGTCGTCACCACCAGCAATGACCCCAGGGGACAAACCTTTGCCATCCGAGGCTTTAATGGGGCTCCCGTGCTGCGAGATGGCTTTCGATTTATTAATAACACCGGGGTAAGTAACGTGGCCGACCTGGCCAATATTGAACGCATTGAAGTGCTCAAGGGACCGGCCTCAATTCTGGCGGGCAATGTCCAGCCTGGCGGTGCAATTAATTTGATCAGCGAGCGTCCATTAAGTGAGCCTGCTTACGAAGCCAGTTTTCGCCTGGGCAATCGCGGCTTGATTGAACCTAGTTTGGATCTCACTGGCCCCCTTACGGCAGACGGCAGCTTAAGCTATCGGGTCAATGCCCTGGTTCGTCGGGAAGATTATTTTCGTGATTTTGAGACGCTGGTCGACCGCGAGTTTATCGCCCCAATGCTGAGCTGGCAAATTAGCGACACCACCGACCTGTTGGTGGAACTGGAATATCGCAACGAAGCTCGTCCTGCTGAAAGCGGCATCCCAGCGATTGATGGCGGCGAGCCTGGCATCCCCTTTGATCGCGTGCTGACGTATCCAGATTTAGAATCAACAGTTGAGTCTACTCGACTGGGTTACCAATTCGAACATCGCTTTAGCGACAGCTGGAAAATCCGCAACGCGTCCTACTATGGTCGGGTTGACACCTTTACTTTCACCAATAGTGCTGAAACGTTTGGCCCTGGCTTTTTTGACCCGACAACCGGCACCGTTAACCTGATTCCGGGCACTTTTGAGCAGCCATCCAGTACGGCCGCTGTTCAGACCAACATTGTCGGGGAATTTTCTACCGGCTCAATTGAGCATACCCTGCTAGCAGGGATCGACTTTTACCAGCAGCGAGACCTCGGCAGTGACCTTAGCGATGCCCTGCAACTCGTCACGTTTCCAGGTGTAGGCACCTTCCCGGTGCCAGCCATTACAGATACGCTGGACATCTTTGCCCCCGATTACGATGCCCTAACTGATTTCGACCCGGACACCTTTCTCACGACGGCCACTCTTGAAGGACGCACCGATAACTGGGGCTTTTATGTGCAAGACCAGATTAAATTCCTGGATAATCTAATCTTGCTGGCGGGGCTGCGCTTTGACACGGTATATCAGGAACAAACAACTGGTGCGCCACTCTTCGGCTTCAACAGCGAGAGTGACAGCACCAGTGAGGCATTTACGCCCCGTTTGGGATTGGTCTATCAGCCCATCGAGGAGATTTCTTTATACACCAGCTATAGTCGCTCTTTTACGCCCAATACAGGCGTCACGTTTGTCGGTGAACTGCTCGATCCAGAAGAAGGCGAACAGTTTGAGGTTGGTGCCCGGGCTGAGGTTTTGGACGGGAAACTGGTGGCTAACCTGGCCCTGTTTGATATTGAACGCTCCAATATTGCCATTACTGATGCTCTCAACCCAGGCTTCTTAGTGGGAGAAGGGGGTGAAAACATTCGGGGCATTGAACTGGATGTAATTGGGGAGATTTTGCCAGGATGGAACGTAGTAGCCAACTATGCCTACCTTGATAGCGAAATTACAGAAAGCGACAATGCCGCTGCAATCGGTAACCGTCAGCGCAATATTCCTGAGCACAACTTTAACCTATGGACCAATTACACCCTGCAAGACGGTTCCCTTGAGGGCTTAAGTGTTGGTCTGGGGGGTAACTTTGTCGGCGAGCGATTTGGCGATGAAGTCAATACTGTAAAGCTGGATGATTATTTCCTTACCAATGCGGCACTCGCCTACGAGCGGGACAACTGGAAAGCCGCACTCAACTTTCGCAATTTGTTTGATGTGGACTATATCGAAGGCTCTAACGGTAGGGGATTACAGCTCTTTCCAGGGGCAGGCTTTACGGTGGTGGGGTCTTTCTCGGTGAAGTTCTAAGGGGGGGAGCACATTAACTTGCGTAAGGCCACACCTGCATTTGAAACACTTTTGGGTTAAGTCCCTGTAGTTTTCGAAACGCCTTGGTAAAGTGGCTGCGGCTGCTGTATCCAACAGCGGCTGCAACGCCATCAATGGACAGATTAGACGTGATTAACAACCGCCGGGCCTGCAGTATGCGACAGTTGCGTAAATACTGAAATGGGGTGGTACCGTATACCTCATGGAATCCTTGATTAAGCTTTAGTCGATTAGTTTTAACCTGTCGCGCTAACTGCTCCACCGTGGGCGGATTAGCAAACTCACGCCTAAGAATAGAGGCGGCATGGTAAATGCAGTCCAACTCGGCTGGAGGCAGCTTCGGGGGACCCATTGCCTGTAGACGTAATGTCACGAGTGACATTGCTTGACGCTCTAAATAATGCCGCCGGGTCCTACCCTGGTAGGGACAGCTCAAAATCTCCTTTAGAATGGCTACCATGGCTGGGGTTGTAACAGGGCGGTTAGCGTAGTTAAGATCGCCGCCCGCAGCATAGAGGCTATCAGACACAGCCTGTTCGAAGATAATCTCGGGATGTGTGGCAAAAGCCCCTCTCCCCGCGTATTCAGCCAATCGACGCATGATTTCAGCTGTAGTCAAGCCCAAACGCCCACCCTGGGAGCGCCACACAGACTGAACAGTCTCCTCAAAAATCTGTTGTATGTGGATGGAAGATCTCTCGACACAGGCTTGATTGTAGGTCAATGCGGCAGCAGTTCCCTTGAAAATAACTTCTATTTCAAAGACGCGCATTCTAACGGCTGGAGCACCCAACGCTCTAAACCCACCCAAGCTACCAAAGTAGCTACGATGAGTAATCGCATCCTTTGTCGGTATGGGAAAGTCAAATTTAACGCTGAGGTCTTTATGCACCGTGTCCACAATCAAATCCCGAGCCAGCACATAGTCCACAATAGCGAGGGTTAAGTCGTCCCGCAGCCGGATATATTGTCGATAGCCCTGGCCCACATTAGATGGATACAGCAAAATTTGATCCGAAGAATCCGAATGAAATAAACGCGCATCGTCGGGACTACCGGGTAAAAGCCATTGGTCACGGTCATTTATGACTACTCGCGCTGCCATGGTAAAAGTAAATGCAAATGTCTGCTAATGAGAATAATTTGCATTATACGTGACTGTTTGTACTGTAGGTTACCGCTGCTTAGGTCAACATTATTAAAAAACAGGGGGATAGCATGGCTGATCCCATAGTCTGGGGAAATAGCAGTTAGCGAGCAAATGGAAAATGGTGCAAAATACCTCAGAAGACTGCTCGGCCATCGTTTCAGAAATCCCCTCCGTTTCCATTTTGTCCATAGCGAACATTGGACGACGGCTTCAAGATAGCTGGATTTGGCAGGATATTAGTTTTGAACTGGTGGCTGGCGACCGCTTAGCTATAGTGGGCCCGTCCGGAGCGGGAAAAAGTCTGTTATTAAGGGCATTAGCTGGGCTAGACCCAATCCAGTCAGGGGGGATTTCTTTTCAGGGGCAATCTTTGTCTAGCTTAACCATGCCTGAATTTCGTTCCCAGGTGACCTATCTACATCAAAAAACCGCCCTACTAGAAGGCACCGTCGAGTCCAATTTACAACAGATTTATCGACTCGCTGTCCACCGCAACAAGACCTATGATCGCTCACAAATTCTAGAATATCTAAAGACTTTAGGACGCTCTGAACCATTTTTAGACCGCTCCACCGAACAACTTTCTGGTGGAGAACAACAAATTGTTGCCTGCTTGCGATCGCTACAATTAGCCCCCACCGTTCTACTCCTCGACGAGCCCACAGCCTCCCTCGACAACGCTGCCACCCATCAGCTAGAGACGTTAATCACCCAGTGGCAACAGCGCGACCCTAATAGAGCCTGCATTTGGACCAGCCATGACCCCACCCAAATCGAACGAGTCACCACTCGACAGTTAACCCTCTCCGCCAAGCATCCATAAGACATCCCTTTCCCGTTTTCCCTTCCCCCTTCCCCTCTCCCCATGACCGACACCTACCTCCCCATCAACAACGGGCAACTCGCCCTCGCCGCCGCCCTTATTCTGGTCAACATTATTCTTTCTCTGAGCTTGCGCCTTGGTCTGGCCAGACGTCTAGGAATTGCCGCATTACGCATGGTGATCCAGCTCCTATTAGTCGGCTATATCCTCGGGTGGGTCTTTGCCTTAGAGAATCCGTTTTGGGTTCTCGGCTTGGCGCTGACTATGAGTGCGATCGCAGGTAATGCCTCGGTTAACCGTACCCGTCGTCGCTTCCCGGCCATCTATTGGAACAGCCTAGTCTCAATCCTGACTGCTAGCGCCTTTGTCACCGGTTTACTAGTAGAAGGCATCATTCATATCGATCCCTGGTATGACCCACAGTATGTAATTCCGCTGTTGGGGATGGTGTTGGGCAATGCCCTTACGGGCACGTCCTTAGCCCTGGATCGATTAATGGAAGATCTAGTGAGCCGGCGCGCTCAAATTGAATCGCTCTTAGCCCTGGGGGCCACCCGCTGGGAAGCCGCTAACAACACCATTAAAGAAGCCCTACGCACAGGCATGATTCCTACAATCAACTCCATGATGGTCCTTGGTCTAGTCAGCCTCCCCGGCATGATGACAGGACAAATGTTAGCAGGGGTAGAGCCCACCAGCGCTGTGCGCTATCAGATCGTGATTTATTTCACCATTGCCGCCGGGACCGCTTTAGCCTGCATTGGCATTATTTTGTTGGCTTTTCGGAGGTTGTTTAGCCCTGAGCATCAGCTACGGCTAGAACGACTTGAGAAAATAGATTCCTAACCCGATCACCTCTTCTTGACAATGTACTGAGTCAAATCATCTAAAACTCGGTTTGCTGCGATATAACCGACACCAAACCAATAGGTATCCACCTCATACACCTGATTAGTTTGAACAACCTTAAGATTATTCCAGAGTGGATTTGTCTTCATTTTCTCAAGGGCAGCTCGTACATCACCGGCCAATTCAGTTTGGCTTTGAGGCTTCATTACAAATAACACATCCCCATCCATCTCATTTAGTAGCTCTAATGAAATCTGGATAGTGCCACCCTCTTGTTGCCTTTGCGGACGAGATAATCCAGCTGCTTCTAGAATTGTGCCGATAAATGTCTCTCTACTAAAAACGGAGATTCGCTCTGAGTAAAAAGAGGCGACTGAAACTTGGATCTGGTCAGCATCCTTGGAGAGCTGAGACTTAAAGGTCTGTAATTTTGCTTCGTAATCGGCCTCAAGCTGTTTGGCCTCAGCCTCTTTGCCCAGAACCTCAGCACAAAGACGATTAAGCTCCTGCCACTCTATGGTGCCATCGACATCAAATACAACGGTGGGGGCAATTTGCGAAAGTAAGGGATAGGTATTTGCTTCAGTAAATATCCTGCTAGTGAGGATAAGATCGGGATTGAGGGTGGCCAGCTTTTCTAGACTGGGTTCTCTGGGGGCACCTGTATCTATAATCTCATTTTCTGTTGGTGGTAAATGTAGTAGATTATCGATAATGACTCTGGGGGCCGCAATCGGTTCCACACCCAAAGCAATCACGGCTTCAACTGTGAAGTAACCTAGTACTACAATTCGAACCGGATTAACGGGCACATCCGTTTCACCAAAAGCATGCTGTATCCGCTTCGTTGTTGCCTCTTTTGTTGCCGATAGAGCAGCCGGCTCATCACCTTGCCCATGGCTAGAGCAGGCAGACGCAATCAGAGTACTGGCTCCCATGAGTAGAAAAAACCGGCGTTTAAGCGGTCGAGCATGGCTAGCTGCCGACTGGGTTAACTTTTGACCAACATGTAAAATAGAGGGTTGAGTAGCCATGATTGTAAGGGAGTGCCAACGTTAAAGTCGGAAACTACAATAGAGAATAAATTGCAATTAGGGTAGACCACAAATAATACGTTTGGCTAGACATTTTGAGCCTCAAACGCATTATTTTCTGAATTTTCTGAGCATGCCGATCCTTGAGATGGCGCTATCAGCGATCGCAATTTCTAAAAGCTTTTCTTCTAGGGGGCCTCGGCTGCTGTGATCTCGATTGTCTTCAGTCTAGAGTTCAAAAGACCACACACACCGATCAACAAGAGCGCCAGTGAACACAGACTATATAAAACCGCCATACCCGATCCCGCCCCACGGCCAAAAATCGGACCCAGCCAAGCGGCAAGCATACTATCGCGTACCATAGCGGGTTCTAAATAGCGATCGGCTAAGGGACCTGCCAGCAATATTGCGATCGCACTAACTAATTGAGTCACCAAAGCATTTGCCGCAAACACTCGCCCCTGACATTCAGAGGCGATTTTATCCATCCACAGAGCACTACGACAGCTTCCTATCATAGGAAAGTTCAGCGATGAGCACACCTGCGCGGGCACCCAAACAGGGAGCGATCGCCCCAGACCAAATACCAGTTTGCTCACACCAGCCCCGATGTATCCGACTAAAAGACCATAAATGCGGCGCTTCGGACCGCCCCAAAGAGTCAGTATGATGGCTCCGATCACCCCACCCATACCAGCCGCCGCCGAAATACTGGCAACGGCAAGTGGGCTGCCCTGGGTGCGAGCCAAAATCATCGGGCTTTGTAGGGCTGCGCCACAATCATGGGCAAAGGTGAACAGGATCGTCAGCAGCAATAGGGCCTTGAGACTAGGCCGCTGCCACACATATCGAAAGCCAAAAGTGAGTTGGCGAGTCCAGCTTTCTGATGAGGGTGTGACCTTGGGGGGGTGGGGAATAGAAGCGGCTAAGAGAGTGACAAAAGCCACCATAAAAGTCGCAAAATCAATGCCTACAATGCCGGACAAGCCAATGATCGGATACAAAATACCAGCCAAGGCCGGACCAACAATCTGAGAGCCATAGTGCACCATCGCCCCCATACTACCCGCACGAGTATAGTGTTGTTTTGGCACGATTAGCGACAACGAAGCCTGATAAGTCAGGATTTGAAGTTGGCTAAAGCCCCCGGCCAGCATGGCAACTAGATACAAGTGCCAAATCGCCAGCTGCCCAGTCATATAAAGTCCCCCAACCACGAGGGTGGCGACAGCAGTCACGGCATCCCCTAGCAGCATTAGGGTTTTACGATTAAAGCGATCGATAATCACCCCAGCAAATAAGGTGGTCGGAATTTGAGGCAGTTGAAAAAACAGTCCTACCAGGGCCAGAGCCGTCGCTGAACCCGTCGCTTCCCAGGCCCAGAGAGTTAGGGCAAAAAAGGTCATCCGGCTGCCAATCGCTGAGACCAGCTGCCCGAACCAAATCAGAGTAAATGTGCGCATCAGATCTACTGCGTTAGAAAAAGCTGCGGGTAAAACCGCTCTCAGCCACCGTAGGAAAATTCCTCATCGGTGGCCAGGGATTTTGAGTCCTAAACACACTTTTTCGCGAAATTATTTATCTAAAAAAAACTGACGCAGTTGTTTCAGTACAAGGTCTGTACCGATAGGGCCATTGAGGCCATTCCATTTGTAATAAGTGGCAAAGTAGACTTGATCTTCTTTACTGGCCGTCAAGGATTGAGCAATGGCATTCTCTTCCCAGCTTTGTTTAATCGATTTGACCTGATGCTTTTCCGCAACTTCTTCTATGGACTGCTCACCAACTGCAAGAGCTTGCTTCAAATCTGGGTCGGTAATGTCCATGTTGTAACCCAGAATGATAATGGCATCGGCGCTGTCTAGCTGGGGTAAACCTTCTAAAGAAACAAGGGCATTTGGTAGGTTACTAGATGATGCTGGTTTGACTAGGGTAAACCCAACGTCTTCCAACAATTCTCCCAGATAAGTATCTGCTTGAATAACAAAAACACCCTCTTCTAAAAGATTTGCACCCAACAACAACAGATTAGGTTGGGCTGAGGTCACCTCTGCAAAATCAAGCTGGGCCTGCTCCAGGTTCGCCTGATGCTGTCTAATCAGGACCTCTGCCTTTTCAGATTTACCTAGGGCAGCTGCCAGTATGCGCAAATGCTCTTGCCACTGGCCCTTAACAGTTCGGTTTTCCAATAAGATGGTCGGTGCGATTTGAGAGAGTAGCTCATATTCGCCTTCATTTCGGGTTTCACCCAAAATTAAATCCGGTTTTAGAGCGGTCAAACGCTCCATGGATGGCCCTTGAGCATCACCTACATTTACCGGCTGTGTTGTAATGGCAGACCCTAAAAAGGGAATCTGAGCCGCCGGATTATCAAAAACATCACCTGGAGATAAACTAATGGGGGCCGCATAGCCAGCGGGTTGATGATCGAGGGACAGCAACAGATCGAGGGCATGGGCGCTAAGGGAAACTACCGTTTGTAACTGCCCACAAATCTCAGCTTCCCCTGCATCGTGACTAATCATACGACAGTCGGTGGGGCTATTTGAGTCAGAACTCTGGTTGACAGCAACCCCGCATCCAACGGTCAGGGCTGTTGTTAAACAGCACAGCAGCATCCAGCGAAAAAGTTGTTTTAGTGTCACCATGGCTTAGAAATTAAGGGTCAGTGAGCCAATGAGCGTAAATCCTTCGCCAGGATTCACCTCTGATGTACGGCGATTTTCAGAACTTTCAATGTAGTCTTGATCAAATAGGTTACGAATGTTCAGACCAATTTCCCAGTTGTCACGCTGGTACGAAACGGCTGCATTAGTCAGGAAATAATCTTCTAGTACAAAACTGTTGGCATTGTCTCCAAATCGCTCACCCACAGCATTAAAGCCAATACCAAATCCTAGCCCCTCTAGGGGACCTGACTGGATATTGTAGTTAGTCCACAGGTTAAAGTTATGCTCAGGGACACCGAACAGCTCATTGCCTTCTTGCCCAGAATTATCTTCAGTAATTTCAGTGTCGGTATAGGCATAGTTAGCCACCAGATTCCAACCGGGCGAGATTTCACCAATTAGGTCTACTTCTATCCCCTGACTGTTCTGTTCTCCACTGGCAATAGAAAATAGAAAGTTGTTGGGATCGGGAGTGGCCACATTCTGCTTAGTGATGTTGAAATAAGCCACACTGGCAATAAAGCGTCCATCTAGCAACTCGGCCCGAGCCCCCACTTCAAACTGCTCGCCTTCTTCTGGCTCGATAATATCACCTGTGGCTGTTCGGGCTGCATTGGGACTAAACGAGCGACTATAGCTGGCAAACAGCGACAGCGGCTCTACCGGCTGATAAACGATTCCTAGTCGGGGGCTAAAGGCATCGTCGTTAGTGCTAGTTTCTGAGGCCGCAGCAGGATTAAGGTCAGTTGCTCGGCTAATGTTTTCTTGATCAAAGGTTTCGTAGCGCAGACCGGCCAAAACTTTAAGATTGTCTGCTAATGTAATTTGATCTTGGATATAAAAGCCGTAGGAATTTACATTGGTGTCGGTGTCAAGTAATGTAGGCAGCTGGTCAAAGTCAGGACGATCAACAAGACCATAAACCGGATTAAAAATATTAAAAGGGAACGGATTAAACAGATCAATCCGTCCGACCCCCTCATCCTCGCGGCGATAGAAGTCAAAGCCTGCTAACAGTTTGTGATCAATAGATCCGGTGGCAAATTCACCGACAATATTGGTTTGAACTTCATAGGTATCGCTAGGCTGACTTAAGGAGAAAAAGTTGAAACTTGTGTCTCCGGTAGCCTCATTCAATCTACCAAAAATACTACTTGCGCCCCTAAATTCAGATTCATAACGATTGAAGTAGAACCTATTGCGCAGTTTCCAGTTGTCGCTAAAGCGATGTTCTAGCTTGTAACCTGCCCGTAAAAATTTACCTTCAAAGATATCGCCGGGGTCTCCGATTACTCGGTCCAGGGGGATATCAGCTACTTCATCGCCGATGGCCAATAAGCCAAAGTCTGAGGGACGTTCATCATCACGAAATTCAAAGTCTAGGGTGAGGTTGGTGCGATCGCTAATATCCCAACTCAGCGTAGGTGCTAGGAAAACGCGTTCAATATCGGTATCAAAATCACGAAAATAGCCCTCATCTCGGCGGAGCGCATTCAGGCGATAGCGCACACGACCGTCCTCGTCTAACGGTCCCCCCGCATCCAGGCTACCTTCAATCAACTCCCGGCTGCCAAAGCCCACATCAATGGCATAGGCCGTCTCGCTCAGGGGCTGCTCACTGACCAGGTTAATCACACCGCCGGGCTCAACATTGCCAAATAAAATTGCCGCCGGTCCCTTAAGCACCTCAATTTGCTCAATATTAACCAGCTCAGGAAAGCCGCTATTACCATTACCCCCATTGGTCAGGCGAAAGCCATCGCGTAGCACCGATGCACTATCAAAACCCCGAATATTAAACCGCTGACCGCGAGGGTCATTGGAGCCAGCCACTACGCCACTGACGTTACGCAGGGCATCATTTAAGCGAATTACCTGCTGATCTTCAAGCACCTCTCTAGGAATTACCTGAATTGACTGGGGAATATCGCGTAGGGGAGTGTCGGTACGCGTTCCAGTTGTGGCATTGGGTTCAACGTAACGACTGCCCTCTTCACCCGTCACCACAATCCTTAAAGAGTCGCTCTCTTCTGATTCCTCTGACTCTTCTTCAGCCTCGTCTGCATCATCCACCGCTTGAGTGAGGGTCGTTGCTGTCTCAGAAGCGCCTTCATCCGTTTGTCCTAAGGCAGCTTCAGGGCTCGCCAAATACCCCATAGCCAATAACAGCAGTAGATTTAGACCAGACAATGATCGTTTCATAATTTCCCTCACACCACAGCCGACCAAACGTTGAACCCGTTGGTCTAAAAGCGAATTAGTGTCAACTAGGCTATGGGAGTCAGAAAATTATTTCTAGGATTTTTGCGCCCTAGACGCATTTTTTTTATCGTTGGTTAGCTGGCATAGGGCCACGTCTGTAGTTGAAATGTTTTGGGATTAATACCAATGCGTTGTCGAAATGCTGTAGCAAAGCGACTGCGACTGCCATAGCCCACGATGGCTGCGACCTGGGCAACTGAAAATTCTGACGTCATCAATAAATGTCGGGCTTGGCTTAGGCGATAGTCCTTTAAATAGCCAAAGGGTGTAGTGCCATAGACCTGGCGAAAGCCTTGATTGATTTTGAGGCGGTTGGTGCCAATGTGTCGGGCTAATGTCTCCACCGTCGGCGGATTGGTTAGATTTTCCCTTAGAAACGCCGCTGCTTGGTAGATATGGTTGAGTTCGTCAAACGGCAGCCTGGGTCGCGTCATGGCAGCTAAGCGAATATCTACCAGCTCTAGCGCGTTTTGCTTGAGGTAGTTCCGTCGGGCTGAGCCCCGATAAGGACAGTTAAGAATTTGTCCAATAATCGCTTGCATAGCTGCTGTGATTGGATGCCGAGTAGCATAGCCTAGGGAAAATACGTCGTTAAGCACCTGTTTGGGTATCCGCTGCTCAAGGCTGGAGATAGACTCGCCGTCCCAGAAACGATGTAGGGCCTGCAGCATGCTGTTCGCCACCTGCTGATCTTTAGGGGTAAAGCGATCCAGCACGGCTTGAAAGTACGTGTTCAATATCGGTGGTTCAAAAAAGATCTCTACTTTAAAGTAGCGTTTGCGAGCATGTTTAATGCCCATCTCTGGCAGACCCAAATAGGGAACAAAAAAGCTATAGCCCGCCTGAGGACCGGCTAGCTGAAATTCAAATTCAATGCGATCGCACTCCCCCGCCATATCTAACACCAAATCATCATGGAGCCGATAGTCAAGGATAACCAGGGTGATATTTTCTTCTAGAAAGATGAGCTGATAGTAGCCGTCGCCTAATGTGGTCGGACAGACTAAGATCCGGTCAGACGGATCAGCGTGCAGCAGTCTTGGATCCTGCCAGCTACCTAAATCGAACCATTCATCCCAACGACTTAAGTTCAATCGCTCTGCCATACCTGCTAGCCCAATTTAAATTAATGGGAAACCTTCTTAATTAAGAGTATGCCATGCTGCCTGATAGTAGGGCTAAGCTTGGAGCAGACAGAGTTTGACGTGGTCGATCAAATTTATTCCGCATAGGTATCAAAAAACTCCGTTTCGGGCTCCTTTAAAGCACGGTCTTCCGCTACACTCTCTGCACTTACGAACTTCAGGGAGTAGCCTTTGGTCAAGAAGGTGTCGTATCGCCATTTTTGGGTAACGTATCTCAGGCCACAGCGGCAGCGGGTAGTGTGGATGGCTGTGGCGTTACTGGTTAGCATTGGTCTGCAGGTGATTAATCCGCAGGTGCTGCGCTACTTTATTGATACGGCCTTGGCGGGCGGGGCGCAGCAGCGACTGACCATGGTGGCGCTGGGGTTTATGGGAATTTCTCTGGCACGTCAGGGACTTGAGATCGCAGCCACCTACATCGGTGAAACTCTGGCCTGGTCCGCCACCAATCAGCTCCGTCTAGATTTAGCCAAGCACTGTCTCGGTTTAGATCTAGCGTTTCATAAAACCCACACTCCTGGCGAACTAGTAGAACGGGTAGACGGCGATGTAGATGCCCTTTCTCGCTTTTTCTCCCAGTTTGTTTTACAAGTTGTTGGCAATGGTCTGTTGGTCCTGGGTATTTTGAGCGTCCTATGGTTTGAAGACTGGCGAGCTGGACTGGGACTGAGTTTGTTTGCTCTAGCCTCTTTTGGTCTACTCACCCGCCTGCAGACGATTGCTGTTGCTCCCTGGCGGGTCTACCGCGAAATTAGTGCCGAATTTTATGGCTTTGTAGTCGAACATCTGAGTGGGTTAGAAGACATTCGCGCTAACGGTGCTGTCAGCTATGTGATGAATCGTTGTTATCGTATTTTGCGACGCTGGCTAGCCGCCTTTCACCGGGCTCGTTTGACCAGTACTCTTTTGTGGAGTGGTACGGTGGGGCTATTTACCCTGGGTAATGCTATTTCTCTCTCCCTCGGCGCTTACCTGTGGTATCAAGACGCCATCACCATTGGCACTGTTTATCTGTTGTTTTACTACACGACACAGCTCCAAGAACCCATCGAACGCATTCGAGAAGAACTCGAACAGTTTCAGCAAGCCGCTGCCAGCTTTCAGCGCATTCAAAATTTGCTCAGCTATCGCAGTCAGCAGCATCCTGGTGGGCAGGCAGTGTTGCTTCAGGGGGCATTGTCGGTCAGGTTTGAGAATGTTAGGTTTGGCTATGAAGAAAACGAAGCTACACTGCAGAATCTGACTTTTCACCTACCTGCAGGACAGATTCTCGGAGTCTTGGGACGTACTGGCAGCGGCAAGAGTACGTTGGCCCGTCTGCTGCTGCGATTCTACGACATTCAGCAAGGTGAAATTTTGCTAGGTGGAGTCAATATTTCTCAGGTGCCATTGCAGGAGCTACCACACCATGTGGGCTTAGTTACGCAGAATGTACAGATCTTTCAAACAACGGTGCGTAACAACCTGACGTTTTTCAACCCTCATATTTTGGATCAGCAAATTTTGGCAACATTAGATGAGCTGGGGTTGATTCCCTGGTTAGAGGGGCTATCCCAGGGACTCGATACTAACCTTGGAGCCGACAGCGGTGGTCTCTCAGCAGGGCAGGCACAGCTGTTAGCGTTTGCACGGGTATTTCTCAAAGCTCCGGGGCTAGTAATTTTAGACGAAGCTTCTTCACGGCTTGATCCGCTAACGGAACAGCTGATTGAACAGGCGGTAGATCGGTTGCTGCTCAATCGTACGGGCATTATTATTGCCCATCGGCTGCAGACCGTGGAGCGAGCCGATCAGATTTTGATTTTGGACAATGGCCAACAGGTGGAGTATGGCGATCGCAACTCCCTCACCCGCGATCCCCACTCTCGATTTTCGCAGCTAATACAGATGAATTCAGCTGTACGTTAGCAAGAACCGATCTAGGTCCCAACATCGTTATCTCATCGTTTCGATGGTCAGGTGTCAATATAACTTGACACCTCATTGAACTTAGTTGAAACTAATTCTCATTAGCTGAGTA
>JBCDFI010000077.1:0-14344 GCA_039178155.1 Cyanobacteria bacterium P01_H01_bin.105
AAGACTAGCTATGACATCTGCATTGACTGAAGAACAGATTAAGGCCTGGTTGCGAGGGTTGCTGGCTATTGCCTGGGCCGATGGTGAGTTTGATGCTCAAGAGCAAGAGCTGATTCACACCATGATGGATGAAGACTTTGCACCTGGTCTAGATTTTGAGACATTTGAGCCCATTACCCCCGCAGAGCTAGCCACTGTGCTCAATCCTCATCCAGTAGCGGCGGAAAATTTTCTGCGGATGGCCGTGATGGTTGCGATCGCAGACGGCCTCTATTCAGCCGATGAAGATAAAGTCCTCATGGAATTCTGCGTCGCCTTAAATCTAGATACAGCTGTTCTTCAATCCCTTGAATCCACCCTCTACAACCTGGAAAAAGTTAAAGAAGAAGTGCAACCGGGCACCAGCAACCTCGCTCCAGCTCCAGCTGCCGCCAGTCCCCTAACTCCTCCCCCCGCTCAAGAGGGTCCCGATCCACTAAAACCGATGCGCGAGTGGCTCGATCAGCTAGATGTGCAAGATCCGCGTCTAGCTCGGTTTGTGTGCAAGATGATCCCATCTCAATGTCCCTTTGAGCGAGATGTGACACTATTTGGCAAAAAGGTCGTCCATATTCCCCCCATGTGTAAGATCAACCCGCTCTATGAACAGATGGTCGGACTGCGGTTCCGAGCATTGTCACACCTGGCGGATGACCTGGGTGAGGATGTCACGCCTTACTTGTAAGTAGCAATGGAACAATTAACAGCCGACGTTCTCGTAGTTGGCGGAGGTACCGGGGGCACAGCGGCTGCAATCCAAGCGGCCCGACTGGGAGCCCAGGTACTGCTAGTCAGCGAGTGGCCTTGGCTAGGGGGCATGCTCACAGCGGCTGGGGTCACTGCGCCGGATGGTAATGAGCTATCAGCGTTTCAGACGGGGCTGTGGGGCGCATTTTTACGCGAGCTAGAGCAAAGACAGTCGGGAGGCTTACACCACGGCTGGGTCAGTTTTTTCACCTACGAACCGGCAGTGGGGGCTCAGATCTTTGCAGATTGGGTCGCGGCCCTACCCAATCTCACCTGGCGCTGGGGACATCGGCCTCGCTCAGTACTACGTTCAGGCGATCGGGTCACCGGGGTGGCCTTTGACCAGTTTTCTGTCGATGCCCAGATTACAATTGATGGTACCGAACTCGGAGATTTGCTAGCCCTAGGAGACGTGCCCCATCGTTGGGGATGGGAAACTCAGGCTCAGTGGCAGGAGCCTAGCGCCCCCAAGTCATTAGACGATCCGAGCGATCCTCTGTTTCCAGCCATCGAAAAATACCCGGTGCAGTCTCCCACCTGGGTGGTAGTCATGCAAGACTATGGCGAAACCGCGCCACTCATTCCGTCGACGGGCTCGCAAACTTCGTTTTCAGGGGCCTGGGAAGGCTATGGACCAGAGCAGTTTCTCAACTATGGGCGGCTGCCAAACAATCGCTTTATGATCAACTGGCCCCAGCAGGGGAATGACTATGGCATCGGTCTAGACCGTCTGATTGAGTCAGAATCAGCCCGCTATGCCTATTGGCAAGAAGCTAAAGACCACAGCCAACAGTTTGCGCATTTTATTCAAGCTGAGCTAGGGCAACGCTATGGTTTGGCAGAGGCAGTCTTTCCTGAGCTGGAGAGTACTCCCGGCGGCGGTGGGTTTGCACTTTATCCTTACTATCGTGAAAGTCGGCGACTGATAGGGTTAGCAACGGTAAGTGAGCGAGATATTTTGCCAGTATCGGAGGGTCAGGTTGCACCGCTGCCGGTGAATGGGGAAGGTGTGGTAGATGCGATCGCAATTGGTAACTATCCCAACGATCACCACTACCCTGGCTTCAACATGCCGCTGGCCCCCAAAGCGATCCGTTGGGGAGGGCGTTGGACAGGTACTCCTTTCACCATTCCATACAGAGCATTAATTCCAGCCCATATCGATGGATTACTGGCCTGCGATAAGAATATCTCTATCACCCATATTGCCAACGGTGCTACTCGACTACAGCCCGTCGTCTTAGGTGTCGGCCAAGCCGCCGGGGCAGCCGCAGCCCTCTGCCTAAAACAAGCCTGTCAACCACGAGAGCTACCTGTACAGCAGCTACAGCAAGCCCTACTGCACGATCGCCACGCCCCTGCAATGCTCGTGCCCTGTTTTGATCTATTGCCCAACAGCGATCATTGGCTAGCTCAGCAAGAAGCTTATTTGAATAAGCCTCAGACCTATCCCACCAGTGGCTTTACCAATTCTTTAAGAACATCCGCCCCTCGTTTAACGTCTAAAGCCAGTACTTTTTGTGGTCAATACCAACGAGGGCAAAACGACAGCCACTGGCTATTGTGCCAAATTGACAGCGCCAGAACTATTGGTCTCGTTGCGATCTCTCCCCAGGCTGCAAATCAATTGATGCAAATTACCAGCGATCGCAAAATCACAGTTTACGGGATTTACAACGTGGGCGGTGGCTGGATTCTAGTCGACAGCATCCAATTAAATGACGACCTGTAACATACAACACTGAAATTCAGTATTGCCACCTACACTTTTTTCACATAGTTTTTCCTGAGTTATTTGTCAATTCCATGTAATCAGAAAGTAGCAATACTAATCATTTTCTGACCCATGAGAATTTCTCTATCGATAATGTCAGTTGCTACTACCATCAGCGTTTTCAACTTTCTAGGACTAGTTGTTACTACTCCTAATTTTCAATTAGCTGAGCGTGGCAGTGGCCGGATTCAAACTGAACAGGCTGAGCGTGGCAGTGGCCGGATATCAACCAAACAAGCTGAGCGTGGCAGCGGCCGGATATCGGCCGACTACGCCTACCGTGGCAGCGGTCGTATTACTAAAGACCCAATCGACCAAGCCTACCGTGGCAGCGGTCGTCTAGTCGCTTAAGCAACAGCGTCATCATCTCTCAGCTAACTTTTTCACGACAGGATCTAACAAAACGCTATAGATATTAATCAGAAAAAGTTTTACGCTAACCGTTACAAGCTAACAAGAAAATTAGCTATCCCTGTAAGAGCCCCTTTGTCTGATTAAATAAATCAAGAATTATTGGTGCTTCTTACGGTAGCCTAGTTCCCAAAAGTTATAACAAGTAAACCTTATTCACTTAAGCTCTATTCACCCTATCAGCGTGTGTCTATCCCTAAGCATCCATGACCAATGTTCAATCGCCGATGACTGCTGATACAGATCTAATCAAGCGCCTGGAGCCCAGCGCCATTGATCAGATCATGATGTACCTGGCATTCAGTGCTATGCGCACTGGCGGTCATCGCCACGGTGCGTTCCTTGATGCTGCGGCCACAGCAGCGAAGTGCGCCATCTATACAACCTATATAGAGCAGGGACAAAACCTGCGTATGACGGGGCATTTACACCACATTGAACCCAAACGGGTTAAAGCCATCGTAGAAGAAGTTCGGCAGGCACTGAGTAAAGGCAAACTACTCAAAATGCTGGGTGCGCAAGAACCCCGTTATTTAATTCAGTTTCCCTACGTCTGGCTTGAACAATATCCTTGGGAGTCAGGACGTTCTAGACTCGTAGGTACAAATTTGACGTCTGACGAAAAGGCTCAAATTGAGCAAAAGCTGCCGTCAAACCTACCAGATGCTCAGCTGATTACCTCATTTCAGTTTGCTGAGCTCATCGAGTTTCTCCATGCTCGGTCTCAAGAATCTGTTCCCAACGGCAGACAGCTACCCCTAAGTGAAGCATTGGCAGAACATATCCGTCGCCGATTGCTTTACTCAGGCACCGTATCTCGGATTGATTCGCCATGGGGCATGCCCTTTTATGCCCTAGCTCGAGCTTCCTACATCCCTACGGATGATGCCGAAAGAACCTACACCATGATTGAAGATACGGCTCGTTATTTTCGTATTATGCGTGAATGGGTCGCTCGCCAAGATGGGACTATGAGAGTCCTAGAATCTCTTGATATTCCAGCTGAGAATCGGCAACAAGCTCTCGACGAATTAGATTTACTACTAAGACAATGGGCCGACAAGTATCATCAAGCTGGTGGTGAGCCGATGGTCTTGCAAATGGCCGTAGGTGTCGGAGATATAGAGGGTTAACCAAGAAAGTTAAGATAACCATTGAGCTAGAAGACATCCTTTAGCTCAATGGTTATTTCAGTTACCTGATAGGTTCAGGAGTCTAACTTTTGCCCTAATCACTCTCTCAAAGATTGTTCCAAGCTTGAGTGAGAATATCTCCAAGCAAATTTCGGCTTTTAGGATCTAATAAAGCATCATCAACCATCAGCTCGGTGATGATGTCATCCAGACTTTGACCTTGAGAACGGGCCGTTTCAATCACATGGATAATCGCTGTGGCGATATGAGCTTCACTTACAGAGTTGGCTGAGGCAGAGCTTTCTAAAACAGTTTTTAAAGATGGCGGACTCATATTATTGATAATTAAGATGCAACCTTCACCTGATGGGTTTAGGAAAATCGCAGGATTATTGATTAGCTAAGACTTACCGATCAGTTCAGACGCACCTGCGAACTAACGATAGCTGGGAATAGCTACCCGTTCCTCACACATATTGACCAGAAGTTAACAAAGTCTAACCTAAGTTGACCAGCAAAAAGTTTTTATTTTAAGGAATTACGCGTAAATTTTCCCTTAAGCCTTCGCCTCAGGTGTTTGTTTTTTAAGGCGCGGAAAGTTTGGCAAATCGATGGCGGACAGCGACCCAATCCGTTTCTGAGGTTTCAATGGATTTACCAAGGGTGATGGATTCCCTTGAGCAGACATTGCTGGTAAGTAGGTGTCAGTCAGAGGATCGGTTCCAGCAGCTTGCACTCGGGCTAGGATCTCACTAGCTTGGGGAGATAGCTGAGAGGAGATTGGTTTCTCCTCTGACTCATCATCAGGCGTACTACTACTACTAGATGAGTTAGATTGATTAGCCCAAGGAGAAGGCTCGGTAAATGAATGAAGAGAATTTTCATCCTCAGACATATCCTGCTTCTCGCTTTTGAGAGCTATTTCATCTGGCTCCATTACCCGTGCTAGATCGTGCCATAGCTGATCTTCTGCCTCAGTTCCCAGGATATTAGTATCAGAGGTTTGAGAATTTGAATTTACCTGTGCCCCCCCTTGGACACCCCGAATCATCGACTCAAGCTGAGGGTCTAATCGGCCATACCCCAGGGTAGATTCCCAAGGTCGAATTTCGTTGGCTTTAGGCATAGCTAACCCCGACGCATCGAAGGTTCCCACAGCATGGCTAGGGGATTCTGTTGACATGCTTAGGCATTTCTCAAGGGCAGCTTTGAACTGGAGTGTATAGCGCTGCTGCCGCTGTAGTCGCGCCCTTAAGTCACGACAGTTGGTATTGGCCTGAAGTAATTCTTGAGATTGCTCAGTATTTTGCCGTAGTAGTGCGGTGTGCTCTGATTCTAGCTGTGTAGCCCGTTCTCGATATGCAGTCAGCTCCGTCTGCAGGGTCTCATTGAGAATCTGGTGATGCTGCAATGCCTGGTTGCTCTGCTCTAACTCAGTGACCAACTGCACAATTTCGCGATCGCCCACTCGCTCACCACCCGGGGAACGATCAATCTCAGCTTGTAGGGCTGCTTGCGATCGCTCCAAAGAGTCTTCTAACTGAGAAACCTTAGCTAGCAGCACATCATTACACTCATTTAGATCTCGCACTAAGGTGAGTAATTCAGCTTCTCGCTGGTGGGTAGTTTGCTCAGGAGCAGACGGTTCAAAGGTACTGCTGCTTTGATGAGTGCTAGAAGAAGCCATAGCGTTAGGTTGCAAGTTAGGGGTAGTCCCTGGGATTTGATCGATAGCGACCGTGCCTGGGAAATGAACGGTCTGCCAGTCATTGTTATCTGATTTTTTGAGCGGTAACTGTGCCCCATGCAACGAAACGTCCTGTGGCATAGTCCCTGTATCAGGAAGACTATCGTCTGATCTGGCTGAATTAGACATTATTTTGGAACGCCGCAATCATAAAGCGGAGACGATGGCATCTTACGCCAATCTCTTCATAGTGTTAACACAGAAAATTTGATTGACAAAGAATCGATGGGTAGAAATAACTGACAAATCAACCCATACGGGCGTTACTGTAATCATTAAAATGTATTAAACCCAAACCTCAGTCAGGTTCTATTCATAGTGTCAGGTTCTGAGATAAGGACTTGCCTCAGGAGAGCACTGTGAATCAGCGCCCGATCAACCTGCGATCGCACTTGGATATCACTCAGACCATCGCCATTGGCATAGTGTTCTAACCACTGCTGAGTCATCGTATGGGCGTCGTCCGGTATCAGCGGTAGCGAGTCTTGGGGCGACAATCCCCAACCGGGCAGCGACAGCTCCTGCATAATCTGGGTCACCTTAGGGTCGTAGCTAATGGCAAAGCAGCGACAGCCTTCAGCTGCTGCCATAACGACCCCATGAAACCGCATGGCAATAGCCATTTCAATCCCACGAAAGATGCCCTTAAGCTGCACCGGATCGGCGACTTGGAGAATTTTGTAGGGGCCAGTGAGGTGTTGGGCAATGTGGGTTGAGATCGCACTATCCTTAACCGGCTGAAAAGGCAGCAATACAACACAGGTCTGGGTCGCAGTCTGAAAATCAGCAATCGCCTTCGTCAAATTTGTCAGTCGTTCAGGCGTTAGCAGCGCGTGACCTCGCAACACAATTGCCACACGCGGGGCAGGCAAATCCGCAAACCCAGGCAAATGAGCAGACTTAAGCACCCAAACCGGGTCTGGAGCCAATTTACAACGAATCCCCCAATCAGCCAGAAGCTGCGCCGAAGCCCCATCGCGAACACTAATCCCATCACAGGTCCCCAGAGCCCACCGCGTCAGCCACCGACTACTGCCCCGTCGTAGTGGGCCAATCCCCTGCCCCCAAGCAATAGTTTGCAACCCCATCCACTGGGCTAGCTTCATCAAACCACCGTAGTACAGCGGATTGATAGCACTCGTAGCATCCTGCATCAGACTGCCCCCACCCCAGATAAACGCTTGGGAACGTCGTAAAGCAGACCATACCGCTGACAGTGATTTTCGGGGGATAGCCTCCACGCCATAACGTTGAGCAGTTTCCTCAGGGTTACCCGAAAGTACAATCGGTGTCACAGACCTAGGCAACAGCTGTAGCAACGTTGCCAGCAGCGCCTCATCACCGCCATTACCCATGCCGTAGTAACCACACAATACTGCTCGCATGTTTGCCCCGCGTTCCCTTACTGTCCTGTTAAGATTATCGCGGACGCCTGCCTATTGCCTTTTATGCATGCACTCTCGTTACCCACCTGGATGGTTCACGTCTCCAGCGTGATTGAATGGATCGCCGCCATATATTTTATCTGGCAGTTTGCCGATATCAGTGGCTGGCCTGCCTGGAAATGGCTCTCCTTTGGCATGCTACCTGCCCTGATCAGCGCGATGTGTGCCTGCACCTGGCATTTCTTCGACAATTCCCCAACCCTGAGCTGGTTGGTTATTTTACAGGCCGCTATGACCGTAGTCGGTAACTGTACCGTCTGCGCAGCAGCTTGGCATATCTGGAGACAGGCCCGTGTCTAAAGAAACATTATTTGCGGTTTCTCTATTTCCCTATTTGGGGTTTCTCTATTTTTTGACCAAGTCAGGTCAGACCCCCAGATTGGCCCTAATCGGCTTCTATGTACTGCTGATATTTGTCGCCGTCACCATTCCAGCCGGTATCTACGCTCAGCAAGTCTATGGTCTAGAACTCGCCAATATAGACTGGCTCCACGGCAGTGCCGAGTTCTTTCTCACCCTCTCCAATATTTTTGTGGTACTGGGCTTTAGAAACGCTGTTCAGAAGCTAAAGGACACAACCGCAACCCCTAAATAACTGCTCGAAGCCAACGGTTAGGCAGTATGCAGGCAAACTAAACAGAAAAACTTGAATAATCGACAACCAGACGACAATGCCAGAGCCCATGCAAGTCTGAGTGCCACCACTGTTGTGTAGTCGAGTTGTGTAATTGATCAGCACAAATCATCGCAGTGCTTGATACTGAAGCTGGAGCTATGTGTGCATCTTTCCTTGACCACCCAGAACCCTTTTTCCAACCTGACCTATGAGCCTGCTTTGGAAGCTCTAGGCGACGATTATTATGACGTTGTTGCGGCCGCTAGCTTTCCTCAGCATATTCTCCGGTTTCGCAATGACGATCTATTGCCCAGATTGGGCCTACAGCCTGATGCTGTCAGTGATTTTGACTTTATTGAAACCTTTGGTCAGTTTCAACAGCGATCGCCATTGTTAGCGCTGCGCTACCACGGATACCAGTTTGGCAGCTACAACGCCGCCCTGGGAGATGGTCGGGGGTTTCTCTATGGTCAGGTGCGAGGCACCGATGGCAAGCTTTATGATTTTGGCACCAAGGGGTCAGGAACGACACCCTATTCGCGCAATGGAGATGGACGCCTAACCTTAAAGGGCGGAGTTCGTGAAGTATTAGCCTCAGAGGCGCTCCATGCTCTTGGGGTCAATACATCCCGCTGCTTGAGCCTGGTAGAAACAGGCGAACAACTATGGCGTGGGGATGAGCCATCGCCTACTCGGTCATCAGTGATGGTGCGCTTTAGCCAATCTCATATTCGGTTTGGTACCTTTGAGCGCCTGCACTATCTGGGGCGATCTGACCTGATGTCGCCGCTGCTGAATCATGTGATTGAGGTTTATTACGCTCATCTGTTAGCCATACAGGACCCTGAGGAACGCTACGCCCGTTTTTATGCTGAGCTGGTCCAGCGAGTGGCTCAGCTTGCTGCCCAGTGGATGTCGGTAGGCTTTTGTCATGCGGTGCTTAATACCGACAATATGTCCGTGACCGGGGAAAGTTTTGACTACGGTCCCTATGCCTTTCTGGATAAGTTTGACCCTCGGTTTACGGCAGCCTATTTTGACTACATGGGGCGCTACAGCTACGGTAAACAGCCTAGGGTGTGTGAGTGGAATCTACAGATGTTGCAGAAACCGTTAGCACTGATCATGTCGGCTGAGGATCTGGAGTCAGGCTTAGCTCCCTATCGTGGCCATTACTATGCAGCTTACAAACAAAGAATGCTAGCCAAATTGGGCTTTAGCGAACTACTGCCGGAGCTAGGCGATGAGCTACTGCGCTTAACCCTAGAACTCTTAGAAAAAAACCATGTCAGCTACCATGACTTTTTTACGGGATTAACCGGGCAGTTTTCAAAACACTGGTGTGAGGAACCCGAGCAAATTTTACAGGCAACGGTTGAGAACTCTGATGACGACGCGGCTATGTTACTAAATGCGTGGCGGCTCCACTATCAAACCTGTTTAACCACATTATCAGCTGCGCAAATCACCGAAGTAGCTCAGAGTTTACGTCAAAATAATCCAACGATCGTTTTACTACGACCTGAAATTGAAGCCATTTGGGAACCTATTATGGCAGAGGATAACTGGCAGCCGTGTTATGACTTGCTGGCTAAAATTCAACAGCCGTTTGCAACAGGTCCATAGCATATAGAAGCGGGGATGTTTAAGTCATGCATCCCCGCTTCTCAGATTATTTGAACATAAACGGCCTCTGGGTCTAGATCGCAAACAGACGTCTGAGACCACTAATGCCAATACCGATATAACCGATAGCCAGCAACAGGCTACTCAAAGAGATGCGGATACTTGCCTTAGTAGCTTCAGAACGAACACGCTGGGTGGCTTCTTCACGGCGGGTACCGATTTCTGTTTCTAAACGTGTGCGTAACTGAGAAGCCTGACCGGACAGAAACTCATCTAGGGAACCTGGATTGTCTTCAAACTGACGAATTTGGGCAGCTTGCTCTGCAGTCACATTGCCACTCGCTACTAGCTGCTCGATCTGGTCTGGATTACTGAGTAACGTACTGATGCGATCGCGTTGCTGAGTCACTTCTGCCTCAAGACGCTGTTCTAGCTGAGTCGTAGCCTCAGTCGCCTCAGTAGATACCTGCGTCAGTGCCTCCCTACTCTGCAAACGTACATTGTTCATATGAACAGGGGTGAGCACAGCAAAAATCAGCCCTAGAACACAAGCCAAAACACAGGTCCAGAACCGAGCATCCAGCACAATATTGGCACGGCCACGCTTACCCATAACATAGCTATCAATCCAAAAGCCGGTAAACAGTAAGGCAATACCGACTAAAGGAACAATGCCACGGTCAACAAGCTGAGTCGTCGTCGCTATTTGCCAAGCGCGATTAAGTAAATCTGGCGGTAGGAGTAGCACCAAAAAATCCACTAAGGCGGCCAAAATAGTGATACCACCCACTAGCTTGAGGGCCAGAGCGGCAATGGGGGATGGCGCATTACCCGTCGATTGAGCAGAGGGAGTCATGTGTGATCACAGAGTGCTACATCATCATTAATAGTGCCCGACATGGTTACCGTTGAGGTAGATGGCTAGAAAAAAATATGCAGTTTTCTTAATCATTCAGCTTTTCTGATGTCCGTAAGTATGACTATTTAGTATAAGGACATAATGTGACGCTATACAGAGTCAGGCAACGATCAGGTAACGGCCTGAAGTTCAGCTCGCTGACGTAAGATATCTGGTCCTCGGGAAGTGCCCAGACGCGTAGCCCCAGCTTCAATCAGCATGAGGGCTTGCTCCGGCGTGCGAATACCACCAGAGGCTTTAATACCGACCCGTCCACGACTCATTTCTTTTAGCAAACGAATATCTTCCACGGTGGCTCCACCATGCCAACCCGTACTGGTTTTCAAAAAGCTGACCCCAGCATCCATACAGACATCAGCCGCTGCCCGTTTTTCAGATTCCTCTAGTAGGGCCATTTCCAAAATCGCCTTGACCCCCTGTCCTGTAGCTTCAACGATTTGAGCCAGTTCTGTGTGTACCTGTTCTAGCTGACCTGACTTTACCCAACCCAGGTTAATCACCACATCGAGTTCAGTAGCACCCTTTTCAGTCGCCTCTTGGGCTGCAAACAGCTTACTCCCAGAGGTATCTGCTCCAGTTGGAAAACCGATAACCGTGCCCACAATAATAGAACTTTCGTGCAGATTCTCGACCGCTCGCTGCACATGTACTGGATAAACACAGACGCTGGCGAACCCATAGCGCTGGGCCTCTGAACACCAGTGATCAACATGCTCCACAGTGGCCGTAGGCATCAATAGAGAATGGTCGATATAGGGGGCAAGATCGATATCAGGCGAGGATGTCATGGCTACGGCTTTAGAGAATAGAACAGAGAGCAGGCACTAATCGAGAGGGGGACTTTATACGTTTGAAGAGTAGATAAACAGAAGTTGATAGTTGAGATTCACTTGCATAATTTCAGTAAAGTTTAATGAGTGTACCTAGAACAAAACGGGAATTTTCTTATGGGAGCGGCATGTCTGCAGGTGAATCTGCACGTTAAATACTAGAAATTAGGCATTGAGAATCTGCACAGCTGTGCGACATATCCTCAGCCTATCGGTATAGCTATAACTAATCCAGTTGACTGGAGCTTTATGATTGACATGGCGTCGTTTTTGCCGCAGCTCTTGAAACAATAAATTGAGCGCTCAGAAATGCTATGTGTCTGCATCTTGCAGATGAGCTCCTATCAAAGACCAACCTCCAAAATATTTATTCCAGCACATTTCCTTTTTATTCAAATTTATTCAAATTTTTTATGGCTGAGCTAACAATTTCCGCCATTATTTGCACCCATAATCGCGATCAATATTTGGGGGCAGCCATCGATAGTTTGTTGGCTCAGACACTCCAAGATATTGAGGTGATTGTGGTGGATAATGCCTCAACCGACTCTACCGCAGAGGTCGTTCAACCCCGTCTGTCAGACCCTCGACTACGTTATGTGTATGAACCCACATTAGGTCTGTCAGCAGCCAGGAACACAGGCGCAAATACAGCAAAAGGAGATATTCTGGCCTATTTGGATGACGATGCTGAGGCTAGCCCGCAATGGTTGGCCTCACTGTTAGATGTCTATCAGAAGAATCAGAAGGTTGCGATCGCAGGAGGTAAAGTCACCCTGCTCTGGCCCCCCGGTGTCATTCAGCCACCAGACTGGCTGTCCGATGATTTGGCCAGCGGCTTAGGAGCCTACGATCTAGGCGATCAGGTGCGCTACATCAAAAATCCTAATCTCACACCTCGGGGGCTCAACTATTCCCTACGCAAGACCTTCCTTGACTCCGCTGGTGGATTTGACGTTAACCTTGGCCGTGTAGGCAAAAACCTACTCTCAAATGAAGAGCTACACATGACCCAAGTAGCCCTCAAAAAGGGTTGGCATGTCGTGTATGTACCCGACGCTTTGGCCGCCCACAACGTCTCCCCAGCTAGACTCAAACCCAGCTGGTTTCTCAGTCGTAGTTGGTGGCAAGGCATTAGCGAATGCTACCGTGAACAAGTAGCCGGACGGGCAGGCGTAGCCCAATTAAAATGGGGAGGTGAGCGCCTTGTTCGCGGCGTCTACAAAACCGTCAAATACGTCCATGACCCAGCCCAGCGATTTGAAAATTTAACCTATGCCTATGGTCAGCTGGGTTACTTAGGTAGCGTGCTGCGATACCTGGCAAAACCCTACAAGTCAGCTAAATCATCAGCCTAGTAGGGCATCATAATGGGAACAGAATTAAGGTTTTGACGATGCGTGAGCAACACGTAGAGTGGGCTATATTTAGCCACTGTGTTCCAACCAACCATCTACCGTTCATTTAGCTTTTCATCTACCCATGAGTGCTGCCACCAAAATTCCGGTTTCTGTCCTGATTCCTGCTAAAAACGAAGAAGCCAACCTACCGGCTTGTCTAGAGAGCGTTGCCCAGGCAGACGAAGTGTTTGTGGTGGACTCCCAAAGCGAAGACCGCTCAGTAGAAATTTCAGAATCCTACGGTGCCAGCGTCGTTCAGTTTAATTTCAACGGACGTTGGCCCAAGAAAAAAAATTGGTCCCTAGATAATTTACCCTTCCGCAATCAATGGGTGTTGATCGTCGACTGTGACGAGCGGATTACCCCAGAACTCTGGGCCGAGATGGCCGAGGTCATCGCAGCCGATACATTAGATGGCTGCTATCTCAACCGACGGGTTTATTTTTTAGGCAAGTGGATTCGCCACGGCGGTAAGTATCCCGATTGGAACATGCGATTTTTCCGTCATGCCAAAGGCCGCTACGAAAATCTAAATACCGAAGAAATTCAAAATACCGGTGATAACGAGGTCCACGAGCACGTTGTAATTGAGGGTGGTAACGTCGGCTATCTCAAAAACGATATGCTGCATATCGACTTTCGGGATTTATTCCACTGGTTGGCCCGTCACAACCGCTATTCCAACTGGGAAGCTCGAGTGTACTACAATCTGCTGACTGGTATGGGTGACGATGGCACTATTGGAGCCAACCTATTCGGAGATTCTGTCCAGCGGAAACGATTTCTCAAAAAAATCTGGGTACGTTTGCCCTTTAAGCCATTCCTTCGTTTTGTGCTGTTTTACGTTATTCGCCTTGGATTTTTAGATGGGTATCCAGGCTATATCTATGCCCGTTTGCTGAGCCAGTACGAATATCAAATTGGCGTCAAACTTTATGAATTACAGTTTGGCGGTAGTCTGAATCTCAGTGATGGTGAAGAAACTAAAGACAACCCCCAAGCAGCTTGGGCAGGGGACATCTAGTAGGTGATAGTTAATGAGTGACGGCACGCTCGGCTCATCTTTTGATAAATCCAATGATAAATCTAAGTCATCTGATTTGTTAAAGGCACAGCAGGCACAGCAGACACAGAGCGAATCTAACGTTTCTGACTTTGGACCACCGTCATTAGTCGATTTGAGTCGCTACCATCAGCCAGGGTTCGAGGTGGGTCGCCCTAAGTGGTACGTCATGCTGTGGTGGCTGGTGCAGGCTTTGGTTTTTCCCCTCACCCTCCATACAGCCCATGGGCCGCGCTGTGCTTTACTACGGCTCTTCGGTGCCAAAATCGGCAAAGACGTAGTGTTGCGTCCATCCGCTCGGTTTACCTATCCGTGGAAGGTAGAAATTGGCGACTACAGCTGGATAGGAGAAGATGTAACCTTTTACAGTTTGGCCCCGATCCGACTAGGCCAGCACTGTGTCGTTTCGCAAAAATCTTACCTATGTACCGGCAGTCACGATCCTAGCGATCCGCGATTTGCTCTGGTGACCGCCCCGATTGTGCTTGAAAATGGAGCCTGGGTCGCGACAGATTGCTTTATTGCCCCAGGCGTTCGTATTGGAGCCAATGCCCTAATTGGAGCCCGCAGCAGTGTTTTTAAGGATATGCCAGC
>JBCDFI010000078.1:0-14330 GCA_039178155.1 Cyanobacteria bacterium P01_H01_bin.105
CGGTGCGCTTCGTAGTTTTTTAATCAGTTGTAACCTCGTTATATTGCTGACTCTGCGAAACGATTATCTGTATGACACACTTCTAGCTCTGACAACGCTTCAGGATTGTTTGTCAAATAGTTCTTCAACCAGCTGCAGCCTCGATCTAACAATTTATCTAGGCTTTCATCGAGTGCCCAAATCTTGATAGTTTCATCCGTAGAAGCAGTAGCCAGGATGTTGTCAGTAGGATGAAATTTAAGACTGGGAATAGGGTTGTCGTGAGCTTTAAAGCTTCGTAAAAGTTTTCCTTCTAAGCTCCACAAATATACTGTCCCATCTATTGTACTAGTTGCAAGATAGCGCTCGTCGGAACTAACATCAGAACTATAAACCCAAGCATCATGTCCCTCAAATGTCCTAACTTGTTCGCCATCTAGATTCCATAAACGAGCAGTTCGATCAAATGAGGTTGTCAAAAAGTACTCTGATTTTGGTAAAAACTGAAGATTTGTAATGACTGTGTTATGAGCTTTGAATGTTTTTTTTAATTTTCCTTGAGAGGTCCATATTGTTACGTATCCATCCGTTGATGCCGCAGCAAGAAGACCATCTTTTGGACTAAAGTCAGCTTTCCATAAGTTATCACTACTACTAAGCGTCTCTTTTAACTGGCCGTTGATATCCCAAAGCCTTAATTTACCATCAGTCGAAATGGTGAAGACTTGATCCTGGGCAGAAGAAATATCTACCGAATAAACCTGACCTGGATGATTAGTAAAACTAGAAAGCTCCTTTCCTGAGCGATCTCTTAACAGAGCTGAATTATTGTTTCCAGTTGATAAAATCAATTCCTCATCTTGACTCAATGCCAGCTCAGACGAATGGCATCTACTAGATTCATTAGCTGGAAATTGTATAATCTCTTTTCCATCTAAGTCCCAAAAATGTAGAGTTTTGTCTTGAGTAAGGCTTAGAAGACGTTCTTGGCTTTGGAAAAAGGCAAGACTACATACATTTTTTTGATGTTTGATCGTTGAAATTTGGGAACCGGAAATATCCCATAATCTTATTGTCGAATCTCCTGATGCTGTTGCCATTATTTTACCGTTTGGGCTAAATGCAATGCTATCTATACGATCAGAGTGCCCTCTCAGTTCATCAATGAGATTACCGTCTATGTCCCATAATCTAACAATACCTTCATCTGAAACAGTCGCTAAATGTTCTCCATCTGAGCTAAAGTCTATATCTCTGACTTTTCCGATATGGCCTTTTAATACTTGAAGTTCTTCACCCTCTAAATTCCATATTCTAGCTGTACCGTCTGAAACGCTGCTTGTACCAATAAATCGGCCATCTGGACTAAACTGAATGCTGGACATTATGCCGTCATGTCCCTCAATTTCTTCTAAAACCTCTTGCCCCTGCGAATCCCAAAGTTTGGCTAGACCACTCCGGTATGAAATAGCAATAGTTTTACCATCAGGGCTAAATTGAACATCTGTAGCCTGTTCTTTGGCATCCTGAAACGTGAGAAGTTGTTTTCCTGTTAGAGTCCAAATCTTAACTGTATTGTCTGTTGAAACACTAGCAATGGATTTACCATCTGGGCTAAAGCTAATATTGTTTACTTCCTTTTCGTGACCATTCAAAGTCTGCTTAAGATTGCCTTCTAAATCCCAGATTTTGATAGCTTTGTCTTCAGATGCTGTTGCGATTAGTTGATTGTCTGGGCTAAAGACCGCACTATAGACTTCTCCTTTATGGTCATTTAGTTGAGCGACTATAGCCCCTTGGGCGTTCCATAGGATAGCTGTTCCATCTCGTGAGGCCGAAATGAGATAGTTTCCATCGGAGCTGTAGCTTACATCCCAAATATGATCTTCATGCCCCTTTAAGATATTTTTCTCCTTTATCGTATAGAGGATGCGTTCCAAAGCCCAGGAAGAGTTTCTAACTAGTTCATTGTTTTGACTTTCTAGTTGTTTTGCCTGTTGCCCTGATTTCATAGCAATTAACAGAGCTTGAATTTGTTGCGAATCGAATGTCCTGCTAGCTTCTATATTTAATTGCTCAGTTTCTGTGGCGACCCGAGCAATTCTCAAATCTTGATAAGCTTTAATGCTCAGAGCACCTACAATTGCTGCAATAGCTACTGTTACCCCCAATACCCCAGTACCAATTCGCACGAGTCGTTTAGCCTTTTCTCCTGCCTCCGCCAATCGCTGACGGGCTTCTTCAACTTCTCGACTTTTAATGATGTAGTTCTGCTGTTGTTCTGTAGGCAATGGCTCGTGCAACGACTGCTGCGCCGTACTCAGCCAGTTCTCAGCATCTTCCAATTCACTGCCCCGTAATAGAACGTCATCGTTACGATGCTTTTTCTCCCATTCCAGGGCTTTAACCAGCAACCGTGTATGGGTCTTCACATGGAATAGATCTGTATTTAGCGTTTCTACCAAAGACTCAAATGATTGATCAAAATCATTGTCTTCTTTGAAGAAAAGCCAGTTATGTTTACCCAATGCTGGACGTATCAGGGACATGTCAAAGCCCTCCCGATACACAATCGGCAGTAGCCGCTTATTGTTTTCTACTGCATGGTCAATCTCCTGCCCGCAGACCTTCGAGGCAATCGAGTCTGGGCTAATTACGAAGATAAACGTATCTGCCCCTTCGATTCCCGCCTTGATTTCTTCCCACCAGTCTGCCGTCAGCGGAATATTTTCCCAATCCACCCAGGCATCGTATTTGCTATTGGCCAGCGCTTGATTGAGCACCTGCACAAAGGCCTTATCCTTGCGAGAGTAGGAAATAAATACGTCAGTCATGGTGACTACCCTCCTTTAACTTTCAAAACTATTGCAGATAGCTTGTTGCTGATCGGGTGGGGTGTCTTGATACTGGGT
The DNA here is from genome assembly GCA_039178155.1 of Cyanobacteria bacterium P01_H01_bin.105. GTDB lineage: Bacteria > Cyanobacteriota > Cyanobacteriia > Phormidesmidales > Phormidesmidaceae > Leptothoe. The sequence goes on from JBCDFI010000078.1 coordinate 2,892, forward strand.
ATACTCGCGCCACCAGTCACAGCCTCGCTGCATCAGTGCATCAAATTTCAGCGCTTCTAAATCCCACAAAATGGCGGTTTCATCAGAACTACTGGAAACCAACGTTTTGCTATCGGGACTAAATGCTAAACCCTGAATCCAATCGCTGTGGCCTACGAGAATCTGTAGCAGTTCTCCTTCGATTGCCCAAACTTTAATGGTGAGGTCTTCTACCTCAGTTGCGATGAATTGACCATCGGGACTAAAAGCAAACTGTTTGAGTTTGTTTTCAGCACTACCTAGTGTGCGCAATAACTCACCATCAAGATTCCACAACCTGACAGTACCATCCAAGCTAGCAGAACCAATTATCTGTCCATCCGGGCTGAAATCGACTAAAACCACAGAATCGTCGTGCCCTTCTAACGTGTGGATTAGCTCGCCATCAGCATTCCACACTTGCAAGGTGTTGTTGTCAGCATTTGCTGCCACTAAGTATTGCCCATTCGGGCTAAATATTACATCAGTATATTCGTCTCCATTGCCTAAAGTACGTAATAATTTTCCGTCATTGCTCCAAAGTTTGACAGTGCCACCGATACCGTTGGCCGATGCCAGAGTTTTGCTGTCGGGGCTAAAAGTTGCATGGCTTACGTAGTCTGCTTCGTTGGTCAGGGTGTGTAAAAGTTCCCCGTTCAAATTCCAAAGCTTAATAACATTGTTGTGGATAGTAGCTAGAATTTGGCCATCTGGGCTAAATGTCACAAAGGATTCCTTGTCACCTTCGTCTCCTTCAAGGGTATGTAGTATATCCCCGTCAGTATTCCAAAGTATGGCAACCAGTCCATTATCACTAATAGAGGCAATGACTTGACCACCTGGACTAAAGTCAAAGTCAATAAGTCCATCCTCCTGTCCATGGCCATCAACCGTGCGAATGAGTTTACCATCAGCAGTCCAGAACTTGAGCGGACCGTAGCGTTCTCCGGTTACGATTGTTTGCCCATCAGGACTGTATTCAGGGGATATGACCCACGATGTATGGCCTGTGAGAGTAGTTGAAATATTACTTTTGAGCTGCCATAGCTTAGCTGCCTTATCGCCGCTGGCTGACAGCACCGTCTGCTCATCTGAGTTCAGAACAAGATCGCTCACCCAAGCCTGATGGCCTGTGAGAGTTTGTAACAAGGTTCCATCTAGACTCCACTGCTTAATGGTGCCGTCATTGCTCGACGAGATCAGTGTTTGACTGTCTTGGCTAAACCGTACCCAATGGACATTGCGAGTATGGCCTGTGAGAGTTTTAATAAGTTGCCCTGCTCGGGTCCAGAGTTTAATAGTATCGTCATGACTTGCCGAAGCAATCAACTGTCCATCTGGACTGAAAACGACCTGGCGCACAATGTCTTCATGGCCTGTCATCGTATGTAAAAGTTTGCCATTACGATTCCAGAGTCTGACAGTTCTGTCAGCTCCACCCGAAGCGATGAGTTCTCCATCAGAACTGAATGCTATGGTCCAGGGAATCTCAGTATGTCCGGATAGGGTTTGAAGGAGTTCCCCCTGCCAGTTCCAAAGTTTTAAGGTTTTGTCATCGCTATGGGAGGCAATTGTTTGACCATCGGGACTAAGGGCAAGGTTCCATACCTTGTTTTTGTGACCGTTCAAGGTTTGTAGCAGCTCTCCGTCTCGATTCCAGAGTTTGAGAGTAGAATCATGGCTAGACGTCAAAAGAGTTTGGCCGTCAGGACTGAACACCAAATCCCACACCTTACCTTTATGATCTGAAAGTGTGTGCAGTAGTTCACCCTGTAGATTCCATAGTTTGGCAGTATTGTCTTCGCTAGCCGAGGCTAGGATCTCCCCGTCGGGACTAAAGGCAAGTTTACGAATACTAAGATAATAGTGTGCAGAGATGGTGTTCAGGAGCTTTCCATTCTGATCCCAAAGTTTAATTTCTCCCCGAGACGTACCAGTAGCAATGGTTTTGCCATCTGGGCTAACCGCAATTTCCCGCACAGCGCCATCATGATCGTCCAGGGTTTTGACTTCACGGATGCCTTTAACGGCCTGGGTTAGAACGCGATGGACAGAGTTGCGATCGCTACCTGGATATTTCCGCCATTGATGTCCTGCTTCTAACGCCGTAATTAGGGCATTCGTATTGCGTCCTGCTAAAAACTCAGCATTTGACTGTTTTGCCAGAGACTCAATCTGTTCGATTTCTCCCTTTCGCCATAGGTTATAAGCATGGGCACCAAGACCAGCAGCCCCTACGAAGGCAAAACTCAGAATGGCGACGAGCGACCTGAGGATCAATGCTCGGCGCTTCTCTTGCTTAACCTCCCGCTCTTGGGCTTCTCGCCCTGCCTGGATGTACTCCTTATGTAGCATGGCTGGCAGCGGGTCCTGTTGCTGCTCAAGGGCCTCCACCAGCCAGTTTTCAGAAATAACAAACTCGTCCCCTCGCAGCAGCAGATCATCCCGACGGTGTTTTTTATCCCACTCCTGTGCTTTAACCAATAGTCGCGTGTGGGTCTTCACATAAGACAAATCTGTATTAAGAGCATCCACCAGCGAGGTAAACGCCTGTTCAAAGTCATTGTCTTCTTTGAAAAAGAGCCAGTTGTGTCGGCTCAGTGCCGGACGCAGCTGTGCCATATTAAACCCTTCGCGCCGCACAATGGGCACTAGCCGCTTGTTGTTCTCTACAGCGTGGTCAATCTCCTGGCCGCACACCTTAGACGCAATTGAATCTGGGCTAATCACAAAGATAAACGTATCCGCCCCTTCAATCCCCGCTTTGATTTCCTCCCACCAGTCTGCCGTCAGCGGAATATTCTCCCAATCCACCCAGGCATCGTATTTGCTATTGGCCAGGGCCTGGTTGAGCACTTGGACAAAAGCTTTGTCCTTGCGGGAATAGGAGATAAAAACATCTGTCATAACCGAAAAATGGCGGTAGAGTACTACAGTTTTCACTTACACATACCATTCTGACACCTCCATCCAATGGGTGTACATTGCCCAGCCCAGGTGATTTTCAAGAGCTTCTGACCCGCCTTGTTATGAATTTCAGACATTACAGGGTTTTCCTATTGACACTTAGAGACAAAGGAGTAACATAGGCTACAGAAATAACTAACGTTCATCCTCTGTAGGGTCAAATTCTGATTTACAAAGGACGGAAGTAGGGTCTTCTTCCCGAAGGAACGCGCCTCTGTTTCAATGCATATTTCTAGGAGGCGATTCTCATGACACCTGAAGTTTTCATCATTATCAAGCTGTTTGCAGTGCTGACAATTTACTGCATCGTGTTTTGTCCGATTTTGTGTTGGGCAGTTACAGGTTCAATGCTTGTTAAGCATCCTTCTGCTATGCATGCGGTTAAAGATCAGCTACCGCGTTTGAGCTAACCTGCCGTCAACCTCAATGAATCTGAAATGAATGCTCTAGTTAGGTTAGGGCTGTGGCTTTGCCTGGGTACAGCTCTGTCGTTTGTGGTGTGCGCCAGACCCTATGGCAGCCCAGATGGCGATAAATGGCAAAACTACCCATCCTGTCAGCAGCCCTTAATTCACTAAGAATGTTGTGTTGTACCGTATGGTTAATCTTCCATTGTGACTACTCTCCTTTAACTTTCAGTACCGTCGCAGATGGCTTGTTGCTCATCAGGTGGAGTGTCTTGGTACTTGGTGTACTCGCGCCACCACTCACAGCCCTGCTGCATCAGGGCATCAAACTCTAGGGCTTCTAAATCCCACAGAATAGCTGTTTCATCGGCACTACTAGATGCCAAGGTTTTACCGTCAGGGCTAAACTCTAGATGTAACATCCAGTCTTTATGTCCCTCCAGGGTTTGTATTAATTTTCCTTCAATTGACCAGAGCGCAATAGTTCCATCATTACTACCAGTAGCAAATGTTTGACCGTCTGGACTCATTGCCATAGTCCAAATTTCACCTTCGTGGCCCTGGAAAGTCTTTAAGTTTTTCCCTTCTAAATTCCAAAATCTGACAGTACCATCATCACTTCCTGAGATAATCGTTTTGCCATCGCGGCTAAAGAGAACTCGAATGAACTCATCCGTATGGCCTTCTAAGGTATGGAGTAAGTCTCCGCTAGCGTTCCAGAGTTGTAGGGTATGATCACCGTTAGCCGCAACAAGGTAGTTGCCGTCTGGGCTAAACGTGACTTCAAAATAGCGTTTTTCTCCATTATTCAGAGTTCGTAGCAACTCGCCTTGCAGGTTCCATAGCTTGACCGTGCCGTCGTCGCTCGTAGATGCCAGGATTTTGCCATTCGGGCTAAAGGCAATGTATCTAATTTTTTCCGTATGGTCCTTTAGAGTATGCAGAAGTTCACCGTTTAAGTTCCAGAGTCTGACGACATTGCCGCTGGCTGAGGCGATGGTCTGCCCATCTGGGCTAAAGATCGTCCAAGAGCCTTCGCCTTCATGACCTTCTAGAACATGCAATAGCTCTCCTTGAGAATTCCAGAGTTTAGCGGTAATTCCCTCACGACTAATCGACGTGATGATTTCTCCGTCTGGGCTAAAGGCAACATCCTGGACTTCATCTTTGTGCGCCTTCACAGTGCGGATTAGCGCTCCATCGGGAGTCCAGAATTTTAGGGTGCCGTCGGAGCTACCAGTCACCAGAGTTTGACCATCAGGGCTGTATCGAACCTTGCGAACGAAACTTGTATGCCCCCGAAGAGACTTGGAAACGTTTCCTTCAAGTTGCCAAAACTTGACTGTTTGATCGCCACTGGCAGATATCAGGGTTTGTCCATCTTTGCTAAATAGCAAATCACTTACCCAAGCCTGGTGACCTGTTAATGTTTGTAGAAGTGTGCCATCCAGGCTCCACTGTTTAATCGTGTTGTCATTACTCGAAGAAGCCAACGTTTGACCATCAGAACTAAACCTGATCCAATTAACAGCACTGGTATGTCCATTGAGCGTCGTAATGAGCTGTCCTTCTCGGGTCCACAGTTTAATGGTTGTATCTCGACTGGCTGAGGCTATTGTCTGCCCATCAGGGCTAAAGACCACTTCAACAACGGTATCTTCATGACCAGTCAAGGTTTTCAGTAATTCACCATCACGATTCCAAAGCCTAACAGTATTATCAGCCCCGCTCGATGCCAGCAGTTCTCCATCTGGGCTAAACGCCTCACTCCAGGGAACATCAGTATGAGCGTCTAACGTGTGAAGCAAGTCTCCTTGCAAATTCCATAGCTTAAGAGTCTTATCTTCGCTATGGGACACTAAAGTTTGGCCATCTGGACTAAGAACAACACGCCAAACAATATCGTTATGATCGTTAAGGGTGTTTAGCAACTTTCCTTCTCGGTTCCACAGCTTGAGTGTAGTATCATGACTGGCGGTTATGATTGTTTGACCATCTAGACTAAAGATAAGATCGTGTACTGTATCCTGATGGCCTGAAAGCGTATGTAATAATTGCCCTTGAAGATTCCAAAGTTTCGCTGTGTGATCTTCACTGACAGACGTCAAAATTTCGCCATCAGGACTAAAGCTAAGCCATAGACCATCATCTTCATGAGCAGCAATTGTATGTAACAGTTGACCTTGCAGGTTCCAAAGTTTAATTTTTCCGTCTTGTGAACCAGAAGCAATTATCTGGCCATCAGGGCTAATGGCTATCTCACGAACAACACCATCATGGCCTTCTAATGTTTTGATTTCGCGGATGCCGCTAACGGACTGCGACAATACTTGATGAACGAGGTTGCGATCGCTCCCCGGATACTGCTGCCACTTATGACCAGCTGCCAAGGCCGTAATCAACGCATCGGCATTCTGCCCTGCTAAAAACTGGGCATTGGATTTCTCTGCCAGGTTTGTGATTTGGGCGATCTCCCCCTTTCGCCACAGGTTATACGCATGAGCTCCAAGACCCGCAGCGCCTAAAAAGGCCAGACTCATAATGGCCAGGAGCGACCTGAGGACCAAAGTGCGGTGCTTTTCTTGCTTAATCTCCCGTTCTTGAGCTTCCCGTCCTGCCTGGATATATTCCTTGTGTAGTGTGGCTGGCAGTGGTTCCTGTTGCTGCTCCAAAGCTTCCACTAGCCAGTTCTCAGAGATAACAAACTCATTCCCCCGCAGCAGCAGATCATCGCGGCGGTGCTTTTTATCCCATTCCTGTGCTTTGACCAGTAGCCGCGTGTGTGTTTTCACATGGGATAGGTCTGTATTCAGCGCATCTACTAGCGCAGTAAACGCCTGGTCAAAATCATTATCTTCTTTGAAAAATAGCCAGTTGTGTCTGCTCAATGCTGGACGTAGCTGGGACATATCGAAGCCCTCACGCCGCACGATGGGCACCAGTCGCTTGTTATTCTCTACGGCGTGATCAATCTCCTGACCACACACCTTAGACGCAATGGAGTCTGGACTAATCACAAAGATAAACGTATCCGCCCCTTCGATCCCGGCCTTGATTTCTTCCCACCAGTCGGCAGTCAGGGGAATATTTTCCCAATCCACCCAGGCATCGTATTTACTGTTAGCTAGAGCCTGATTCAGCACCTGTACGAAGGCTTTGTCTTTACGGGAGTAGGAGATAAAAACATCGGTCATGATGGGGATATCAACGTGACAGAACAAGTTTTAGTATCTGGACCTATTGAGCGACAGATGTCTGAATGACGGCGACACTCTCACTCTGAGGGCGTTGTGAAATCTTACGGATAAGATACCGTAATTTCTAAGATGATTTAGCTTGGTCGAGCAGATGGTAGGTTTGGCCGACAGGGTTGTGGGTCAGATAGTCTTGGCACCAATCGAGGCCCCGCTGGATGAGGCGGTCGAGCAAACCATCATCAAAGGTATCCAGATGCCAAACTGTTAGGATTCCAGCATCGCCTGTTGTTGCTAGATATTGGCCATCAGAACTAAAGCCGACACGTAGCACTTGACCGCTTTGTGCTTGCAAACGACTCAAAGCCTCACCTGCCAATGACCACAGACGAATGTTGCTATCTCGACATCCCGTTGCGATTAGCTGCCCGTCAGGACTGATAGCCACTGTTCGAACACTGCGCTGGCACGACAACGTGTTTACTAACGTGCCGTCTAAGGTCCAAATACGCGCGGTGCGATCGTCACTCCCTGAAATGAGATGCTGCCCATCCGGGGTAAATGCAAGATCTAGTACTTGGTCCTCATGGCCGATAAAGGTGTGCTGCAGGGTACCATCTATGTGCCAAAGTTTGATGGTGCGATCGCGCGTCCCGGCAGCTACATACTGGCCATCAGGGCTAAATCGCACCGATGTCAGTCGACTGTCTCCTGCAGTGATTTGCCGAATGAGCGTTCCGTCTCGATACCATAAACGGACCGTTCGGTCATTACTTGCTGACGCTAACGTCAAACCATCCGGACTAAAACATAACTGTCGTGGCCAGTCTTGATGGCCTTTGAGCAATGCATGTAGCTGTCCCTCAGGAGTCCAGAGCTTAACCAAACAACTGCGACCAGATGTCGCAATCAAATTGCCATCAGGACTTGTACACAGGGTGACGATACCGGAGTCGTGCGCTACAAATTGGTGCTGCAGACGTCCGTCACGGTGCCAGACTTGGACTGAGTCTTCGTTGTGGCACACCGTGATTTGATCGCCCGAGGGGCTAAAGCCAAGGCCAAACGAACCGCGATTGCCGAGAAAACACCGCACTAATGCCGGTGTGTGTAACTCCCAAAATCGCACCAAGCGATCGCCCCCTGCAGTCAGAGCATATTGTCCCATCCGGTCAATATCCAGATGCATAATGGGACCGCTATGCCCCTTGAAAGTAACCTGATGAGACCCATCACTATTCCACACAGAGATCTCCCCGTCCAGGTTACCGGTCAAAAACTGATTCCCATCCGGCAAATATTGAACGCAGCGAATAGCACTGCCCTGTGCTGCCACATCACGCACCTGATAGTCGTGGTTTAGCTGAATCTGCACACACTTGTTATCTTCTCCGGCCACTAAGAGCTTTTCACCGTCCGGGCTAAAGCAAACGGCATGCACCACCACATGCCCAATACTGAGAGTTTTTGAAAACGTCTTGCCTTCAGCTCGAGACCACAGAAACACATCGCCCTGCCGATTGGCACTAGCCATGCGGTTACCATCGGGGCTAAACGCGACAGACCGCTGTTCACCCGCGCCAGGACTCCAACTTTGAATCAGCTGTCCCGCTGCGGTCCATAATTTGACGGTGCCATCCTGACTCGCTGAGGCAAAATGTTGACCATCCTGGGCAAAGGCCAGCTGATTGATGCGGCCATGATGGTTTTGCAATATCTGCAGTAGTTCGCCCTGGCATGTCCAAATCCGTATAGTCTGATCCCAGCTACCGGAGATCAGAGTCTGTCCATCTGGAGAGAATGCGACCGTTCGCACCATCTGCTCATGGCCCGACAGTATCGCCATACATTGCCCCGAACGCTGCCAAAGCCGGATCGTCTGATCGCGTCCTGCCGTAGCAATCAATGTGCCATCTGGGCTAATGCTAACGGCTCGCACGCTGCCGCTGTGGCCCTCAAAACGATTCCGTTCGCGTACCCAATATAAGGACTGCTGCAGTCCCGCAACCACTTGGGTGTGTAACTCCGAAGTCTGCGACGAACGCCAGTCAGATCGCTGCAATCGTTGACCTGCCTGCAAGGCTTCCACCAGCGCATCGAGAGGGCGATTGAGGGCAAAATAAGCGTCTGATGATTTGCAAAATGCGGTAATCTCGTTTTTCTCAGCCGCGATCCGACGTTGTTCAGCGATTTTGTAGAGGTTTTCCCACCGCTCTAATTCTTGCTGGCGCTCTCGGCGACTTGCAAAGATAAACTCTCGCTGTAAATCAGTCGGTAGGGGAGTTTTACCCGTGCTATTGGCAAGCCACGTTTCCGCATCTTCTAAAACTGCACCCCGTAGCCAGCCATCTGTGCGATCGCGTCTTACCCATGCAGTTGCTTGCTCGATCAGCTTGGCAAACATGCGGTCGTACTCTAGATCTGCATTAATGGCACCCTCTAGCTTGTTTAGAGCTGTTGTAAAATCGTCTTCTCCACAAAAGGAAATGTACTGCAATGCCGCAATCTCAGACCGTATAGTACTGTCCTCGACGGGATAACAGATGATGGGAATGAGCTTCTTTTGTTGCTCTAGCACCTGATCAATTTCCCAATTGCAATAGGGAGACGCGATCGCATCTGGACTTAAGATATATACGCACCGAGTCGCTTGGCGAATGCCCCTAGCAATCTCTTCTCGCCACGGCAGGCTAGAACGAATTCCGTCCCAATCGACCCACAGCTGATGACCACCTAATTGCAAGGCATGGCAAAGGGCTCTAACAAAAGCTTTGTCCTTACGGGAGTAGGAGATAAAAACGTCAGTCATAGTCAGGGTTTAAAAAACAAATTTTTTTTAAGCGTTGTCACATAGATAATGATTTTCTTTTCCAGATAATTGATTTGTTGTGATGTAATCTTCCACAATCTGACAGGCATTATTCATCAGTTGTTCTAACGTGAGGTCAGCGAGGTTCCAAGCTATAATCTGCTCATCAGCACCTGCGGAAACCAAGTACGTGCTGTCTGGACTAAATTCAATACTCTCAACTGAATTGGTGTGCCCCAGGAGTGAAATCATTGGCAGCAGCTCATGTTGGTTGATTTTCCATAAATGAATTGAGTTATCAGCATCAACGGTAGCTAACAGTTTTCCATCAGTACTGAACCGGACGTGAGTAACTGCTGTTTCACTCAAAAGTACATTTTTTGAGGTGCCGTTTATGTCCCAGAGTCGTAAAGTATTGTCATTACTGCCAGATGCAAGAAGCTGCTCTAACTCTGATGATGAATTCGTGTCACCAGGATTGGGCCTGAAGCTTAAATCATTGACGGTATCGTCGTGAGCCAGGGCGGTGAGTGTTTCACGCTCTAAATCCCACAGGTAGAAGGTTTGGTTTTGGGTTTTGATGGCAACATGCTGCCCTGTGGGGCTAAACTGAGCTTCGCGAATGGGCAATGTTAATGCTGTGACATCGGGTACCTCAGAAATCGTTTTTAGGGTCTTGCCTTTTGAGGAAACTAGATAGACCTCTGAGTCACTGGCAACCAAGAGCATTGTACCCATAGCATTTACATCTACACTGTTAACCAGATGTGGATAATCCCATGTTTCTAGAATGGTGCCATCCATTGTATTTAGGTGAATTTGATCATTACTTGCGATCGCAATAATTTCCTCGTCCCTATCTCCAGACTGACTCTGCAGGCTGCCAAAGCTGAAGTCAGCTAGAGGCTCTTCAAACTCCTGAGTTCTAACTAACTGGCCGTCGGTTGTCCATAGCTGTAGTATTGAGTCTCTCACGGTAGCAACTCGGCTGCCATCGGCATTGAACTGGAGTTGACTCACCCGACCTTTATAAAGTGGAGAGTCAAACACATTCTCTCCTTGTCGCCAAACTTGAATCGTGCGATCGCGACTGGCAACCACCAGAGTTTTTCCATCTGGGCTAAAAACCGCATCGACCATATCACGCTCTTGAGGGAACACCTGAGCTGTGTTGCTTTCTAGATCCCATAGAGTAATCTGTTCAGCACTATTTGCCGTTACGACTTGAGCGCCATCGGGACTAAAGCGAACACTATTGACCCAACCGTTATGGGGTAATGTGCGCCATTTTTTGCCTTGCAATGTCCACAAATGGACCGCTTGATAACCCGCAGATGCGATCAGCGGCTCTTGATTATTATCGGTCGTTGGTGTGGGGCGGAACTGAGCCATATTGACCCAACTTTGATCTGGAAAAGACTGTACTTTCTCACCTGTCAATGTCCATTGTTGAGCAGCTTGATCAGTGCTGGCCAAAACTGTTTTCCCATCGGGACTAAAGGCAACATTGTTTACCCAATTGTCGTGGAGAATGCGCCGAATAATATCGCCATCTAAGGTTACTAATAGCACCAGCTGAGAACTCGCAACTGCCAACATATCGCCATCAGGATGAAATGCAACATCCTTTGTCTCATTCTCAAATTCAAAGCTGTTGACTAATGTACCATCACGTTTCCAGAGCTTAACTGTTTTATCTGCACTAGCAGATGCCAGAATCTGACTATCGGGACTAAAGTCAACGTCCGTCACAGACTGTTGATGCTCATTGAGAGTATGCATCAAATCGCCTGTCATATCCCACAGTCGAATAGTCTGATCACGGCTCGCTGAGGCAATAATCTGACCATCTGGACTAATGGCAAGTCGGTTGACATCATTGGTATGTCCTGAAAGTCGATTGTGTTCTCTCCAACCTTTCTCATATACAGATGCTTGTAGAGCCGTTAATACATTACTCTGTGTTTTTTGAGCGACTTGACCCAGCTGTCGCTGGAGTTGTCGTCCAGCTCGTAATGCTTCTAGCAATCCATCAAACGTCTTA
>JBCDFI010000079.1:0-14171 GCA_039178155.1 Cyanobacteria bacterium P01_H01_bin.105
GCTTGACCGTGAGCTACAAATTTTGTCCAATTTTTTGACGACTCAGCTGTGTGGTCGACAGCTATCTGAGATATCTAGCTTGGACTGGGATGAAGTGGACACTGCAGAACATCATGTGATGGCGCTGTGCCATGCCATTGATGGGCTAAAACGTCGTAAACGTCAGCCCCAAACCCATATTTTAGTGACCGGTGTGACTGATGTGTTGAGTCAGCCAGAGTTTGCAGAGCAAAGCCAGCTTAAGAATCTGATTGCTTTGTTGGCTGATGGTCGAGAGCAGCTATGGCCCCTGATGTGTTCTGAGGATAGCCATCCGCTTAAGATTTGGATTGGGGAGGAAAATCCCCTAGAGCCGATGCAGGGCTGTGCTCTGATTTCAGCTACTTATAATCGTGATTCGAGGCCATTGGGGAGTGTGGGGGTGATGGGACCAACGCGCATGCTTTATGAAAATACGATTGCCGCTGTTGAAGCGACATCTAGCTATCTGTCAGAAATTATGTCGGGTTTAGATGTTAGCCAGTAGGCGGCGATGATCCCGCTGATAAATCCAAACAGATGGCTTTCCCATGAAATTCCTGGCTGTGTGGGCAAAACACCCCAAAACATAGCGCCATAGGTAACCAGGACAAACAGAGATATTGCGATCGCACCCATCGTTCGCTCGTAATACCCTCGGGCGACTAGAAACCCAAGGTAGCCAAATATCAAACCGCTGGCCCCAATGTGTACGGAGCCCCCCCTGGCCAGTAGCCACGTACCGGCACCGCCTAGGAGTGTAATGATGACAGTGGCCATAAGCCATGTGCCAATAGAACGCAGCATCACCCACCAGCTTAGGGTGAGCATCGGTACCGTATTGGCTATTAAATGACCGAAGCCCCCATGGAGCAATGGAGCAAAAAGAATGCCCAAAAGTCCGCCTAGGGAACGAGGGCGAATACCGTATCGATCGAGACGGCCCCCAAAGACTAAAAAATCTATAATTTCAATCAGCCACAGAGTAAACAGAACGATACCCAATAGCTGAAATCGAGCTGTAGTCGCAGATTTTAGCTCGGATAAAAGAGGACGATCGGATGACATGGGTTGAGATGGCATGAGCTCAAAATATGGGCAGCCTATTCGGCAAGGACTGTGTATCAGCCACTAGCTCTAGGTTAAGCCAACTGCTGTAAAGTTGCCTTCGTTCCTCCTTCAAGTTTGCATTTTGCCTGCGCCATTCCTGTTTATCTCACGTTTAGTTCCCTTCATTTCACTGGCATAAACGACGTGATCATTCCAGAACTGCTTGCAGTGCTTTCAATTTCGGCCGCTACGGGTCTACGGCTGGCGCTGCCACTGTTGGTAATAGGTCTATTCTCCGGCGAACAGCTGTGGTCAGTGGTGCCTATCTTGGCGCATATTCCCCAGATGGTGGTGATTACTGTACTGATGATTTGGTCGTTGCTAGAACTCACCATTTCGAAAGACCGAGTCAACCGTCGGTTTTTGCAAAGTGCAGAGCTATTGATCAGTCCTTTTGTTGGAACAATTGCAGGAATTGCGATCGCACGCCTCACCGATATCGATAACAGCCTAATCTTGATACTTTTGGCTGCCACGGGGGGGGTACTAGCCCTAGTTATTCAAATGGTTCAAGTTGGCTGGCTATATCGCTTTAATAGCCCACCCATGTGGGTGATCTTTGTCGAAGATGCCCTTTGCATTTGCTTGGCATTTTTTGCTTTTGACGCACCTGAACAAGGCGGGCTGATCGCCCTATTTCTGCTGTGGCTGGCTATTCGTAGCTCGGCAGTCTGGCGACAGTGGTCAAAAAAGAATCAATCAGACAAACATTAACCAGTAGAAAAAAACAGTGAAAAAATTGGTAAAGTTCAGTCTATTGACATGATTCGGTGACTGAATTCAGCTACTAACAAATTATCCCTATCAAAGGCTGAAATGTTCGCCACTATAGAGCCTTAAATAGACGATTTTTTGTCTAAAAATGATATGAACTTTTCTAAAAAACAAAATCTGCTTTGGTTGGCCATCAGCCTATTAATGAGCTTTTTATTGAGCTTAAGAGCAACGGCTAGAGTCTTTCAATATGACTTTGTCATCCAAGATGATGCTAGACAGCACGTTGTTTGGTTTGAGCAATATCTTGATAAATATCTATTTCAAGGAGATATGATAGCTGACTATTTTCAGTCCGTTGCCCCACCTGGATATAGCTATCTATACAAAACAATCGGATTCCTGGGCATATCCCCAATCCAGGCAAGTAAACTATTGCCTATTTTGCTATATGTTTTGACAGCTTTTTTTTGCTATCGATTAACAATTAAACTATTTAAATTTCCAACAGGAGGCTTTTTTTCAACGTCAATATTGCTCTACACACTGCTATTTCAAACAGATATTTCATCAGCAACTCCTAGAGCCTTTCTTAACTTATTTTTGCTAGCGTTTCTATACTCCTTAACCTGTGGCTCTAGACTTGGCTCTTGGTTCAGTTTACTATTTTTAGGTCTTTACTATCCTCAGGCCATGTTAGTGGCTGCAGGAACAGGAATTTTAAGCTTGTTCAGATTGAATGGCTGGAGAATAAAACTAACTTCTGACAAAAATCTGATGGGGCTAGTTATAGGTGTAATTGCTATTGCACTAGTGTTTTCAGCCTATTTCTTACTCTTGCGAGACTCAGAGTTTGGCCCAGTTGTAACTAGGGTCCAAGCTTTAGTAGATCCTGCATATCTTAAGGGTGGAAGAAGTAGCTTTTTTTCAGAATCTGCTCTCGAATTTTGGCTGTTAGGTGGTAGAAGTGGTCTGGTTCCTGGAGGATTTTTGTTTTTTCAGCCAAGGCTTTTATTAGTATGCTTATTGCTTCCCTTTCTATGGGTTTTTCGCAGAGATTTCCCATTGATTAAACAGGTCAGTAAAAGAATTTCTATATTGCTTAGGCTACTGATTGCATCAGTATTTCTATATTCAGCAGCGCATTTTCTATTATTTAAGCTGCATCTTCCAAGTCGTTACACGCAACATGGCATCAGAATTATAATGGCTATTCTTTCAGGTATCACACTAGCCATACTTGTCGATGCAGTTCGTATTTGGCTTGCTAGGAGCACGATAAATTTTGTTAGGGCGATTTCTCCCTTTGTTTATCTAACCTTTGTTGCCCTAATTTTGATTTATCCAGTTTATTTAAACCAGACAGATGCAGATTTTCCAAAACCTGGCTATGTCATTGGTCGCTATCCCAAGATATATCAGTTTTTTAGTGAGCAACCCAAAGATACTCTTGTTGCATCTTTATCCAAAGAAGTTGCCAATATTCCTGCCTTTAGCACCCGAAGTGTTTTAGTCGCTCCTGAATATGGTGTGGCCTATCACCGGGGATATTATGAAAAGTTTCGACAGAAAGTAAAAGATTTGATGGCGGCAACATTCTCTGAAGATAAGGAGCTGCTCAACCAGTTTATTGAACAATATGGCGTTGACTTTTTTATGTTGGAGAAGGAGATCTTTGCAGAAGGATATTTTATTGAAAACAATGATTGGCCTATGGAGTATGAGGCTTTTATTGAGGCGATTAAAAAAGGTACAGAGCCTAGAAGTGCCTTGGCCGCCACAGTTGGAACCTGCACTGCTCTAGAGTCAAAAAATATGCTTGTGTTGGATGCAGTATGTGTGACAGAGCACAGCAAATAGCCGATTGCTGAGGTAGTAATCCGCAGCAATCAGCTGAGAGTCCGTTTAAACTAAGGCCCTGAATCAAACGACTTTAAGCAGTAAGAGGAATACGCTTCAAGCCTCTCTACATTAGCCCCGCAATATGCAAAGGACCGTGACCACTGACCATCTCTAAAATTAGTGCTAGGAAACCTACCATAGCTAGACGACCATTCCAAACCTCCGCAAACGGAGTTAGACCCCAAGCAGACTTGTCTTGAGGGTAAATGCGCACCTGCTTTTGCAGCTGAGCCGCGTCGGAAAATAGCTTACGTGGAGACTCTAGAGCTTTCACCACCATATTGCCCATGTCTTCAATAAAGACGGGGTAGGTGTTGAGGGCAGGAACTCGATGAAATCCTTTGATTCCAGATTCTTCAGCCAGCTCGCGGTACTCAATATCGATTTCTTGCAGTGTTTCGATGTGCTCCGATACAAAGCTGATAGGCACGACTACAAGATCTTCAATACCCTTCTCTGCCAATGTTTTAATGGCGTCTTCGGTATAGGGCTGCAGCCACTCTACTGGGCCAACGCGACTTTGGTAAGCTAGGGTAAAGTCATTGGGGCAATTCACCGCTTTCATAATTAACTCAACGCAGTGCTCCATTTCCCGCTGGTAGGGATCCCCTGCTTCCTCAACGTAGCTGACTGGAACACCATGGGCACTAAAGAAAATATGGCCACTCTCGGGATTGGGTAGCTTATTTAATTCCTGGGTAATTAGGTCGGCCATAGCCCTCACATAGCCGGGGCTGTTGTACCAAGATGGAATCAGGGTGTAGTCAACTTTTTGCAGAGCAGGGTCGTTCTGCCAGAGTTTTTCAAGTAGACGGAAGCTAGAGCCGCTGGTACTAATAGAAAACTGAGGATATAGCGGCAGAATCACCAGCTCCTCAATACCATCCTGCTTGATTTGAGCAACAGCCTCTTCAGTAAAGGGGTACCAGTAGCGCATACCGATGTAAATTTTGACATCGCGCCCTAGTTTTTTTAGGTACTCTTTTAGAGCAGTTCCTTGTTCTTCCGTGATGTGCCGTAGAGGGGAGCCGCCGCCAATTTCCTTATAGTTTTCCTGGGACTTGCTGGCACGGCTAGTGGAAATTAACCAAGCCAAAGGCTTTTGCAACCAGGGAAATGGGAGTCGAATAATCTCTGGATCAGCAAATAAATTGAACAGAAAGGGGCGAACATCCTCTAGCTGCTCGGGACCTCCAAGATTAAGTAATAAGACTCCAGTACGACCCATGACAGCGTGTTTACCTTTTAAACGAAGTTTTAATCATCTTTAGACTTATCGTAACAACTAACTCCTCTATATACATGGCTGATTTGTAGAAGTTGAGAATTTTTTTCATTTAGTATGGCTGAGATATCTGTAACGCATCCGTTGGATAAGTCCCTAAATCAAGTGAATCGGCGCTTAAAAGTGGCAAAATTAGGGCTACAGATTGAACGACGCGGCGATCGGCTTAATCTGCGCGGTACCCTGCCACCGCGCCCTGGTAGTCCTAAACTGCGCCCTTATCAACAAAGACTGCCATTGAAACTGCCTGCTACTAAGATGGGTCTCAAGCAATGTGAGCAGACAGCTAAAATTATCGCAGCCCAGTTATTGCAAGATATATTTGATTGGCACGACTATTTGGGACCTGCAGCTGGATTACGAATGGCAGGGGCCGACTTATCTAATCAAATTGATGCATTTGAGCATTATTTTTTTGAAACACGTGGCTCTAATTCACGGTCTGCGTCGCTCCAAACCACGTGGGAAAAAGCCTATGTACCCTATTTGCGCAAGCTATCTAAAATAACTGAACGTCACAGTAACCTAAGCCTGCCTGAAGCTATTTATGCCACAGTACAAAGTACTCAAGCTAACTCTCGCAGCCGTCAGATTTGTTGTACAGCTTTAGGAGCTCTGGCTGAATTTCTGAATATAGAGCTACCGACCGACTTGAAAACTTTTTGGGGAAATTATGGCAGCAGTCAGACCCAGCTAAGGGATCTGCCCTCCGATGAGCAGATTGTTGAAGTGTATGACAGGCTAAAAAATCCCCATTGGAAATATGTCTACGGCATGATGGCTACCTATGGTTTGCGAAATCATGAGGTATTCTTTTGCGATGCTCCTCGCGAACAGCTTCGTCAACGCGCAAGTGCTGACTTATCAGCGCGCACTCCCAATGCTGAAATCATTGTTCACGAAACGACCAAAACCGGTCGCCACGAAGTTTGGCCTTTCTACCCTGAATGGGTTGACCGTTTTGACCTCACCAACGGTGAACTGCCCAAGGTCAATACCGATCTAGCCACCACCACGCTGCAGCGAGTTGGTCAGCAAGTTACTACCCAGTTTCGTCGCTATAAGGTTCCCTTTTCCCCCTACGACCTGCGTCATGCCTGGGCGGTGCGTACCATATTAATGGGGCTACCCGATGCTGTCGCCGCCAGAATGATGGGGCATTCGGTCCAGGTTCACAATCGTACCTATCATCGTTGGATGACCCATCGAGATCAGCAGATAGCGGTGCAGGCTGCGTTAGCGAAGAATGAGATGAAGGCCCCGGTGTAACTTCTACATCACCATGCCACCGTCCACATTCATCACTTGGCCGGTAATATAAGCTGCTGCTGGATCAGACGCCAAGAATCGAATTAATCCGGCAACTTCACTGACCTGGCCATAGCGACCCAGAGGAATATATTTCAGAATTTCCTCTGTATTAGATAAGTCATTGGTCATGTCAGTTTCAATAAACCCAGGGGCCACAGCATTGACCGTGACACTGCGACCTGCCATTTCCTTAGCTACCGTTTTAGTGAAACCGATCACCCCGGCTTTAGCGGCGCTGTAGTTAGCTTGACCCGGATTACCCATCAGACCTGCTACAGATGAAATATTAATGATGCGGCCCGAACGCTGCTTCAGCATAATCTTGGCGACAGCACGAGTGCAGAGAAATACACCCGTGAGGTTGAGATCAATAACCGCTTGCCAGTCGGCAGGCTTCATCCTCAATAGCAGCGTATCGCGGGTAATGCCAGCATTGTTAACCAAGACATCAATACGACCAAATGTATCCTTAGTGGTTTTGACTAAGGTATCGACCTGGTCTTCTTGAGACACATCAGCCTGGAGAGCAATGGCGTTGCCTCCTGCTCCTTTAATTTCTGCAACCACTTCATCCGCAGCAGCACTAGAGCGTGCATAGTTCACCACAACGCTGGCACCTTCGGTGGCGAGGGCGAGGGCTGCCGCTTTACCAATGCCACGGGATGAGCCGGTAATGATAGCGACCTGGTCTTGCATTGCTCCAGTCATGATGTGGGGGAAATGGTTAACAGCTCGATTACTCTATTATTTTTGGGGTATGGGGATCAATGTAGAGAAGCCACGAGCTAATAATGCTCACAGGTAATACCTTACAGATCCTTATAAAAATGCCAAGAATTCTCTTAAATACTCACCATTTTCGTAGCGCTCGCTTAGCATGAAAGCTGAACTCACCCTGGATTTAAGACAATGGCTGTTAAACAACAATTTTCTAGTTTTGAGGATATGTTAGCGGGGGCCGATAAACCTACGCTAGTGGACTTTTATGCCACATGGTGTGGTCCCTGTCAGCTGATGGCGGGCGAACTAAAGAAAGTAAAAGATCAATTACAAGATCAGCTGCAAATCGTCAAAATTGACACCGACCGTTACGAAACACTGGCATCTAAACATCAGATTCATGCTTTGCCCACGATGGTGCTTTTTAAAGATGGTCAAGAAATTGATCGGATTGAAGGTGCAATGACAGCGGCTCAGCTTCTTGACCGACTGCAGCCTAATTTGTAAGTGACGGACGGGTGCGTATCCCCTGTCGGCTATGATTGAGGGTCCCCAAGCTATCTTGGGTTTGTGACTGATTAATCAAACGGTATGGAAACGGCATGTGCCATTGCCCTTGGGAGTAACCTAGGGGACTCAGAGCAAACGATTGAAACAGCATTGGCACAACTTGACTATATAGAAGGCATGCGGCTAGAAGTGCGATCGCAGCTCTACAAAACTGCCCCAGTTGGTCCACCCCAGCCTGACTATATAAATGCCTGCGCTATTTTCCATACTATTTTGTCGCCTGAGCAGGTGCTGCATACTTTGCTAGCGACCGAAGCCAGCTTTGGCCGCATCCGTCGTGAGCGGTGGGGACCTCGGACCTTGGACTTAGATTTGTTGCTCTATGGAGACTGGGTGATAGATACCCCCAGTCTGACGCTGCCACATCCAAGGATGCATGAGCGAGCCTTTGTTTTAGTTCCACTGGCAGAGATCGCAGCGGATTGGCTGCATCCGTCTAGGCAGGAAACTGTAGAGGACTTATTGGGGCAGTTGGATATAGCAGGCGTATATCCATTGGTGGCATAGCTGCTGACTCCTGTAGTAACCTAATTCCGTTGCTCTATTGCGTTTCCACTATGTCTCTTGGTCTAGAACCGCCTCAGCTGCTCAAAAAATGTCTATATTATGCCGGACGTAAATTTGACTTTGAAGTCAATCGTCTACGCTTACCCAATAAAGCTGAAGGTCAGTGGGAATGTATTCGCCATCCGGGTGGAGCGATGGCCGTTCCGATTACTCCAGACGGAAAACTGGTCCTCGTTCGACAATATCGCTTTGCTGTTCAAGGCAGGCTGTTAGAGTTTCCAGCTGGTACGATTGAAGTAGCAGAAGATGCATTTACAACTATTCAGAGAGAGATTGAAGAAGAGACTGGCTATAGTGCTAAAGAATGGAAAAATCTTGGCAAATTTCCATTAGCACCCGGATACTCTGACGAGTTCATTTTTGCATTTTTAGCGAGCGATTTAGAAAAGCTAGAAACAGCTCCTCAGCAGGATGACGACGAAGATATTGAAGTTGTTTTGATGACACCAGAAGAGTTTGAAAAAGCTATTCACGATGGTGAAGGAATAGATGCAAAATCTATTGCCGGATACTTTATGGCAAAACCATTTTTAAGTAAGCTTTAGTCAGTATTCAACACTGTCGATTCAACAAACTGAACTTTGACAGCAGCCTGCTGTAATTGCTGACACATGTGTAACTGCCGATAAATTGGTTGCCACGTCCACAGAAAATTAACCAAAGCTTCCCATAGGGTCACCCAGCCAAGGACTGTAATCCCCTGTCCAAGAAGACGTAGGAAAATTCTAGCGTCTTCTGGAAAAGATAGAGTATCGACTAGCATTGAGATGCCCAACATGAGCAGCCCAAATACGGCTAACAATAAGGAGTCACGGATTAGACATTTGAGGTTCTCGCGTTTAACAGTTTCTAAATAGGTAAAGTGCTCAGGAATCAGGTTCTCCAGATCGGTTTTGAGTTGTTGTTTGGGAAGTACAGCAACTGTCGGATCTCGTGACGATGTGGTTAACGAGATTTTGAGCAGCATTTCGTCTTGGTCAACTTCGGCTACGCGACGGAACAGGTATTCTACTAGGTCGATATTGAGATTGCGGGATAGAGGTTTAGCGCCATCGTGCGATCTCAAACATTCAAAAGGTGCTAGCAGATCTTCTCCAGCTTCCAAATGCAGCGGAATAATGACCTGCCCTTCAGTCTGGCTATAGCGAGTTGTCAGCTGGTCACCTAGTGGGACACGTTGTCGAAATGGAAAAAGCAGAGCAACTCGTTGCATAGCAGCCGTACTGTGATTGACAGTGTAGTGTGAACCAGCCTTTAAGATAAATTAAAATATCAAGATACGCCATGCCATGAATACTACGGACCTATTTGTTGAGCTAATTGTAATTGGTGTGGGTGCAACGATGTGGGTAGCGCTTTTGGTGTTGAGCATATTTGGTTATACTTGGGTGTCATTTGATCATCTGTTTGCCTTGCCGTCGTTGTTGCCAATTTTGGCAATCACCTACATTTTTGGCATTGTGACTGACCGGATAGCCGATAGTCTTTTTGACAAAGTTTGGAAGCCTAAATTGGCTCAGCAGTTTTATCAACAAGATGGGGATGACTATGACGACCGACGGTATGTTTATTTGCGGTCTGAGCGATTAGCAAGTCTGTTGGAGTATGGCAGAAGCCGACTGCGCATTTGCCGGGGTTGGGTATTGAATACAACTCTAATTTTATTCAGCCTCGATCTGTTTGTTCTACGGCAACTTACAGGCACTTCGGCCAAGATTTCGATAATTATCTTTAGCAATATTTTGTTGATATTGTTGATTTATGGTCTTTGGTTTTCGTGGAAACAGTTAACCCTAGCTGATTATCGTAAGGTTAAACGACAGTCAGCTTGGTTGAAATCGCAGCAGTGATACTACTGGCTGGCCCGTAAGAGATTTTAGCTTTAGAGATGGCATCGATAATGTCGATATGGAGGAGGGTTCCGTAGATGCGGTGATCGTCTTGCCAGCCAACTTCGACCAGAAGGCATGGTTTCCTTATCTAGGTTAAAGATACGATTTTGTTTATGGGGTGCAGTAAGTGCTTAACCTCTTGTATCCAATAGTAGTTTGAACCTATTAATAGCGTTAGGTTCAGTATATAAAAGTGCTTAAAAAAATCTCTTCCTCCAACTGGAGAAAGAGATCTGCAATAGATGATATCTTGTTTTTACTGAGAGGAAATAATCAGGGAAATATTGGTTGAAGGGGATAACGCGGCAGGGTGCTCTAAAGGGTTGCTTGGGTTTCCCTCCTGTCACAATTAAACGTCGTGGTTGTACTTGACGCCGCGATAGGTAAGCTGGACACGCTGGTGAGCATGTTCAGGCACCTTAAAGGCTTTCCGCTTTAGGGGCGCACCGCGATAGGTGCCAATTTTTTCGGTGTCAGTAACTTGAATATCTTCAAAATGCGCTTCGTAGTTAGCGCCAAGAAATGATAGTTTCATGCCGATTTCTCCAAATGTGTAGATGCCATGACAGAAAACGTTAGCAATGATGATCCTTGGCTAAACTTTCTGCTGAAAACATCAAAACTGTGTAATTAGTTACAGTCTAGATTTTATTGGCGTGCGTTAACGTCAAGTTAGCAAAGCTTAAAGTGTAATTTAAGCTTTGCTTAAGTATTGGGTTGGCCGTGATGGCTCAAGGGGCTGTTGAGGCTAAGTCCAGGCTGTCGAGCATAAAGGCATATTCAAAGGCGGTTTCCTCAAGCCAGCCGTATCGACCGGAAGCTCCGCCGTGGCCTGCATCCATATTGGTTTTAAGCAGCAGTCGGTTCTGGTCGGTTTTGAGGTCTCGTAGTTTTGCCGTCCATTTGGCGGGTTCCCAGTAGGAGACGCGCGGGTCGTTGAGTCCACCGGTAATGAGGATGTCTGGGTAAGCCTGGGCGGTGACGTTGTCGTAGGGGGAATAGGACTTCATGTAGTTGTAGTATTCTTCTTTGTTGGGGTTGCCCCACTCGTCCCATTCCATTACCGATAGGGGCAGGCTGGGGTCCAAAATGGTGGTGACGACATCGACAAAGGGGACGGCTGCGATCGCAACCCTAAACAACTCAGACCGCATATTTAGCACCGCTCCCATTAGCAGTCCACCAGCACTGCCCCCCATAATGGCTAGCCGATCTGGGCGAGTCCGTTGGGTCTTGATTAAATACTCGGCACAGGCAATAAAGTCTGTAAATGTATTCTTCTTATGGAGAAACTTGCCGTCTTCATACCAGGGACGCCCCATCTCTCCGCCACCTCGGATATGGGCAATGGCAAACACCATGCCTCTGTCTAACAGTGATAGTCGGCTAGAGGAAAAATAAGCCGACATACTGGCACCGTAGGAACCATATCCGTAGAGCAAAAGCGGATTTTGTCCCTGGGGCTGAATATCTTTTTTGTACACCAGCGAAATTGGAACCTGAGTCCCATCGGCGGCGGTGGCCATCAGCCACTCGCTTTTGTACTGGGTGCGATCGTAGCCCCCTAGTACCGGAGTCTCTTTTCTAAGTTCTCGTTCGTGAGTATCCATGTCGTAGTCAAACACCGACGACGGGGTAATCAGCGACGTGTAGGTAAACCGTAGGGTTTTGTTGTCAAACTCTGGCATGGCACCCGACCAGACCGAGTAGGTAGGTTCAGGAAACTCTAGGGCAGCTTCCTCTCCTGTGGAGAGTTTTTGGATGCGAATGGTGGGTAGTCCGCCTCGGCGTTCGAAAATCACTAAGTGATCGATAAATACGCTGACGCCCGTTAGCTGTACATCGGTCCGATGGGGAATAACGGTCTGCCAATTCTCTTTTTCAAGGGCCTTAACCGACGTCACCATTAGCTTAGAATTGATGGCGTCTTCGTTGGTGACGATATAAAATCGGTCAGGATCTTTGTCGTTACCTGGATGATGAGAAATGGAATACTCCACACCGTATTGGCGAGGACAAACTATTTCAAACGTTCCATCTGGATTGTTGGCGTCTAAAATGCGAATCTCTGTGGTAATTTTGCTGTTGATTGAAATCAATAAATAGGCATCGCTGCGGGTTCCACCCAACGAGACATAAAAGGCTTCATCGGTTTCTTCATACACCAGCTGATCCTGACTTGGGTCTTCTCCCAGTCGGTGCTTCCACACTTGGTAAGGACGGTGAGCCTCATCTAGTCGAGTGTAAAATGTGGTGCGATTGTCGTTTGCCCAGATGACTTCGCTGATGTTGTCAATCTCTTCAGGAAATAGTTGGCCAGTAGCGAGATCTTTAAAAATTAACGTGCAACGTTCTGAACCGTCAGTATCAATAGCATACGCCAGCAGCTGATGGTTGAGGCTGATTTCATAGTCTCCTAACGAAAAGAACTCGTGCCCCTTTGCTAGCTCATTCTCATCGAGTAAAATCTCTTCAGCAGTTTCTAGGCTGCTCTGTTTGCGGCACAAAATTCGATAGGCTTTACCTTCTTCCGTGCGGCTATAGTAGAAATAATCACCGTCTTTGGTGGGCACAGATAGATCTGTTTCTTGAATGCGGCCCAGCATCTCGTTGTACAGAGTTTTTTGAAAATCTTTGGTGTGGTCTGTCTGGGCCTCGGCGTAGTCATTTTCAGCTTTGAGATAGTCCAGGGTTTCTGGGGAGTTGCGATCGCACAGCCAATAATAATTATCAATGCGAACATCCCCATGGTTCTCCAGGGATTTTGGCTGTTTTTTAGCGATGGGTGCTCCAGAAATACTCAAAACCGCTAGCTCCTGTTTATATACCTTTTGTGTGCCTCTATAGAATACTGAGCCAGCGTGTGGCTGACCAATCACAGCGGGTGTAGAATACCGCCCAAAAATGCGGATATACTAAAGCCCCTACCTCTCGCCTCCCATTAATCCGACCTAAAATTCTATGGCTGATCTCGTCCTGTTTTGGCACCGTCGTGACCTACGTATTAGCGATAATCTGGGCCTTGTCGCTGCTCGGGAACGTAGCCCTAAAGTGTTAGGGGTTTTCTGCTTAGACCCGAATATTCTAGAGGCTGATGATGTAGCCCCCGCTCGAGTCACCTACATGATTGGCTGTCTAGCTGAGTTACAGGACCGCTATCAGCAGGCCGGTAGCGAGCTATTAATTCTCAAGGGCAAACCGGTCCAAGAAATACCTAAAATTGCAGCTGCTTTAGGTGCCACAGCCGTCTATTGGAACCGAGATGTAGAACCCTATTCTCGTCAGCGTGATACGGCTGTGGCAGACGCTCTCCGAGAGCAAGGGATTGAGATGCGCACCAAAACTTGGGATCAGTTACTCCATGCTCCAGGAGACGTATTGACAGGTTCGGATACCCCCTACAGTGTCTATGGTCCGTTCTGGCGCAACTGGTATCAGCAAACCAAGGCGGAACCTGTGGCTGCATTAGCTGACCTGATTGGACTCAGTCCGACCGAAAAGTCTAAGGCCTACGATGCTGGCATTATTAAGCTACCCTCGGCCAAAGAGTTGGGTTTTGAGTGGAATCAATCCCTGCCAATAGCTCCTGGAGAAGCGGCAGCTCAAGAGTTGTTGACTGAGTTTTGTCGAGAAGATCGAGCCGTTGCTGAATACGATGAACAGCGCAATATTCCGTCTGTAGCGGGCACCTCTATGCTTAGTGCTGCCCTTAAGTTTGGGGCGATTGGCATTCGTACTGTATGGGCAGCGGCTGATGCAGCCTATAGTCGCTGTCGGAGTGATGAGACCCGTAACAATATCAAAACCTGGATGCAAGAGCTGGCTTGGCGAGAATTTTACCAACATGTGATGTACTTTTTCCCAGAGCTGGCTGAGGGGCCTTATCGTGAAGCCTGGAAAGATTTTCCTTGGGACAACAATGAAGATAAATTTGCTGCCTGGTGTGAGGGGCGTACAGGCTATCCCATTGTCGATGCGGCCATGCGTCAGCTAAATGAAACCGGCTGGATGCACAATCGCTGTCGAATGATTGTGGCCAGCTTTCTCACTAAGGATTTAATGATCGACTGGCGTTGGGGTGA
>JBCDFI010000080.1:0-14140 GCA_039178155.1 Cyanobacteria bacterium P01_H01_bin.105
CATCAAGAAACCGTCACCATTTGGGGTGATTTCGATGCCGATGGGATTACTTCTACCGCCGTACTGTGGGATGGTCTGCGTCAGTTTTTCCCTACTGGACAGCTTAACTACTTTATCCCTAACCGGCTGACCGCCTCCCATGGTCTCTCTCTTCAAGGGCTTGATGACTTGGCGGCTGAAGGGACCACCCTAATACTTACCTGTGACAACGGCAGTACCGACCTGATGGAAATTGACCATGCCCAGACGTTGGGGATGGATGTAATCATCACCGATCACCACACCTTGCCGAGTACACGGCCACCGGTAGTTGCCATTATTAATCCGCGCTATTTTAACTCTGACCATCCTCTGGCCCATCTGTCTGGTGTGGCGGTTGCTTTTAAGCTAGTCGAGGCCCTCTATGAACGACTGACACCTACACGACCGTTGGCAGAACTGACCGATTTGGTTGCTATCGGTCTCATTGCCGATTTAGTACAGCTAAGCGGCGACTGTCGCTATCTAGCTCAAATTGGAATTCGTCAGCTGCAAACTCATCTAAAAGCAGAGACTCCTATTCGTCCCGGTATTGCCGCGCTATTGAAACTGTGTCGCCGTACCGGCGATCGTCCCACCGATATTTCCTTTGGTATTGGTCCTCGAATCAATGCTGTGAGCCGAATTCATGGCGATGCTCGGTTTTGTGTTGAACTGCTTACTAGCGACGATCCCGATCGATGCCAGGAGCTAGCTGAACAGACCGAATGGGCCAACACTCGCCGTAAAGCCTTGCAAAAAGACGTCCATACCCAGGTAGCTCAACGACTTACCGAACTAGATATGGCTACAGTTGAGGCGATCGTGCTGGCGGATACCCAATGGCCGCCAGGGGTCTTGGGTATCGTTGCCGGACAGGTGGCCCAAGAATATGGCAAACCCACTATTTTACTAACCATTGATGATGCGATGGCGCGGGGCTCGGCTCGGTCGGTAAATCGGATTGACCTCTATCAGCTAGTAACCGACCAATCTCATTTACTTACTAGCTTTGGCGGACATCCGTTTGCTGCTGGTATGACGCTGCCAGTGGAGAATATTGATCTGTTTGCCGATGCCCTTAACCGGAAACTGCGACAGGTGGGGGTAGCTTCCGGGCCAATGATTACTGTGGATCTGGAGATCAGTGTTTGTGAGTTGGGTAAAGAGCTGTTTCAGCAGCTAAATTTGCTAGAGCCCTATGGTATGGGGAACCCAGTGCCTCGATTGCTAATTCGCAATGCTTGGTTTGATAATACCTGGCATCAAAAAATCAAAGACCCAGTATCAAAGCGCAAACTCAGATTTATCAAAACCCATTTTTTAATTAAAGACGACACGTCTACCGCTGGATTTCCAGGGCTATGGTGGGATCATTACAAGGATGATCTGCCGGTAGGTCGCTGTGATGTGGTGGTGGAGTTAGACTTTAATGTTTATTCTCGTCAGAAAAAGCCCCAGTATGGAGGCTATGAAGTGCGGCTAATTGACGTAAAGTCAGTATCATCTGAGTTAGCTATGACGGTAGCGTCATCTAAGCAACCAGTGATCGACCATCGGGTTCGGACTGCTGCTACTAAATCTTCTGTTAATAAAGTCGATGTCTCGGATGCTTTGGTGGTTAGTCAGTGTCCAACAGCGTGGCAAGACTTACAGCCTTGGTTTTATCAAGCTACCCAGCGACAAACTCCTTTAGTGTTGGCCTATGATACCCCTACGCCTGCGGCTCCGATTGATGTCTGGAAACACCTGGTAGGGGTTGCTAAATATTTGGCACGTACAGAAACTCCTATAACAGCGGCAGTAATGATGGAAAAGCTGGAGTTAGGAGACGTTTCGTTGCAATTTGGGTTGGCAGCGTTGGCTAGTTTGGGATTTAGGGATAGGGAGAGCGAAAAGACCGAAGGTGATGTGTTAGTTGATGTTGTGGAATCTCCTCTGAATACTTTCAGTAGGGGAACAGAAGAGTTCCCATCTAGATTAATTATGCTTAGATATGAAGCTACCCAGGCAGCTTCAATAGAACAACAACAGGCTTGTGTGCGTTCATTTTTGGCAAGTGTGCAAGAAGAGCAGTTTCAACGACAGTACTTTTCTGCTGTACCGGTAAACGTAGCTCAAATGGTCATGGACAGCTAAGAAGGTGAATTATAAACAGCCTTAAATCTAAGCTAATGAGTTAATTTTTAATGGATCTTTGATAGACCAAAACTGCGAGACTGTAAGCTTAGCTTCAGCTAACATCGTCGTCCTTCCATTTTTATGAGAATTAACCAGCAAACTGCCTCAGAACTGGTCATTCATATCTCTAGAGATAGTAAGGGTCTGATTCTACCGCTGGTTATGTTGGGTATAACGGTGTTGGGATTTATTGTTGGAGCGTCTAGTGGGAAAGTGCCTGCCTCTGGTTTTTTGATTTTGGTACTTTTGGGGGGCTATGGGCTGTCTATGCTTTACGGGGTGCTGCAGTCAGAGACGTTAACCCTTGATACGGTGGCTGATGAAGTCAGATGCGATCGCAAAACCCTACTTGGCACCAAACAATGGCAGCTGCCACTTTCTACGCTGCGGAATGTCAGCGTCGGCACATCCAAACGCAGATACACAAAAATAGATGGCAACAAAGCGACACACTGGTCCTATAACCTAGCATTTGTCAATAGCGACGATCAGAAAAAAGAGATGCTCTACTACAATGATGGCGAAAGCGTGGATGCAGCTTTGCAGACCATTCAAAAGTTTTTAGAGCCACTTACAACACCATCTCAAGATGCTAATCAGCAGAAGCGACAATTCAGTGCCTCCAATCATCGCATGAGAATAACGCCCGACTATCACAGTTGGCGCGAGACTATTTTTAGTATCGATGCGAGTCAAGCAGGGGGCTCTGAAAATGATACGAATCAAGTATATGGCGTGCTGATGGATGTTGGCATGATAGATAACCAAACGTCGGAACGCTGGGCGATATCGTTAACTGCATTTCTATCCGGTGAGGCTTCTTTTCGGCCTACACCAGGGGGAGGTATGGTTGGGCTGGAAGCTGATCCCAAAGTGGCTAAAGTTGCTCAAGAAATTGTTCAAATAGCCCAAACGCTACTGCCCCAAGCATCTCCCATAGAAGATCGTGCCCTACCTGAGCCAGACCTGGTTCAATTCCTCTTCCTGACATCAAGTGGAGTTTATGGTGTGGCCGATGATCTCAACCGGTTACAAAAAAAAGCTGATGCTCCTTTTAAAACGCTGTTAAATAAGTTCAGATTTATTCGTCAGGTGGCTGACCAGCTGATCGATCAAAAACAGACACTGCCCAATACGTAAACAAGATAGACGTTTTCCACTTCAAGTCATCTACTGATCTAGTGTTTACGGTCTCAAAACTGCGTTCGACAAATATTACTATTTTGGAGCTAAGTAGGATTTGTCACTAATAGTTCTCTGCGTCCATCGGATACCAAAAACCAGCTGACGGTCTCTTCGCTTTTTTCCCTGGCGATGTAGATATCGAAGGGGCCAGCTTCTTTCTTTTCTCGACTCGTTAGCTGGATTATGGCTTCGTAGGTACCTTGTATGTGAAAAATATCATTCTCCTGAGGTTCTCGTAAGGTGACCTCGACTTGGCGGAGTTTAACATTGGGCAATTGAGGCACCTTGGGGGCTAGATGAGTAATCAGTGCTTGCTGGGTTTGAGCCATTTCGATCGCCAGCCCTCGCTCTATTATTGATTGGGGTGGTACGGTATCGAAGCTGCTACAGGCTTGCAGAAGTAAAACTAGGCTAAACAAGCATAACCAACGCAAATAACCCATAATTACCCACCGACTGTTAACCCTAATTTTAGGGTTGAGCTACCGGGATGTGAAGTAGAACATGAAGTTAACCACCCTCCATCGCTAAGCGAAATCCAAACAGGATGTGTCGAGATTCGACAGGGCGATCGTGCTCATAGGCAGCACGGCAGAAGCCAGGATAGTCGTCCCAGCTGCAGCCTTTGAGCAAAACTTCAGACCCACCTTTAACCAGAGTGCTGGTGTACTCAAAGACATTGCCTGCCATATCTTCAATGCCATAAAGACTCTGGCTGAGGGGATAAGCTCCAATCTCGCTTGTGCCATAGGGGCCATTTTTGGCCCAATTTGTCCCATCATTTTGCCACTCATTGCCCCAAGGAAAATAGCGCCCGTCTGTTCCCCGTGCGGCCTTTTCCCATTCTAAAGTGGTTGGCAGTCGATAGCTGACACCATCTTGCTCTGAGCGCCATGCACTATAGGCTAATGCATCTTCGTAGGAGATGAGCACCACTGGATGGTTGTCTTGCCCGGTCGGATACTGATTCCCCTGCCATAGATAGGGCTCTACCTCGCTATAGTCATGGACTAAAAAGCCCTGTTCTTGGTAATCAGTGGCTGAAATCCCTGGTGACCGGTGTTCTGTCGCTTGCACAAATGCTTGATAGTCTGCATTGGTAATCAGATTTTTACTGATACAAACCGTGGGCAGATTTACGAGTTGTCTGTTGGGTTCGCGGTCAAACCAACGCTGTTTACGGTAGCTTGCTTCGGCTGCTGCTATCTCGGTTGGATCATCAGCAAACCCTTCTGCACTGATGCGATAGGCGTAATCGCGTTCGGTGCGATCGCTACCTGCAATAAAATCTCCACTATCCACAAACACAAACCCTGGCTGAGCCTCGCATGCTGTTTGGGCGATCTCAGGTTTGGCAATCGTTGGTCTATGTTCAGATGCTAGCTCCTGACAGCTGGTGAGCAGCAGTATTGACAATAGGGCCAAGCGTTCAGTTGGCATGGGGTTGGGCTGGTCGAAAGGGGAGTCCCTGTAAAGAGGCCGCATTTTTTTCATTCGAGGCCTTAACGGTTGAATTATCCGATAGGGCAACCAAAGAATTGCCTAGGGCCTGAACTAACGTTCTTAGGGTCTGCTTCAGCAATGAGTCTGGGTTTAAGACGACCCAGCCAGTTTCCGTGAGCTGACGTAGTTCAAAATGCAGGTGTGGTCCGGTGGAGTTACCTGTGCTGCCGACTAGTCCGATCACCTCACCCTGTTCGACTTGTTCACCGGGCTGCACCAGCAGGCGTGATAGGTGAGCATAGCGGCTTTCTAGGGTGTCATTGTTGTGACGCAGTATTACAGTTAAGCCGTAGCCACCCAAAAAATCAGATAGGCTAACGCGGCCAGCCTGAGTGGCAACGACCGGAGTCCCCGTCGGTGCTCCTAAATCAGTACCGGAGTGGAAGCGCCGTACTCCAAAAATTGGATGCATCCGCCAGCCAAAAAGGGATGTGAGCGAAGCAGGCAAGGATAGAGGAAAGATAAACTTCTCCCCCAGCTGTAGATTGACCACTGCCTGGGTGGCTTGGTTGTAATAGTCTCGACTGGCAGCGGTTGTTGCACCAGGAAGCTGTATACCTGGAATATTAATTGGACCAGCGTTAGTACTGGTTTGAGCTGGAGCTATGCCATTTGCGATCGCGCTAGTAAATCGTGAAACTTGGTTACAGGCTGCATTGGACACCGATGCTCCAGCCTCTACAGCAAACTCACAGCCGCTAGAGCGTTCTGAGATCACAATGTCTGGCATTGTAGCGCCCACGCTATAGTCCGTCTTATCAATTAAACCTGCACCGTAGTCAGCAGGTGAAACCAACTCTACTGCAGGAATACTATCTGTAGCAGACGCTGCATCAGAGGGACTGCTATTTAGAAGTGAGTCCAAGCTAGGTGCCGCAGTTTGCTCTGGCTCTATAAAAACGGTTCCGTAGTCAGCGGTTTCAGGCTCAGCTGCGGGGGTGTCAATTGAGGGTGGAACAATATCAGTGGGGCTGACCGGTGCTATAACCTGTGGCGGTGGTACAGTCGGAGCGGGTGCAGCAGGCACCGTATTGGGTTGAGATGGTGCAATAGACGCTTCAGCAGGCTCAGGTATGGCTAACTCAATTGCACCCGCTTCAGTCTGGGCAAAAACGACTTGAGCATTTAGTAGGCCAACAGCAGCGAAAGCGCCCACCTTTAAGAGCGACGACCCCTGAAATAATGATTTCTGAGTGAGCCGAATGAATGTGTTATCAGAAGCTGTCATGGCGAAATTAGTGTTTGAGTAAGATGCCTTGCTAAATCTCTAGAGTTAATTCATATACCCGACTAGGTCGAAGATTCAAGCGCCTAACTTAGCCATATAGACTATCTATAACAGAGTAGCAATAAACTAGGGAAACCATCATACACAGAGTCGCTTTAAACGGTGTGATAGATAGATATAGTTTATGACTAGTTGATAAGCTGACCTGGTTGGTTATCTGACGAGTAAAAATGCAGATACTAAGGTAGGTCGCGGCAACTAATCACACTAGCTTTGTGTCGATTTTAGGACTGTCATATATCTTTTAGCAGTTGAACTACGATGTGTCTGATACCTTTGCCCCAATCGGTTGCAATCTCACCGTTGCAGGTTTGTCCGCTGGTACTTCTACTGAGCTTGTCAACAATGACACCGGTGCTGTCAGAAGAAGGTGTCATTGTCGCAGAAGAGGATACTGCTTCAAGTGAGGTGCTAAAAGTTGGTGCAAAACTAGATGCTGACTCAGCTCTAATCGCTGCCAAAAATGTAATTGAATCGCCTCGGTCTGCATATTCGTTCACCCTGACGAATGATACATCCGTTGATATGTTGGAGTTTTATGCGTCTCCTGAGACAGTTACAGATTGGGAAGACGATGTTTTGGGGGAGAAAACAATTCGAGCTAACGGGGATTGGACTCTGATTACGTTGTCTGGTCAGCGCGGCTGTGTCTATGATTTTTTGGCGGTGTTTGCTGATGGGGATAAGCTAGAAAAATATGGCATTGATGTATGTATGCTTGAGGCGCATACGTATTATGAAAACTAGCCTTGTAGAAAGAACAACTATTCAGACTTTTAATAATATGGCTAGGGCCATAGTAAAGCTGCCCATAGCTGTACCAAACTGGAGTAGTCGTCGGTTGAGGTTAATGATTTTGTCTAAACGCAATATTCCAACGGCTATGGAAGCTGTAATTGCGATCGCAACTGACAGTGAGAGCCTAAGAATTTTATCTCGATAGAGTTCAGCTGAGATTGCAACTTTTGTCATTGTGCTCACGTCAACTGACGGCTCTACATCCGGTGTCTCTAAAATCTCCCAAGTCTCACCGCCATCTGTGGATTGATAAATATCGGTATTAGCGGTACCAAAGCCAAAAATAGTGTTGTCGTTAGCGTAGTTGGGTGAAAATATAATGGGTCGGCCCGCGCTGGGTACATTGTCCATCCGAGCAAAGGCTAAGCTCGCATCTCCAACGGAGGTAAAGGATGCTCCTTTGTCGGTGCTTTTATAGAGTCCCTTACCCCGCAGGCTGACCATGACTGTGCCATCTTCTGCATAGTTGGGTGAGAGAGCCACACCTTCTAAAAAGGCACGGTTAGGGGCAACGTTTGCGATCTCAACTGATTGCCAGCTCTCGCCAGCATCGATAGTCTTATATAAACCGTTGTAGCTACTGACATACAAGGTTTTATCCTGGGAATAACTCGGTGAGAGTTCAATATGAAGGTTCTTAGCCGTACTGATGGGGCTAGATTCGGTGGTGGACTGCCAGTGCTCACCAGCGTCTGTGGATTTATACACCCCAGTTTCAGCCACCATGTACAACGTGCGATCCTTTGCAAAATCAGGAGAGATTACCATGGAAGGACCGTCATTACCGCGTTTCCAAGGGAGTTCTGCGATGCTCTCAAATGTCTTGCCACCATCAATAGAACGAAAAAGAATCCCTGTTTGATCGCCGATATATATAGTTTGGTCGGTGCCAAAATCAGGGGAAAAAAGCAGGGTTAATCCTTGCGCTTCTTGACTAAGTGTGGGGAGCGACCAAGATTTGGCTCCGTTGGTTGAGCGTAAAACCTTAGTCCATAAACTGGTTGTAAAGAGTGTTTTATCGCGAGTGTAATCAGGAGAAAATTCAATATCAAAAAAACGACGTGGGTCCTGATAAAACGGTTCAAAGTTGCCGTTTAATCGAGGCACTTCAGCCCCGTTCATTGCTAGCTGCCAGGTTTTACCTCGATCATGGCTGAGGAGGATTTTACCCACATAGCTAGTCAAGGCTATGGTGCCATCGTCACCATAGTTAGGCGATATATCCATCGCCACTACGATACCCTGATCCAGACTGTTGATCTCTCGCCATTGTTGACCGCTCTTAATCGATTTGTAGAGGCCGTTAAACCCGCCTAAAAATACAGTTTTGTCGGTAATGAAGTCATCGGATACCGCAATTTCAGAAAAGTGATGGGTTGCAAATTCATCCGCCTGTTTATCTTTATTAAGACCTTGAGGATAGTCTGTCCAGGTTGCACCCCCATCCAATGAGATCGAAATTCCCTGGTTCCAGCTAGAAACGATCACACCTCTAGAATCACCCGGTAAGATTTTCACATCCTGAATCCGCAGATCCTCTAGACCCTTGTTGACTTCAATAATTTCTAACGTTTCGGGATTTAGCCGAAACAATCCTTGTGAGGCCGTACCGACATAAACAACCTTACCGTTGTTTGCAATGGTTGTAATCGGATCGTTAGCCACCCTAAGGAGAGATTGCCAATTTTGACCACTGTCGCTAGAACGTAGTAGTTGACCCGTCTTATCCCCTGCCCATACGGTTCCCTTGGCTTCACCTAGTGCCAAAAATAACTGGCTACTGTCAGCGACTGAAAACCAGCTTTGTCCACGATCAATACTTCGAAAGAGTCCGCCCTTTGCCCCAGCTGCTAACATCACCTGGGGGTTACTGGGCAAGCTGTACACCAAGCCAATATCCAGGGTATCCAGGCCATCATTTGTCTGACGCCAGCTTTCACCCCGATCATCCGATAAAAAAATACCATCTCCATGGGTGCCTAAGGCCAGGAGTTGGCCGTCAGCCTGATCGAGGGTCAGTGTGGAAAACGGGGCGAGGGTATTCAACCCTTGGACCAATCGCTTCCAGTGATTGCCTGCATCGACAGATTTAAGCAAATTTCCGTGAACTAACGTATAAACCGTTTGATCACGACTGTAGTTAGGCGAGAGCTTAATTTGAGTCACTACATCGTGGGGATGATGGGCCTGCGCTGGTTGAAAAGACCAGCCAACCGTTATCACGAGAGTGAGGAGCATCCAGCTTAGCTGACGTCTAGCCAAGGTAGATATCGCTGCCATTCGGTTAAAAGGAACAACCTGAGGGCGATGGTTAGGGAAATACATTTAAGACTAAATTTGGTAGCTAATTTAGGGGGTGATTATATAAATGCCTGATAAATGTTTGAGTAAAGGACGAGTGGAGCAAGATTTATCTGACGCCAACATGCTTTGATGCCAACGCATTTAGGACATTTCTGGTAAAGAAGCTACCGATCGTCCATGCCCCCAACCCCCAACTTTGAGGGCTTTGAGTCTTTCCCCCAGGATTGGGGGGCTAAGGGGGGGGCTTTCGACCGGTATATCCTTTTCGAGAAAACACCTCAGAGGCAATGCAATTGTGCAGTTAGCAATCATGCAGTCAATCAGCACCGCTAATGCTGATCGTAAGTATGTTGGCTAGTGAAGGTGGTCCAATCGGCTCAAGCATTCATCAAAATCCTTTCATTAGTGCTTGGCTGTATCAGTTCCAAACTATGAAGCCTCACATAAACCACATCCTTTCGGTCTAAAATTTTTTAGGGGAGTCTAGTAAAAATATCGTTTCTTTAGAGATCTTAGAAGATATGTACAGGCGTTTATCCACACCTCTGTGACTCAGTAACCTATGCTAAAACTAAAGCGCTACCGCGCTAGTGCTGTAGTAGGGGCTGTTTGATCTAGAGCCCCATTCATGACCCAACTATAAATTTATCAAGGACAAGGAAGACCAATGGGGTTATTTGATCGCGTTAGCCGACTTATCCGTGCCAATGTTAACGATGCCGTAAGTAAGGCCGAAGATCCTGAGAAGATTCTTGA
The DNA here is from genome assembly GCA_039178155.1 of Cyanobacteria bacterium P01_H01_bin.105. Classification (GTDB taxonomy): domain Bacteria; phylum Cyanobacteriota; class Cyanobacteriia; order Phormidesmidales; family Phormidesmidaceae; genus Leptothoe. The sequence goes on from JBCDFI010000080.1 coordinate 10,034, forward strand.
GCAAAGCATCATGGATATGCAGGAGGATCTGGTGCAAATGCGTCAGGCTGTGGCGGGTGCGATCGCAAGCAAAAAACGTGTGGAACAGCAGCAGGAAAAAGCCCAGTCTGAAGCCAATGTTTGGACCCAGCGTGCCCAGCTAGCGTTGCAAAAGGGGGACGAAAACCTGGCCCGTGAAGCCTTAGTTCGTAAGAAAACCCATGCAGAGACAGCGGCGGCGTTAAAGACTCAGCTTGATCAGCAGACAGCTTCAGTAGAGACCCTAAAGCGCAATTTAATCGGTCTAGAAAGCAAAATTTCTGAGTATAAGACTAAGAAAAACATGCTCAAGGCCCGTGCCAGTGCGGCTAAGGCTAACGAAAAGCTTCAAAAAACCGTGGGCAATCTCAGCACCAACACCTCTGTGGGTGCCTTTGAGCGCATGGAAGAAAAAATTCTGGAAATGGAAGCCCGTGGTCAAGCTGCTGCAGAGTTAGCCGGTGCTGACCTTGAGAGCCAGTTTGTCAGCCTCGAAGCGGGTGGCGATGTGGACTCAGAACTCGCTGCTATGAAAGCTCAGCTGAGCGGTGGATCGGTCAATCAAGAGGCGCTACCCCCCGCCGATGCGCAGCCCGTGGATGCCCCTGCAGATGCGGCAGTGGATAAAGAGTTGGAGGCTCTCAAGCAGGAGCTAGACAATCTATAGGGTGAACTGTCGGGTCTAGACACTGATGGGTATTGCCCACTGGACAATGGGTTTAAGATAAATAATTAGCAGTCGATGATGAGTTTTTGAGGTTGTTGCACCTGTTAGCAACAAACCCGCTACTGCCCTGTCTACTGATCCATTTTCCTGGCTACCTATGCAATTTGCCGATCGCCTTGCTCCCCTCCAAGCCAATGTCTTTGCCGATATGGATCGAGCAAAAGGGCGAGCGCGAGCAGGGGGTAAGCCAATCGTTGATCTTTCTCTGGGGTCTTCCGATTTGCCAACGCCGGGACATGTATTGGATGCGATCTCATCCGCTTTACAGGACCCAGCGACCCACGGATATAATTTATTTGAGAGTACCCGCGCCTTTCGGCAGGCGGCGGCTCGTTGGTATGAGAGTAAGTTTAACGTTGCTATCGATCCAGAAGCAGAGGTGTTACCCCTCATTGGCTCCCAGGAAGGGACGGCTCACTTACCCTTAGCAATTTTGAATCCAGGGGATTTTGCGCTACTGACAGATCCCTGTTATCCCTCCCACGTGGGGGGTATTCACTTATCCAATGGGCAGATTTATTCTATGCCGCTGCTGGCAGAGAATAGCTTTTTGCCGGTGCTAAGAGATATTCCCGTAGCGGTACTGGACCAGGCGCGGTTAATGGTGCTGAGCTATCCTCACAATCCGACCACTGCAACGGCCACACCTGAGTTTTTTGCAGAGGCGGTGGCTTTTTGCCAAGCCCATAATTTAGTGCTGGCCCATGATTTTCCCTACGCGGACCACTGTTTTGATGGCCAGCTAGCCCCGTCGGTGCTGCAGGCAGATCAAAATAAGACCTGCTCTATCGAATTTTTTAGCTTCTCCAAGGCCTATAACATGGGTGGATTTCGTATCGCCTATGCCATCGGTAACCCTGAGCTAATTTTGGCGCTGCGTCAGGTCAAAGCGACGGTGGATTTTAATCAGTATCAGGGTATTGTACAAGGTGCGATCGCAGCCTTGGAGGGACCACAAGATAGTGTCCGTACTACTGTTGAGACCTTTAAGATGCGCCGTGATGCCATGGTAAATGCCTTGAACTACTATGGCTGGCCAGTATCTAGCCCTGCCGCCACCATGTATCTATGGGCCAAACTACCCGAGGGATTTAATGACTCCATCGATTTTTGTATTCGTTTAGTAGAAGCAACCGGTGTGGCTCTGGCCCCTGGCAGAGGGTTCGGTAAATCAGGTGAAGGCTATGTCCGCTTTGCTCTAGTACAGCCCCCCGAGGTGCTAAAACAAGCGGCTCAGCAGATCGTTGAATTTATTGATAGAGACCTATCCAGCGTCTAGCTAAGTTATTGAAGGAGTAAAGCAAGCAACCTTGTTTCAGATATTTAGCAGTCGGTTGCGACGATTCCCCAGTATGCTCTAGCTATCTTGATCACCTGTATCAGTATGATTTATACAAATAAAGCTTATGCTTCAGTATTTATACGTATGTAGCAATATGCTGACAACCGTAATGGTTTCACCTACGAATGAGTCAGCTAGAATGATTGAAAAGTTTTCTTAACTAGAAGATAGCTCGTATGTTATGTCTAACAGTAAACATTGAGTAGCCTGTTTTTGCGCTGCAGCCATTTATGAACTTCCCAGACGAACAACGCCGCATTTTACTCATCGAAGACGATTATGGTAATCGCGTGTTGTTTGCAGATTTTTTGGAGCATTGCGGCTATCGGGTCTTGCCCTTGGCAGATGGCAATAACTGCATTGAGATTATGCAAGAATTCTTGCCCCATCTAGTACTGTTAGATATTAAGCTACCTCAGGTAGATGGTCTCACCTTGATCAGGGCAATTCGGCACCATCCCCAGTTTCGTAACATGCCTATTCTGGTTGTTAGTGGCTATGCATTTCAGGCTGATCGTCAGAAAGCGATCGTGGCCGGGGCGACGGACTATATGGTTAAACCAATTTTGCCCATCACCTTAAGTAATAAGATCCTCTCTTTGCTAAAGCTCCCTCCTACAGCTATTTCGCACGAGAATTTTGCTCAAGAACTAGACTCTGACTCATCAGAATTTTGGCGCTGACCGATAATAAATACTTCTGTTGCGCGGTTGAGTCGTTGTAGAGAGACACTAATTTCTTCTACAGATCCTTGCAGATTAGATGACAGTAGTGTTATGCGCTGGAGCTGATTAAGAGCATTGCTCATCGATTCACGATAATACTGTTCAAATTCATCTAGAGACATAACGTTTAATTCGTTGACATGGCTCTAGTGTCTGTTAATTATGAATCTAATTAGGGAAAAACTGCGAAAATATCCTGAAATTTTATGTCTTTTTTGATACGTAAAATGTGAGCTTTACACGCATAATCTATCTAAGCAGAATGTCTTAAGTAGCTAAGACATTCTGCTTGTTTAGTGGCGGATATATCACTCTATTCGTCTAACAAATCTTCCAACTCCGATCTTAAACTCTGAAAATTTGCTATCCGTCCCACAATCAGGCTCGTTTCTTCTGCTTGGGCTAACTCCTTTTTCCACTGACTCACACGATCGCCTGCGGTTAGCCAAAAGTTGATCATTTCACTGGCTACCCTATCCCAATCCCAGTCTGGCTTTTTATAGATGAGTGATGTCGCTTCAATAAACCCGTCTAGAGTGCAGTCATAGCTGCCCAGATAGGCACAACTGCGGCTAGGTGATTGCTCTACATATTGCTGATGTTTGAAAAAGTTCCAAACTGGAGACACACCGACAATTTCAAAGTTATAGCTCATAGTGAATTTGAGAAATATTAAAAGACGTGTAGCCCACTCCTAGCTATAGAAATCAAAAAGGCACAGGAAAACTCCCATGCCTTTTTGATTTCTATATAGTCAAGAAAATGCAGCATATTGAAACTTGGCCAGTACGGTTGGACCTCACTATCGGACGCCTCACGACCGAGACCCTCATTAATTGAAACTTTAAGGAATAGTTAAATTCTAGTTGAGAAATAAACTTAAAAGTGTTCTCTGTTAACCTCTGCATCGATCCGTTCTTTAGAGGTAGAGATTAGGGAAAGCGAAGTTAAACTCACCAGTAGGTATTGACTGTGCAACTCTGCTAAAAAAATTGCCAAAAAAAAGGAGAGCATACAAGCTCTCCAACCATCAGGGTGCATCTACTTAACATAGTATGCCATCAATGAGGTGTGGGGTGTAACCCCCTTTTCGATGTTTTTTTTGAATTTTGCTAGAACTTTACAATTGTGAAGTTGAGATAAAGTTTGTGGATTTAGGGTTGAGAGTGCTGTTGTCTGGCAGTCTAACTGCTCTGGCATTGTCGTCGGCTACCTTGCTATCCTCCTTAGGGAGGTCAGATAGCGTAGCGGCCAAATTACTCCAGAGTCAGGCTACCCATTTAGCTTCTTGCCGA
>JBCDFI010000081.1:0-14038 GCA_039178155.1 Cyanobacteria bacterium P01_H01_bin.105
CGCAACTACGCCGAGCCCAACGACTGGAGTAAGCCCTTGCCCACTGGCAGGCCCAATGAAGTCATGGCCATTTTGACCAAAAAGGTGAGGGTGGATTAGGACCGTGAGTATCTTCGGAGACTAAACTCAAAGCCCCCGAAATTGGGGGTTTGGGGACCTGGATAACCTTCTGCCGCTTTGACAGTTGCGTAATCACAGAAATTCTATTGAGTTATCACCTCAACTAGAGGACGAAACTGTTGGTCTAGCTCAGCACGGGCACTGAGTAATGTGGGAAACGGACGACTGCCATAGTCTTCTCCGACGGCTAGCGGGAAAATAGCCGCTTCCTCTAGCGGAGTCCATACCGCACCAGCAGCCTGGGTGATAGCCCAAACGGCTGCAATGTCCCAAATTTTGGGTGTTGCTTCTACCGCGCCAAGGCTAATGCCAGCCCCTACTGTCAGCAAGTTATAGGTAGCCACTCCTAGCATCCGAATTTTGCAGGGAAATGGCTTATTCAAAATCTTTAGACTACGAGCACAGAGGCTAAAAATCTGACTGCCTGCGATCGCATCGGTCGATGTGTGCATAGGCTCACCATCGAGAAAGGCTCCGTTGGGACCATCTAAATCAGACTTTCCCATAAAAAAGCCATGAAACCGCTGGTCCAGGGGAGGAATATACACATGCCCAAAAACGGGGGTACCTTTGTAGAGTAGGCCCAAGGAAATCCCCCACAGCGGCACCCCACGGGTGAAATTCGTAGTGCCATCAATCGGGTCAATAATCCAGCAAAAGTCTTCGGCAGGAAAAATATGGCTGTCTTCTTCGCTGAGAACACCATGATCAGGCAGTTCTTTTTGCAGCCGTCGTCGTAGTTCACCATCGGCCCATTTGTCGGACTGGGTGACGAGACTGCCGTCGGCTTTTTCTTCAGCGGTGGCATTGCCAAAGTCTTTGAGTAGCTGGGCTCCGACAAGGGTGGTGGCGGTTTCAGCCACAGTGAGAATATGTTGCCAGTCTGGGGTCATGGGGTTAATCCATATCACTTTCTAAAGCGGTTGCGATCGCGCTCTTGGCCGTCGTCTGAAACTCGCGAATATTCACACGACTGACGATCGTCACTGCAATCAGCATACCGACTGCCTGGGTTCCAAATACCAAGCCATAGGCAGGCAGCAGCTGATTGTCGGGTACGGGGCCACCCGCTATAGTTTCTACAATGTTTTTACCTAAGGAAAGTAAGCTACCACCCAGCACAGTTGCAGTACCTCGGGCAATGGCTTGAGCTAAGCCCCATGCGCCGATAAAAGTACCGGCAACTTCGGCCACCGTCAGGTCCAACATTAGCAGAATCGAACCTGTGGTCAGAACGCCCGATGCTAAACCAAAAAGGCCCACTCCTAACATCAGCTGTTGCGGATTGCCGGTAGTGCCAAAGACAATAAGCAAAATCAAACAAAACGACGCCCACAGACAGCCAAATTTGATCGTGCGTTTTTTACCCAGTCTGGGAGCCAAGAAAAAGCCGGTGGCAACAATGCCAAATAAGGTACCCATGCCAAAGTAAGCGTTGAGTTGGGTAGTCTCGGCAATGGCCATGCCAAAAATCTGACCACCGTAGGGTTCTAATACCGCATCTTGCATAAACAAACTGAGGCTGAGCACCAGCAAAAACACAAAAAACAACCCGGTCTGACGGCTGGCGGTGAGAACTTTTATGGCAGTGCCAAAGGTAATCTGATCGTCACGCTGACGGCTGCGCTGCTGCAGTCGCGAATATTTTTTCTCAATACCAAAGGTGCTCAAGATGGCTAACCCACACACAATGGACGGTGCAATGATAAACAATCGGTTAATGGAGCTACGCAGCTCGTCCAACGTAGGGGTATCGCCCAGGGCCCCAAGCACAATGGTGGTAATAATCACACCAGAAACGATGCCCACCATCAGCATGCCCCAACCGATCCCCACTAGTTTTGATTGGGTCTCATCGTCTGACACATCCACCAGCAGCGCCGTAAACGGTGTCGATGTGGAAGACAAGGCCAGACCATATAAAGCAAACACAAAGGCTAAAAGAGCCACCCAGGGGTAAATACCACTGTTCCAGCCAGAAATTTCCACCCGAGCGCCAATTTGCCAAACAATCTGGACGGCAATAAAGGCGGTAATCGCCATGGAAACGATGCCGAGCCAAATGTAACCGCTGCGGTGATAGCCAAACAGGGGTTTAGAATCTGACATTTGACCTACCCAGATGCGAGCCGGGGCCATAAATTGATGCACTGCGATCGCACCCGCTGCAATCAAGGCAGGCACCTTCAGCTCATCAATCATGACGCGATTGAGCACCCCCAGGGTGAGCAATGACATAATGCCAAGGCCCATATTAAAAACGCCGAGGCGCAGCATCGTAAATAGGCCGATTTTAGGGATAGTGCGGTCTGGAGCCCGATAGCTATCGGTCAGATCTGGACTGCTCATAGCCGTTGAATTACCAAAAGGATTGACTAACTAGACTGTATTAACCAGCTTAAACGCCAATAGCCACCAACGGACTAGCATTCGGGCCATAAAAAAAGCGGCAGGATATACCTGCCGCCATAAGCCAAACTAGGAGAATTAGAGGAGAGTTATTACGAACGAGGTGAGGGAGAGAGCGATTAGGTATTCCCAACTAACCATGTCTCACCACACACCAGCTAGCCAGAAGGCGTTTCAGCAACATTGACCTTGACTACCTGATTACGAACTTCGGCAGTCTTGGGAACATGCACGGTGAGAATACCATTGGTATAGTCAGCACTGACCTGTTCGTGGTCAACTGCCACGGGTAGATTTACCACACGGCGGAAGCTACCATAGCGACGCTCGCGGCGTAGGACAGTCTTGTCATCACCGTATTCAATGGTAGGGCGTTCACCAGAGAGCGTTATACTCTTGCGGCTAGCTTCGATGTTGATATCGTCAGCTTTGAGACCGGGAAGAACGACTTCTAATATATAGTTATCGCCGGCATCTACTAGATCAACGGCAGGAATCCAGTCTGTTGTTGCTGTCGGAGTGAGATCTTCAAAGATGGTATCAAGCTGTTGTCTGATGGTTTCGATTTCTTGAAACGGTTGCCAGTAACGTACGATCATTATGTTGTTCCTCAGTTCTTGATTGTGTGTTCTTGACTGTGTGTTCTTGATTGTGTTGTAACAGCTAAAAGAGTGTTGCTTGTGAGTTGAACTCTCTGCTTGCCTTACAATCACTATGATGCCGCAGTGAATTATCTCCACCCAGGGGAGAGAACCCTACCCCGTATTAGTGGTTGCCGAAGCGTTATCTTGTTATTTTTACTGTTGAGTGAAGAGAACCGAAATTGTTAGATCGGTTGGCCGTATCTGAGGATATGCTTGAGAACTAGCAACGCAAAACGACTATGGCTAAAACAGCATTAATCACAGGTGCGTCTGGCGGCATCGGCTACGAGCTGGCTAAGGTGTTCGCGGCTAATGACCACGATCTGATTTTGGTCGCCCGCAGTATCAATAAGCTGCAGCGTATTCAAGCAGAGCTGTCTGAGACCCATGATGTTCAGGTCTATGTCATCGGTCAGGATCTGAGTCAGCCTGACTCACCAGCGACCCTATTTGGGCAGGTACAGCAGCAGGGCCTAACCGTGGATGTGTTGGTCAACAATGCTGGCTTTGGCGACTATGGTCTGTTTGCGGAGTGTGATTGGTCTAAACAAATTGCTTTGCTACAGCTCAATATGGTGTCCCTCACCCAGTTAACTCGACTGTTTTTGCCACTGATGCTAGAGCGGGGATATGGCAAAATTCTCAACGTGGCGTCAACGGCAGCTTTTCAGCCGGGACCTTTTATGGCTACCTACTATGCCAGTAAGTCCTATGTCATGTCATTTACAGAAGCCCTAGCCCATGAAGTCGAGGGCACTGGGATTACGGTAACAGTCCTATGCCCTGGCCCGACCCGAGGAACTGATTTTCAATCTAGGGCTAAGCTAGACGATGTGGTCTTTTTTAAGAAGCTCAAACTACCAGAGGCTGCTGAGGTGGCCCGGTTTGGCTACGATGCCTTAGAACGTCATCAGGTGGTGGCCGTGCATGGGATTTTTAACCGACTGCTGGTATTTACAAATCGCCTTGTGCCTCGTCGGGCAGTCACCAATGCCGTTGGGCAGCTGCAGGCACCCAAAAAATAACCCGAATAGCTGCTAAGGGCGAACGTTTTTATTGATAGTGAAGGAAATAGAAGGCTCGTTTGACGGGGTAGGATTTGGTGGTAGCGGAGCGGTTTTGGTTTCTTTATCTAGGGGTGTTGATTCGGTATTTGATTCGGCAATAGATATGGCCTCAGACGATGGAGCGGTGGAGGTTGGTTCAGGAGGTATAGCTGTGGTGCTTGCGATCGCAAGTCCGAATCCACCCAAAATCGATAGCGGTAGAGAGAACTCAGCCAGCCAGTGCAGACCTGTTACCCAATTAAATAAGCCGATCCCCACATATACACAGACAACGCCCACTGCCCAAAACCGCATTATCCTTCACCGTCGCATGGTTGATCACTTTCTATCACATCTAACCACAGACAGAAATTCAGACAAGAATTATTCTTTGATTTCTGCCCTAGCTTTCCTGTTATTTCAATCAATTTTCGATTATCTAGCGGTTAGAGGATGGCAATAGCGCTAGAGTGAGGTAGGTGGTAACGCCCCCTAGACGATAACCATTTAACAGAAACATCGTGGACGCTGCATTTAAAGGAATCATTCGGCTATCAAAGCGGGAAATTGAACAGATGCGTAATGCCTGTCAGCTGGCTGCGCGTCTATTGGATCACCTTGAGCCCATGGTTAAACCCGGTGTTAGCACCCTAGAGCTTAATGACGAGGCTGAGCGCTGGACCCAGGCCCACGATGCCAAGAGTGCGCCATTGGGCTACCCCGGTGGTGACGGTGTAGATCCCTTTCCAAAATCTATTTGCACCAGCGTTAATGAGGTCGTTTGCCACGGCATTCCTAATGCGAAGCAAATTTTGCAGGATGGCGACATTATTAACATTGATGTCACGCCAATTTTGAATGGTTACCATGGCGACACGTCTCGGACATTTTTAGTGGGAAATGTATCACCTCAGGCTCGCCGCCTGGTTGCAGTCACCCAAGAAAGCATGTATCGAGGTATTCAGGCCGTTAAGCCCGGTGCCCGTATTGGTGATATTGGGGCCGCTATTCAAGGCTATGCCGAAGCCGAAGGATTTTCTGTTGTGCGCGATTTTGTTGGCCATGGCGTGCATCGGATTTTCCACACTGAGCCGCAGATTCCCCACTATGGAACAGCAGGTAAAGGTAAAAAATTATCTCCCGGCATGGTGTTCACCATCGAGCCGATGATCAACATAGGTACCCACGAAGTCGAATTGCTGTCCGATGGGTGGACAGCTGTGACCCAAGATCGGTCACTTACCGCTCAATTTGAGCATACGGTGGTCGTGACCAAGGAAGGGGTGGATATTCTGACCAAGGCACCGGTTGCAGCTGTAGTTTAAACGACGCTACTGCATCGAATCACACGCTCAAAACTAATGCACAGAGTCCAATATCTATTTTTTTTAGTGCCAATGGCGGCCTGCATAGGCTCTCCAAACACTACCGATCTTAGATCTGCGCCCACTCCACCTCCTGAAACAGTCGCGGAGCCCGTAGCTGAACAAATTGTGACAAATCCTACCGATGCCAGCGGTCTAGCGGTGGCTGATATTGTCTCAGTGGCCGTTACTGGGGAAGCAGGTAACTATACATTCGCAGTGACCGTCAGTAGCGCGGATACAGGCTGTGAGCAATATGCAAACTGGTGGGAAGTCGCTGATTCTCAAACAGGTGAATTGATTTATCGACGTATCTTGGCCCATAGCCATATTAATGAGCAGCCGTTTACCCGCAGCGGTGGGCCAGTGTCCGTTGAACCCAGTCAATCCATCATTGTTCGGGCACACATGGGCGGCTTACAAAGTCACTATGGTGGTCAGGCCTTTGGGGGCAGCGTAGCCGAGGGCTTTGAACCTGTTGCGGACACCGTACCGGATTTAGGGGCAGTTGATCCTTTACCCAAAGACTGTGCTTTCTAACGTTTCCCACGGCGCAATATAATTGTTTGCAATGATAAGCTCAAGATGTATTGAGTCAGCTTAATGCCTTTGACTCACCTATGGCTTACGGAATATTGTTGCTAGAGAGTCTCTTTGTTACATTTTAAGTTCTCTTTTCTCACCTATGGCTGCTCTAAAATGACTTAAGATTTCAGAGCATACAAGGCAACTTCAATTGGCAAAGGCACGGAATAACAATGCTGCTTAAGAATCGCGTCGCTCTTATTACAGCAGGAGACTGTCGAGTGGGACGCCGATTGGCCAGCTTGTTTGCACGTCATGGGGCGAGGTTAGTTATTTGTGGTCTTAATCAGGTTCAGGGAAATCAACTGGTACAGCGGCTAGAACAACAAGGTGCTAAAGCAAGATTTTTTCCTGTAGATGTGACCGTGCCTAACGATGTGGAATCGGTAGTGAAAGATGCGATCGCGACGTTTGGCCGTCTTGATATTCTATGCAACAACGCTAGCTTTAGTCTTTTAGGAAATGATACGTCTGTGCTCGATTTCACCACTGAATCATGGGAGCGTGTCGTCGGACTGAGTTTACAGGGAGCCTTTGCATTTAGTCAGTACGCTTTACCGTTTTTAGGTCATTCAACCACAGGCTCAATCATTAATATTGTCCCTTACCCCCACAAAGGAATGCATGTACTAGAAGGGATTAGTCGAGGCTGGATGATAGCAATGACTTGCGATATTGCTGAGGGAGCAATCCAATCCGGAGTTAGAGTCAATCTGATTTGGCCCCATGTAACCGTGAGTGGAGCTACATTATCCACCTATCAAGCTGCGCTAGCCAACAAGGTCTTTCGCATGCCTAGGCTGGATAAAAATGCTGCTCGGGCGATTGCCCGAGCAGCTCTATATTTGGCCTGTGATTCGTCCGTGGACGTTACCGGAGCCATGGTCGTAGTTGATGCCAACTACCCTCAATGGACCTAGGCTTGGACGTCACATATCATCTATGAGATCTAGCTGATGAGATCTAGCTGAAGAACACAGCAACGTTCCATAGAATGCTCCCACAGACACAAGACATTCAGAATCAGGCCGCAAGGTCTTCTTGAATGTCTAATTCTCCCGTCCACACCTGAGTTAACAACTCTACCCCCGGCTCACTCAGCAGAACCTCATTACCTTCATATTCGATATCTGCGGCTGTTCCTCCGGCAGCTATTACCAGGTCTTCTATCCAGACCTGACAGGGAGTGATGGGTATGAGCTTGAGCAGTTGATCCAACCGTTGACAGGTTTCGATAGACAAATCCCGTTGGATAATTTGATACAGAGCTATGCCAGTACGTTGCTCCACTCCGTCTAAAATTTGATGAACATACCAGGCTGCTTCATTAGTCGGCAGCTGTTCTAGGCGCTGCTGTAGCCGATCCAAAATTGCTGCTATGAACTCTACTCCCAGCTGTTGATGTAGCATTTGGACCGGCCCCTCTAGATCTCGTTCAACCACGCTGGAGATCTCATGCCAGTTGATGTGGGGAAAGGCCGCCTGCAGCAGAATAAAGCCACGCTCATTAATGTGACACGTACCTTGACTCAGGTCATAGGAAAAATCTTCCCCTGGTTGAGCTCCCGCTTCAATGAGCATGCGAAAGAGTTGGACGTTATCAGAATTCATAACACTGACTGGTTAGAGTTGGACGTTATAGTTGGTTTTTTATAGGTTTTATTTCATAACAAGCTAGCTACTACAGATGTTAACGGGTGTATCTACAAGTACATAATCATCAAAAGGATGATAAATTTCGCTAAAAGATCAGATTTTTAAAGTTTACAATCGCTATGATTGCTGGCGATAGGCGGCATAGACCGCGTTGACGTTGTACCAGTTTAGGAAAATTCGAGCGACTTCTAAAGACAGTTGGGGACGTCCTTGATCGATTAGCCACTGTAAAAAGGGTTTGAGAGTACGCTCATTGAGCAGACCACCGAGGGAAAGCCCCCCCCATAGTAGCCGATGCAGCCAAGTCATTTGGATCATCAGACGCACATCTAAGGTGGGGTGTTTTTGATAGAACACTACTCCCATGCGGGCTCGCTGGATTTCTACATCAATCAGTCGGGGCAAATCGTCGAGGCTAAAGGGAGGGTGCCAGTGATAGCCGACTGCTTCGGGGCATTTGACTAGCTTCAGACCCAGATTTTTGAGCCGGACGCCAAGCTCTAGGTCTTCCCAGCCATATTGGGTGAACTGTACGTCGAAGAGACCGGCTTCTACTAGCCAGTGTTTTGCGATCGCAACATTCCCCGTAGCAAAAAATGCCTGGGAATAGTCAGTCACCTTGAAGGGTTCCGATGTAGGGTTTTCAAAATTGCAGGTGTTTACCACCCGTCCATAGGTAAACACCCGGTCATTGCTCTGGTTTACGTAGTGTTTTGTCAGGGCATCGGCATGGTCTTGCAAAAAACCATCTAACACCACCAGATCGCTATCGATGAAAATAATCGTATCTCCGGCAGCCTTCTCTACACCTAGGTTGCGGGCAACGGCAGCCCCTTTATGGTTCTGTTCAAACAATCTGACATGGGAAAAATTTTCAGCCTGTAGCCAATCCACCGTGCCATCGGTGGAGCCATCGTCCACCACAACAATTTCATAACCTTGCACCTGAGTATTATCCCGCAGAACCTGGTGTTCCATAGCTCGCAGGCATTTTTCTAGAATAGGCTTACGGTTATAGGTAGGAATAACAACGCTAAAAAACATGGCTAAAAAACATGGACAAACCGTTATGGGAGCGACCTCTATGATAGCGGTCCGGCCCGACGATCTTAGAAACAGCTATGTTCCCACTTCGATCCCTGCCGTACTATATAGGTTTGTAGTTTAATCGGAAATCACATTATGGGTCGGGCTGAACGAGTTGTACTTGCCTATTCTGGAGGAGTGGATACGACGGTTTGCATTCCTTACCTAAAAAATGAGTTTGGTGTTAAAGAAGTGATCACGCTGGCGGCGGATCTAGGCCAAGGTGAGGAACTCGGACCGATCCAGAAAAAAGCACTCAATGCGGGTGTCTTGGAATCTTTAGTGGTGAATGTGACCGAAACCTTTGTCACTGACTATGCGTTTCCGGCCATCAAGGCCAATGCGATCTATGAAGATCGCTATCCCTTATCCACGGCCCTAGCTCGACCGCTGATTGCAAAGGCGTTAGTAGCTGCCGCTGAGAAGTATGGGGCAGATGCGGTAGCCCATGGCTGTACGGGTAAGGGCAATGACCAGGTGCGGTTTGATCTTGCGATCGCAGGCCTTAACCCTAACCTAAAAGTTCTTGCCCCTGCCCGTGAGTGGGGAATGAGCCGAGAAGAAGCCATCGCCTACGGCGAGAAATTTGGTCTCACCTTTCCAGTCAAAAAGTCTTCCCCCTACAGCATTGACCGTAATCTACTGGGCCGTAGCGTCGAAGCCAGCATCCTCGAAGATCCCTGGGCTGAACCACCCGAAGAAGTCTACGCATTGACCAGAGCAATTGTCGACACCCCCGACCAGCCCGACTACATTGAAATCGAATTCGAGCAGGGTATCCCCGTTGGACTTAATGGCAATACCCCAGGTCCTGTCGAACTCATCAGCCAGCTTAACGACCTAGCCGGCACCCATGGCATTGGCCGTCTCGATATCCTCGAAAATCGCGTCGTTGGCATCAAGTCTCGTGAGATCTACGAAACTCCTGCCCTACTGGTTCTAATCGCCGCCCATCGCGATCTCGAAAGTCTCACCCTCAACGCCAGTGTCACCCAATACAAGCGCGGCATCGAACAAACCTACAGCGAACTCGTTTACAACGGCCTCTGGTTTAGTCCCCTCAAAGCTGCCCTTGATGCCTTCATCGAGCAAACCCAAGAACGAGTCTCCGGCACCATTCGCCTCAAATTATTTAAGGGCACTGCCATGATTGTCGGTCGTAAGTCTCCCAATGCACTCTATTCCGAAGAACTAGCAACCTACGGAGCAGATGACAAGTTTGATCATAGAGCCGCCGAAGGCTTTATCCATATTTGGGGCCTGCCCAACCGGATCTGGTCCGATAAAATCCGCTCTTCATCATAGCCACCGGGCACCGTCCCAGGTACCAACGTTATGGGGGCACTCCCTTATGGGTGCCCTTAACAGGCGAAAAGATTGTTTTGTTATCTCAATCTAATTTAAACCAGCCAGCCATAGCCACAGCGAGGGCATCAGCCGCATCATCAGGTCGAGGAATTTTATCTAGCTTGAGTTCTCGCTGCACGGCTTCTTGCACGTCTTTTTTGTCAGCGTTGCCGTAACCGGTGAGAGCCTGTTTAATCTGAGCTGGGGTAAACTCCACAAAAGGCAGCTGGTGCTGAGCCAATACCAGCATTACGACACCTCTTGCCTGGGCCACCAAAATTGTGTTGCCCATGCGATAAAAGAACAATTTTTCGATAGAAACAGAATCGGGTCGGTAGGTCTCAATAACGCTGTTTAAGTCTTCATAGATGGTGCACAGTCGCGAACCTACCTCAGTACCTGCCGGAGTTTGAATAACACCAAAATCAACCACCTCAAGATCTGGCTTGAGATCTCGGGTGGTGGCTGGATCATACTCAAGAATGCCGAATCCTAGAATGGCTAAACCAGGGTCCAGTCCTAGAATTCGTTTGCGCATCTATCGGGCACCTACAGGGGTGCGGCCATTAGCAGACGGATCAGGGATCGTTACACCAAAGACATTACCAAAAGTCTTTTCTACTTTATAGCCAGAGTCGATAGACTCCAGAGGATCTTTCCGTAAGCGATGGCGTAGACAAAGGGCAATGACAGTCTGAATATCGTCAAGCGTCACTTCGGTCCGTCCGTCATAAGCGGCTAATGCTTTGGCGGCTCGATTCGAGACAATATCACCTCGTAGACCATCCACATCTAGTTCGGAACACACCTGAGAAATTTGGACCCGATACTCATGGTCAATGGTGACGCTCTTTAGTTGTTGCTGAGCCTTAACAATTTTTTCCTGTAATGCTGTCTGCTCGACTTGATACTTCGTCAAGAATGCATCGGGATCTTGGTCAAATTCAGAACGTTGTTCCACAATCTGTACGCGCTGAGCTGGGTCTTTAACGGTGCGAATTTCAGCATGCATACCAAAACGGTCTAACAGCTGGGGTCGTAGCTCTCCCTCCTCAGGGTTACCCGAGCCAATTAATACAAACTGAGCTGGGTGACGGATAGAAATACCTTCACGTTCTACGGTATTGCGTCCTGATGCAGCAGAGTCTAGGAGGACATCCACAAGGTGGTCGTCTAGCAAGTTAACCTCGTCTACATACAGCAAACCTCGGTTGGCCTTAGCAAGTAGGCCTGGTTCAAAGGCTTTTACACCTTCAGATAGGGCCTTTTCAATATCAATGGTGCCGCACACACGATCCTCAGTTGCGCCCAAGGGCAGATCCACCATGGGCACTTTCATAGCGCCTGTTGGGATGGCCCGACCGTCATAATCACGCTGCACTTCGGGGTCTTCAGGCGCACGGTTAAACGGATCGTTCTCGACCACACTGATTTCAGGCAATAGGTCCGCTAGAGCTCGGATGGTAGTTGATTTGCCAGTACCGCGATCGCCCATGATCATCACCCCGCCAATCTTAGGGTCAATGACATTCAAGATCAGGGCAAGTTTCATATCTTCTTGGCCGATTACCGCCGTAAAGGGAAAAACGGCGCGCCGGGTAGAGGTAGCAGTACTCACAGGGTTTCTTAAACGCAAGGTATTTTAACGACTAGCTCTAATTGTGCCACAGTGCGGCTCGCCTACTGCTGCGATACTGCGGCGATTAAGTTTCTGCTCATTTTGAACTCAGGAGGATACGTTAAGGTGTCAGCAATTGTGTTTGTCATGTTTCCTCTTATCTTGTTAGCGCTGAGCCATGAGCTTTATCCACATTCGTCCCGACTGGCAATTACCTGAAAAACTAGCGACGTTGGAAGGCGCTTATCTTAAGCGTCGTCGCTTTCTTAAAAACTTAGCTGGTTTAGGGCTAGGACTAGCAGCAACTAGCTGTGCGGGGCGCTCCCTGAGTTCTCAAGAGGCAGACGAACTAAGCAGCACATTTGGCGAACCTATTAGGGATTTTGCGATCAATCCAGCATTTACCGATGTCGGTCGTCCGGTCACAGATCAACTGTTCGCCAGTCGTTACAACAACTTTTATGAGTTTGGCTTGACTAAAAATATTTGGGAAAATGCTCAAAATCTACCGACAGATCCATGGAAACTGGAGGTATCAGGGCTAGTAAAAAATCCTAAAACCTATGATTTAGATGATCTCTACAAAAAATTTTCCTTAGAAGAACGAATTTACCGATTTCGCTGTGTTGAAGCGTGGGCGATGGTAGTTCCCTGGCTTGGGTTTCCGATGAATAAAGTTTTAGAAGATGTAGAACCGACAGCAGCAGCTAAGTATGTACGCTTTGAATCGTTCTACGACGAAAACATTACCCCAGGACCAGCAGTTTCGTTCTCAAATTTGCCCTGGCCCTACCATGAAGGATTACGAATTGAAGAAATGGCCAACGATCTGGCTTTTTTTGCCGTCGGTATTTACGGTCGCACTATGCCCAAACAACATGGTGCACCTATTCGTATGGTGGTGCCATGGAAATATGGCTTTAAGGGAGCTAAGTCCATCGTCAAGATTGAATTTTTGGCAGAACAACCTGCTACTTACTGGAATACTATTTCTCCAAACGAATATAAATTTGAAGCTAACGTGGAGCCGGATGTCTCTCACCCTCGCTGGTCGCAAAAACGTGAACGTTTAGTGGGGGAAGGCGAAGCTTGGGATTGGGAAAAGCAGGACACGCTGCTTTACAACGGTTATGGGGATTATGTAGCAGATTTATATGCTTAGTGAACGCAAACAGCGAACTCAAACCTAAAGACCCACTATCTTTCCTAAGCTTTTTTGCATCTTGCAATGCGCTATACCGGCTTCTAGAAAATCAGCCCCAGTCACTGTATATCCGATGGACTGATAAAAAGGTATGGCCGTTTTCTGGGCATGGCACCACAGTTTTTGGAGCTGATATTCACGACCGATAGCTTCGATTTCTTGCATGAGCAAACGGCCTAGCCCTCGACGTCGAAAGTTGGGTAGCACAGCCAATCGACCTATTTTCCCATCTTGCAAAGGATCTAAGCGGGCTGTCCCTGCAGGACAATCGTTAACCAGGGCTAATACATGATCACAGACTAGGTCGCGATCATCCATCTCCAGGTCTACAGGGACGCCTTGCTCATTGACAAAGACCGTTTCGCGGATATTACGAATAGCTGAACCGTAGGCCAAAAGTTTGCAACGAACAATCTCAATGGCCATGGTGGAGACTGAATAGATTTATAAATGAAAATGATAAACATCACGGTCCCTTGGCCACACCTATGCATATTGCTGACCCCGACTATATCAATACCGTTTTTTCGTTTCCCTATCGCGGGGTGACGATTCAGATTACGAGCGGAACTTATTTAGGTGCGAAAATTTATACAGCTTGGGTTGACTATGCTACAGGGAGCGCAGTTGCTGTACCGAAAGCCTACAGTCGCAGTGAGGCCATCAGACTAGCAAAGAGTTGGGTAACTAAAAAATTTGTATTTTGATATATCGAAACCAGTCAGTGGATGCTGAATACATGATGGCTAGCGAAGATTGATCGGCTGATTCACTTGAATGATTTACTCAGCCGATTCTTCAGAGCTTACATCTTGTGCTGTCCCCTCTTTGCTGTCCGGGATAAAGAGTTTTTCCAAACGCTCCTTGGACCAGCTTTCACTGACAAATGATACAGCACTGATCTCCTCTAGACGTACCAACCAAACGGTACGCCGAGAAACTTCGTCATCGGGTTCATC
>JBCDFI010000082.1:0-14016 GCA_039178155.1 Cyanobacteria bacterium P01_H01_bin.105
AGCTGAGCGGTTAGTATTACGCAGTTTCCAGGCATTGGATACAATTTGGCTCCAGCGACGCTGTACCCGCTTTGGAGTCCACCCCAGCTGCTGAGCAATATCAGCATCTGACGGTACGGACTGCTGTGGATCTTGCATCTGTTGTTGCTTGAGTGCTAGCAAATGCTGCTGATCGGCTGTCAGCTCAGCGGTAAATAGGGTCCATTCTTTGGGCGATAAACCTAAGTTTTTATCGAGGTCAGCCCCTAACCACTGATGAACCAATTGCCAGTTATGGGATTGGGCAAATTTTTCTACATGGTACTTAAAGCGCTGCTGTAGATAGTCCCGCTGTCGAGGTGTTAGGCCTAGCACTTCGTCAATTTCAGAGGCGGCCATATCTTGAAGCCGCAGCGCAAGATAGTCGATACAGGCAGGCTGGTCTTGATCTTCAAGGTACTCGACTAGCTCTCGAATAATGCGATCGCGCAACACAGCTTCAGCCGGATCGGTGACATCGGCCACCATCTGCTCGCGAATTTGCTGCAGTGCTGAAGAACGAGAGTCCGCATCATCACTTTTAGGTGAATCAACCGCCATCTCAATATCAACACAGGTCTCAGCCGGTAGGCGCTTGGCAAAGCTCTGGGCTCGCAAAACCAGCAGCTGTTGGTTATAACAGCCCGGTAGTGAAATCCGACGCTTAGCGTACTGTTCGCTAAAGGCCATATACTCAGCCAACTCCAACCGAGTTCTAGGTGTGTAGTCAGCTTCGAGATGGTTTTCCCGACGAAAAGCCTTGAGTACTTCGATATAGAAGCCTTGGAGAAAGTCTTCTAGTAGATTGCAACGTCCCTGAAATCCTAGCTGGGTTTTAGCAGGTGCGATATAGCGATAGGCTATTGCACTGAGTCGACTTTGAAGTTCCACCCTGCCTTGACGAGAGCCTAGGCGATAATACTCCAAATATTTTTGAATTCGATTCTCCGCTAGGGAGTGTTGCCAAGCATTTACTTCACCAGAGGCCTGAATTCGGTCGCTTTTACGACAGATACGAGCCACTTCGATAGCTAAACGGTTGGCCACAGCATTGACAGTACGAGTACTGCCCTTAACTTGCTCTTGAATAAGTTGGACCAGAAAACTTACTAAGGCCTGATCAACAGGACATAGCTCACTTTCAGGACTTGTGCTGGGGGTATCGTTCTTATTTGACCGGATAGAGCCCGCCGTGGGATGAAGAACGACATTATTAGTTGGCTTAGTTAGATTTAATACGTTTGTAGCGGTAGATTGAGCTTTCATAATTCCCTTAATGATGCACGCCCCTACAATTCGAGGAGCTGTTCAATTGGCAGTTGGAGCTGTAGGCCTGTCCGTTAGTGGACAGTTTCACTGTAGAGGGACTCAATCTGGAATCTAAATAACAGTGTGTCACTATCCAAATTAATTGAACGTAGAGTCTGTTTAAAGACCGGATGCTGCTCGAAAAAATGGGGCATCAATAACTCTAGAATAATTACTGCATAATCGTTTGGCAGATTGCTCGAACAGGACGACATTCGCTTTTAAGCAATGTCCTTGACTGTGACAGTTGAGTAGATAGTCTATCCTGCAAGTCCATTTTCACCCTTGTGACAGTTGTATCAGATTAATGGGGTCTACCCATCTGTTCTCAATACATCAACAATCGTTGATGAACTGTCGATTGATCTAATAGTTCCCTGACGTATTGCACTATTTAATAGCTACGCCAATGCCTAAGCCTGTCCGGTGTTTTTACGGGAGGCCTGGATGAAGTGTATGTAGGGAAATTTCGAGCTCAGGGGAGCTTCTATAAAGCTATGGAAAAGATCGCTTATTTTGACTGTCCAACCGGTATTGCTGGCAATATGTGCCTGGGTGCAATTTTGTCTGCAGGGATGCCCTTAGCCGATCTGACAGCTCAATTAATGAAGCTAGGACTAGAGGCTGAATATGACTTTACAGTGGCTCAGGTTAAACGTCAGGAACAAGCTGCAACTGCGGTTACGATCCAGCTGATCGGTGAAGCTGTCCACGACCATCGTCATTTGCCTGAGATAGAAACTCTGATTCGTCAGGCTAATTTGCCCCAGCGGGTAGCGCAGTGGAGTTTAGAGATTTTTCGAGAATTAGCCGCCGCAGAAGCTGCCGTCCATGGTATCCCGCCAGAGCAGGTGCACTTTCATGAGGTGGGGGCCACCGATGCGTTAGTGGATGTAGTCGGCACCTGTTTAGGGCTGGACTGGCTGGGTGTGGACCACGTGATATGCTCACCGTTACCCGTCGGTGGCGGGACGGTCAGGGCTGCCCATGGCCGCTTGCCTGTGCCCGCCCCAGCCGTCTTAGAGCTGCTCAAACGAGCCCAGGCACCGATCTATAGCAACGGCATCAACAAGGAACTGGTCACTCCAACTGGAGCTGCGATCGCAACCACGCTTAGCGATCGCTTTGGCCCACCGCCCGCCATGACTCTACAGAACATCGGTTTGGGAGCCGGCAGTCACGATTTATCCATTCCCAATATTCTACGGCTATGGATTGGCACAGCATCACCGCCGCTTGGGTCGCCCCATAGCCACACAGCCCAGACACCAAACCAACATTCACAACATTCGCAGCATCAGCACACGGGCCATCAGCACACGGGCCATCAGCACACAGCTCCTGGCTATCCTGAAGCTATTGTGGAGCTACAAACCCAGCTGGATGACCTCACCCCCCAGGCGATTGGCTACCTTTATAACGGCCTATTTCAAGCCGGAGCCCTTGATGTATTCACCCAAGCCATCAGCATGAAAAAAAATCGTCCGGGTATTTTACTGACGGTCATCTGCACAACAGCACGCGCTGCAGCCTGTCAATCTCTGTTATTTTCAGAAACCACCACCCTAGGAATCCGAAGTACCCCACAGCAGCGCCAGACACTCTATCGTTCCTGGCAATCCGTCACAACCGACTACGGTTCTGTGGAAGTCAAAGCCGGATTGGCCACCCCCAGGGGTCCTATTCTCAACCTGCAACCCGAATATGAAACCTGCGCTCATCTCGCTCGTGAGCACGGCACTGGTTGGAAAAAAATTCAATGGGCCGCCATTGCAGCAGCTCACCCCCTATACACCCAAAATTACAACCCAGACGAATGGAGCGATACTCCAGAACACCCCAACTATTAAGGGGCAGCGCCATTCCCCTCTTCTGATATGTACTGCGGCGGTGCCCAATGCAGCTCTTTCATCATTTGGGAAAAAATCCGATACTCATCTAGCGAAGCTGTCTCCGGGTTACTAGCCTGGGTTTCATCTTGCTGAATATGAACTAAGTTGTACTGCACATCACTGCCACAGATGGCCAGAGTGACACCGTATATTTCTAAAAAGTTGATAATCCACTGGCATTCCTCCCGAGGGAATTGCTCATAGTAGCGGATTAAATCAGCAATCCGAGCATCCAAATAGGGATGCGATTTTGGAGACACCAAAAGCAGCTTGAGTAGCACGATCGCCAGCGTTAGCGGTCGGCCATTGGTTAACAACAAACTAAATAAAGGCGACGGAGTTTCTGCATCTTCCGTCATCAGGTAATCAATAACTCGGTTACTGGTTAGCAGCGCCAGGGAAGCATCGAGGGGCTGATGATTAAACTTGACATACAGACTATTTAGTTTTGATAGCAGCTTGTTTTCAAGCATGACTACAAAATCAGTTCTAACCGCCGAGAAGAGCAAATACTCAACCAGACTGTTTTTATAGCTACCGTAGGTTAACCCCTGGGTCTGCTCATGAAAAATCCGAGCAATATTGCGGTGGCTGAACATACCACGTTTAGCAACAAGCGTTCTGATGACACGCAAAGCGCTATCCCCAAGCATAGTTGGGTTAACTCGACCTGCTTGATGAGAATGAGCCCGTTGAAAATGGGCTGTGTACATTGCCAAGTCAAACTTAAATTTATCCCTGAGTCGCTGAGAAAGGGCTCTAGCCGCCTCCCGCTGCTCCAGCGGATTACTAGTATCTATATACTGAGGTGCTAGCAAATAGGCTGTATAACGTCGCGACCAGTTGGGATCTTCGTGATTAAACCGGTTTTGAACAAAAAGCTTGAGATCCTGAAAATCATCACTTTCAACAAAAGCTTGTAGCCACTGACGCAATCGCTTAATCGTGGGCGAAACTGAAATCTTACGAATAGTTGGGTCTGCAAACAGCTGAATTAAGCTCCGGATAGCTCCGTACTCACGGGCCACCTCCCAATTGTTAATCAGAATGTAACAGGAGCGCTTGAGGGTATTGTGAAATTCCCGCTTGTTGTTTGCAAATAAAATGGAATATAGGGCAGGCACCGTATTCGCACCCACAGTCTCATGATGCTGCAGAAAAAGCCCTTTAAACTCATCGAGCACATCCTCTGCAGGCCAAGCTTTAACGATATCTAGCAGGAAGTCATAAATTGTTTGCTGAGACTGCTGAACGTCTTGATGCTGACGCCTATGGTGAAACGAATCAGAAACTCTATCAATAACCATGTAAGTTACTGGTGTACAAGGCCACTCATGTCATTAAGATTCACGGCTAACTGAATAGATAGTGCATGAAGCAAAGAAATGTGTCCGAATATTCACTTTGTAACTTTGTAACAAGAAACCGCCCAACTTGAAAAGTATAGTTAACCCAAATACTACCCGTATCATTACGGAGCACTCAATACTCAGTATTTTGACTCAAATACCAAATCCCTTATACGACAAGACTCACAATAGCTCGATCCTATCATGTAGACATGTAAACCTTTAGAGCTTGCCCATGTTTCACAACCGACCTGTACACACTTACAGACGAATTATAGGTTGGCAGTAATCGATACTAGCTAAAAAAATAATAAAAATGGGGGCGGAGGGACTTGAACCCTCACGACCGTTTAAGGTCAGCGGATTTTCACCCTCCCACAGCTTTCGCTGTTACCACGCTAGGTGGGATTTGAGGATTGGACCCTCCCTTTACCCTCGACTTGACGTTAGGGTAGCTCCCGTCGGGCCTCTGCACCTTCCGTTCGAAATATGGAATTAACCACAGTGTTCAAACGGCTTGGCTCAGGATTGCCATATCCCATTGACAAAAAACTTGCCAATGACAACTTAGGTTTCCCTGAGTTTGAGAGCTTCCACTTAGCAGATTTCTCCACTAAGGCTCAGTTTTCTAAGTCCGCAGCGTCTACCATTCCGCCACGCCCCCTTAAGTGAATGATTGGCTTTGAATGAGCGACTAGCAAGGCCTGCTCATTTGGTTTACCAAAAACTCCTGTTTAATTCCATCACCAACTGGTATTCTGTGCAACCCCCTGAACGCTATGATGACTAACAATATGTGCAAAACATAGGTAAAAAGCTTAGGGGCTATGGATAACCTCGACATCTCACTTTTGATTACGCTGGCGGTGTATGCCGGTCTAGCAGGCCTTTATCTGCTAGTGGTACCTGGGGCATTGCTTTTTTATCTCAAGCAGCGTTGGAATGTAGCATCCTCGATTGAACGGTTGCTGATTTACTCGCTAGTGTTTGTGTTTTTCCCAGGAATGTTGTTACTATCGCCATTCCTTAACTTTAGACCTCAGCGTCGTGAGATTTAACCATGCGTCGGATTGATGTGATTGGCCTCGGACTTGGGGTCTTTGTGGCTGGTGGAGGGCTGTATCTGGGGCTATCGCTAGCAGGTTTAGATGGAATCTCAGCAGGTATATGGAGTCAGGTAATTTTTGTCGGTGGACTTTTGGGCTGGGTCGTAACTTACCTAACGCGAGTGTTTTCCCAAAAGATGACCTACAACCAGCAGCTACAAGACTACGAAGATGCGGTTCTTCAAAAACGCCTCGACGAAATGTCCGATGAAGAGTTAATCCAGCTGCAAGCAGAGCTAGATGCGGAAAAAGCCTCTCAGTCATCATCTTAGGGAATTTTTTGACTTTATCACCGCAAAAAACACAGGGTTTAGTACAGACAAGTTATGGACAAATCGGTTTCAGCTCAATTTCAGGCGTTGCGAGACCAAAACAGCTGTGCGCTTATTCCATTTATTACAGCTGGCGATCCTGATTTAGCAGCTACTGCGGAGACTCTGCGGGCATTGGATCGTGCTGGAGCGGACTTAATTGAGCTGGGGGTTCCCTATTCTGACCCGTTAGCCGATGGCCCAGTTATTCAGGCCGCCGCTACCCGAGCGTTGGAACGTGGTGTTACGTTAGATGCTGTTTTGGATCTAGTTACCCAGGTATCACCAGAGCTATCTGCCCCTATTGTGCTGTTTACCTATTACAACCCCATCCTTAATCGAGGGATTGAACAGTTTTTGCGGGATATTTATCAAGCGGGGGCGCGGGGTCTAGTAGTGCCTGATTTACCGCTTGAGGAAATGGATGTTCTGCTAAAGCCAGCAAAAGAAATTGGCATTGAGGTAACGCTACTGGTGGCACCTACGACCCCTAAAGAACGGATTGTTGCGATCGCACAGCAGTGTCAAGGGTTTATATATCTAGTCAGTGTCACAGGGGTTACCGGCATACGCCAACAGATTGGCAATCGAGTCCAGGATTTATTGCAAGAGCTGCGAGCCGTCACCGATAAGCCTATTGGGGTAGGGTTTGGAGTATCCTCTCCTGAACAAGCCGCCCAGCTAAAAACATGGGGTGCCGATGGAGTCATTGTTGGCAGCGCCTTTGTCAAACGGCTAGCCACTAACGATGCTGTTAGCGGTATTTCAGAGGTTGAACATTTCTGCCAGCAGCTAAGAACGGCCTTAAACTGACACACCCGCTGTAAACAGAGCTGCTAAAAACAGGGTTCCAGAATCGGCTTGTCCAGGCAGGCTATCACCTCAAGCTGCCATGTCAGAGCCATGGAAAATCGGTTTTTGGACGTTGCCTCAAAATCACTAAAACCACTGTCAATCGGCATTACGGTTTACTGAAAAATATGTCGCAATGTAACCTTCAATAATTCTTCACGTTAGTTCAAGCGATCTTCAATAAAGGGCAAACCTCTCTTAAATCAGAACATGAGAGCAGCGATCCCAACGGATTTAATAGGCAAAATGGCTAAAACTTAGAGATTTTTTTTCATTTACCATCAAACTTTCCTGATTTGCAGAACGTCAGTGTAAGTTCCTACTTTTTGACTAACGCAGTGAGGTATTGCACTCATCCAAACCAGAGTGTAATAATCCTTGACCAGAGATAGGAATAACCGTATAAATACGGCAAACTTCCTTGATTTGCAGGGTGTCTAACATTCACAGTTAAGTAAATTTTTCTAGCCCTTTAATCAGAGGGGAGTTAGGGTTTTCACAGATAAATTTTCGGTTCAGGGTGTTTATGACTATACTCACGTCGGTCACAAGCCTGAATCGTTGCTTCGAGTTGCTTGTAGATCAAAGGTAGTGCTAGCTGTTTGCCTTGTTGTTGGTGCCTGTGAGGGGTCATGAGAGTTTTGAAAAACCGTCCAAGAGGTGCCGTTCGGCATCTGCTTAAAGCTGTAAGTTTTTTCTTAGTAGGGGTCCTACTAAGCACACTATTAGTTTATGCCCATACCCCTGTGGAGCCTGTGGTGGCTCAGGTTCAGGTTACTAATACGGCATCCGGTGCATTTGACGATCCGGCCAACCCGAATCGCCCTAGGGTGAGAGCCCCTAGTAACGAAACAACAATTGGCACACCACCCGTTGACAATCAGCTACTGAGAATAACAAAAACAGCTGATAAAGCCGCCGCTGAGCCAGGTGATGTCGTCATCTATCGACTCTTAGTTGAAAATTTGAGTACGGTAGCCGCCACACCTCTGACCATTACAGACAATCTGCCACGGGGCTTGGAATATATCGAAAATTCAGTCAATAACGCGCCAATACCGCCTAATTTGACAAATTTTTCTGTCTCAGAACGACAGCTTAATTTTCAGTTTGATTCTTTAGCAGCTAACTCCATAGTTCAAATTCTATATGCTGTAACACTGACGCCAGATTCAGTACGTGGCTCTGGTGTTAACGTCGCCAGCGCCTCAGCCCCTGGGTTCCCCACTGTTCAGGCTGAATTTAGCTTGACCATTCGTCCTGGCATTTTGTCTGACTGCGGCACCATTATTGGCCGCATCTTTGTAGATAAGAACTTTGACGGCGAGCAACAATCGGGCGAGGCGGGTGTACCCAATGCGGTCATCTATCTTGACGACGGCAACCGTATTATTGCTGACCCCGATGGTCTCTTCTCTATGGCCAACGTAGTTTCAGGCAATCGCGTGGGTGTGCTCGATCTGAGTAGTTTGCCAGGTTATACCTTAGCCCCCAATCTCTACCGTCTAGAAAACAACAGCCAGTCTCGATTGGTGCGCTTAGAGCCAGGTGGGCTGGCACGGATGAACTTTGCAGTAACACCGACCTTTGGGGAGGGCCAGAACTAATGATGATACGTTTGTTATCCAACTCAGTCTGTCTAGGACTGCTGACGACCCTGACGGGTGTGGTGGCACTGCTACAACCATCTCAAGCGGCTCAAGAACAAACCGCTGTATCAACAACGATTGAAACAGACGTTTCCATCACCCCTGCTGAGACTTCTGAGCTATTGACCCAGGCCAGTGAGGATTTACCGACCGATTTGCTGGACTTAAATACACTGCCCATCGAAGAAGATCCCGGTGAGGCCGAAGGGTTTATCGACGGCACAATTATTCGGCAGGTGCCAAATACCCTACCCCCGCTGATTCAAGATGAACTGGGCGATGAGTTAACCCTGGAGATTTTTCCCACAGGTGATTCGTTTGTTCCGGCTGACGGTCGGTCCACCCTGGGACTCACGGGGAGCATTTTAGACGCATCTGGGCAGCCTGTTAGCGAAGATGTGGTGGTCACACTAACCGCCTCAGCAGGCACATTTATTGGTGCTGACTACGATATTGACCGTGGTGGTTTCCAGGTGCTGGCTCGCCAAGGAGAATTTGATGTCGAGCTGCGCTCATCCTTGGATGCTCAATCTGTCACCGTCCGGGCTAGTGTGCAAGCGCGAGAAGCGTTAGGTCTAGTAGATGACCCAGACACCGCTCGACAGTCTTTTGCCGAGCTGGACGGATATACCCAGATTAATTTCACCACTCCCTATCGCCCCTCTCTGGTGGCAGGTGTCGTTGACTTTCGCTTTGGGCCTGGGGCAACGGATTTTTGGGGTCGTTATGCTGACTTCTTAGATCCAGGGGATATCGGAGACTATAACGCTGATCTAGACGCGGGTATTTTTGCTACAGGAACCATTGGCAGCTGGCTGTTGACAGCCGCATTTAACAGCGATCGCGCCTTGAATGAACGCTGTAATGACAATCGTCTCTATCGGGATGTTCAGAACTGTGAGCAAACCTATCCTACCTACGGAGATAGCTCAACTACCGACTTTTTAACCCCATCCATCGACAGTTTCTACGTTCGATTTGAGCGAGATTCTCAGATCGTCGGCTATGAGCCTGACTTTTTTATGTGGGGAGATTACGATACAGCAGAATTCTCTCGGTTCTCCCAGGAGTTTTCCGCCTTAAATCGCCAACTCCACGGCTTTAAGGGCAATTACACCTTCACCAATGGGCTACAGCTAACAGCACTATATGCCAACAACTTACGGGCGCTGCAGCGCGACACGATTGTACCTGATGGTACCAGCGGCTACTATTTCCTATCGCGTCGTCTGATCCTAGCTGGCAGTGAAGATCTCTTTTTTGAAATTGAGGAACTTAACCGACCCGGAACAGTAATCGAAAGAGTTCGGTTGGTACGAGGTGTCGATTACACCATTGACTATGACCGTGGCTCAATTTTGTTTAACAGCCCGGTATCTAGTGTTGATGCCAATCCCTTTGGGCCAGCTTTGGTCCGCCGCATTGTTGCCACATACCAAGTGGATGGCGACGACGATGATGGTGATCTATTTGGTGGACGGCTCCAGTACAACTTTGACACCAGTCTAGACTCGCCTAGCTGGGTAGGAGCGTCAGCTATTTTTGAAGATCAGGGTGCTCAGGACTTTAGCCTGATTGGCGTGGATGCGCTGCTACAGCTGGGAGATTCGGGACAGCTGGTGGCTGAAATAGCCCGCTCTTCACTGGATAATCCAACCGTGGATGAAGAGGGTACAGCCATTAGGGTCGAGGCCACGGGCACAATCACCCCTGACCTGGCAGGTACAGCCTACTTTAGAGAAGCTGATAGCGGTTTTCGCAATACGGCCACCACAAGCTTTAGAGCAGGTCAAACTCGCTGGGGTGGGCAGCTGGGCTATAACCTGAGTCGTAACACTCAGCTACAGGTACAGTTTGATCGCGAGCGGAATCAGGGTAATGAAGATTTGATTCCAACCACCTTGGATCAGATTATTAATCCGGGCTTGGTTCGATCTGACGGTGCCACGGTAAACAACTCGATCACAACTGTTCGGGCTGGTATTCAGCAGCAGTTTGGGGCTCTGACAGGAAATTTGGACTGGGTATATCGCGATCGCAACGATCGAGTAACCGGTGACGATATCGAATCGAGCCAACTCTCCGCAGGGTTAACCTGGCCCCTGGCCGAAAAATTAACCTTTCGGACCCAGACAGACATCGCCCTCGGTGATGAAGATGACGCCTACCCTGGTCAAACCGTTGTGGGTCTTGATTGGGATGTATTGCCAGAAGTGACCCTGAGATTTGCTCAGCGGTTTTTCCACGACGATGACATCACCCCCGATGCTCTGACGACCGTCGATGCACTTGTCAACTACGATCTCACCGATAACACCCATCTGACCGGTCGTTATTCCATCCTGGGAGCCAACAACGGCATGAGTGGTCAAGGAGCCCTGGGACTAAACCATCGCATTAATCTCGGGCCTGGTCTTCATGCAGATTTAGGCTTCCAGCGGATTTTTGGCGACAGTCTATCCTCCATCACCGGTGGCAGTCGATTTGCGCAGCCCTATGCGGTGGGTCAATCGGCGGCGTCATTAGGACTAGTCAGCGGTACCACCTACACCATGGGGCTGGAGTACACCGATAATTCTGCTTTTCAAGCTAGTGCCCGATTTGAGCATCGTGACTCTGAGGGTGGTGACAATACAGTGATTACCGCATCCGCTGCCGGTAAACTCTCATCGGCCCTGACAACGCTAGCCCGCATCGAACATGCCAATTTTGCCAACTTTACTAACGACACCGTTACCAACCGATTAAACAGTTCTACCAGCGCCCGTCTGGGATTAGCTTACCGTAATCCCCACAGCGACAAGTTTAATGGCTTATTGAGTTATGAATATGCCATTAATCCCTCTAGTACCCCCAATGCCTTGCTGGTGGGTGCGGGCTCTGATTCTATTCAGGAACATACCCTGGCCATGGAAGGCATTTATGCCCCCAGCTGGCGCTGGGAGTTTTACGGCAAATATGCTTTAAGGTCTACCAATGCTGACCTCGATTCTTTGGATGTGACGTCGTCTAATGCAATTCATCTGGGTCAGCTTAGAGCTACTCACCGCTTTGCCTATCGTTGGGATGTCACTGGTGAGGTCCGCTATATCACCCAGCCAGAAACCAATTATGACGAGGTGGGGTTTGCCCTTGAAGCAGGCTACTACATGACCCCAGATCTGAGGCTTGGAGTCGGTTACAGCTTTGGTAGCGTCAACGATCGCTCCTTGGGCGGCAGCGGCTATCGGTCTGACGATGGCCCGTACATCGGCATAACCTTTAAGGTCAACGAACTTTGGGATCAGTTTGGCCTCCAGCAGGTAGCCCCTGCCCAGCAGGAAGAGTCTTTAGTTGAGGCAGACGGTTCGCCGCCGTCGGCAGAACCAGTTAGTGTCGTTCCAGCTTCAGACATCACTGATAGCGTGGCCCCAGCGGCTGAGGTTACACAGACAACTGTCGGGGGTGAGGAGTAATGAAATCCATCATGCATGTATCCAAACTAGTTAGGACAGCAGCCACGTTAGCGGTCGCCCTGGTCGCTCAAACAGTTACGGCTCAAGCAGTGAATGCCCAAGAGATTACGCCTTACTCTGTGATTGTCAATTCATCTAGTGACGGGGCTATTCGTCCTGATGACGCGCTGACATTGCGAGAAGCGATTGAAGTGGTCAATGGCACATTACCCCTCGCTGAACTGAGCACGGCGGAACAGGCCCGAGTTACCCCTGCAGCTGAGCCATCGATCAGATTTAGCTTGACGGATAGTACCACCATCGAACTGGTTACAGAACTACCGCCGATCATGGCGGCAGGAACCTTGGTCGACGGCGCTAGCCAACCCGGTTATGGCCCTATTTCGACCACCGATACGATGGTTACGCCAGTGCCTACGCCCTTAGTGGCGCTGACTCCAGCGACGGGGGCTGAAGTGGTGCGAGGGCTGACCATCACCGCTGATAATGTCACGGTTCGAGGGCTGAGCCTGTATGGGTTTTCATCTAGACACCGTTCTACCCAAACAACGCCACCAGCCGATATTTTTATCACTCACCTGGTTCCCCCGGTAGACGCTGGACTGCCTGATACTCCTGGGTGGCGCGACCTGCGTCCTGACGAAGACTCAGATGCCCCAGTGGGTGTGGTAGTCGAAGACAACTGGCTGGGAATGTCACCCTCCGGACAAATGCCGCCTGAAGAACAGATGTCTGCCCTGGGTGTGTTTGTCTTTAATGGCTTAGATACAGTTATTCAGCGCAATCGGATTGAATTTCATGAGGGTAGCGGCATCATCACCGGAGCCCAGGCTATGGGCATGGAGGTGACTGAAAACACCATGAGAGCCAATGGTGTTGCTGGCATTCCCGATGGGATTCGCCTGGATGGCAACATTGATGGCACCCAGATCCACGGTAATCTCATGTGCGGCACGGATGGCAGTGGCGTCTTTATGTTTAAGCCTGAAGGATCGGCGCGCATTTATCAAAACGATATCCGGTTCAATGGCCGACGCTTTAGACGGGCAGCTATTTATCTTATGGGTAGTGGTCATGAGGTGACGGGAAATGTTATCCAACATCAGCCTGGGCCTGGTGTGGCGATCGCATCCTATCCCCGCAGTGAAGGCAATATTATTCGCGACAATACGTTTGCAGCGTTAGATGGACTGAGTGTTGACCTTGGCTTTAATGACGAGAGCGGTATCCAGGATTTTCAGCGGACTGACGGCCCCAATCCACCGCGTAATTCTCCGATGCGGCGACGAGACACGGCCAATGGAGCCATTAATGCGCCTGAGTTTGACGACTATACCTTTCCACTCAGCGGTGGTCAGGCCACTCTTAGCGGTATTGCCGATCCGGGCACTGCCATCGATATCTACAAGGTAGTCGACCGCCAGGGATATTACGGAGCCCTTAACGAGTATGTCACCACCGTATCCGCCGATGAGACTGGCGGCTTTAGCGTGGGTGTTGATGCTCCAGAAGGTACATTGCTCAGCGCGATCGCAACCGACGATACCTACGGCACCTCCGAACCTTCAGCCATTACTGGCCTAGGCGTTCTAGGCGAGAGCCCGACCACACCCACACTACCAAGCTGTGAGATTGCCCAAGATCCACCGGAGCCAGAGCCAGAGCTGCCACCAGAGCCACTGATTTTGCGGGTTCCTCGCACCATTCACTTTGCCCTTGACCAATCAACTATCTCAGTTGAATCCGCTGCCATTATGGATGAGATTATTGCCGTTTTAGGCGAGTATCCATTTATTACCGTAGAGCTTGAAGGACACACCGATCCTAGAGCCAGCAACGCCTACAACCAGGCCTTGGGCGAACGACGCGCTTTGGCAGCTAGAAACTACCTACTACAGCGAGGTGTTGCCCCTGAACGGATGCGCATTCGCTCCTTTGGTGAAACACAACGGGTATCGAGCGGCACTGCTCGCATTGACTATGCCCGCGATCGCCGGACCGAATTTATCTTTACCGATACTCGCGGCCTCGACATCATCTACGAAAATTTGGAAACAGATTTGCAGCTTGAATAAG
>JBCDFI010000083.1:0-13979 GCA_039178155.1 Cyanobacteria bacterium P01_H01_bin.105
AGCAGCGCAGTTTGTACGCCATAGTCTTGCGCAATATGCATCAGGGCTGACACGTCTTTGGGAAAGCAGGAGCCGCCCCAGCCGATGCCCGCTTGCAGAAATTTCTCACCGATACGGCTGTCAAGGCCAATGCCCTGGGACACTTGATTAACATCAGCGCCGATGCGATCGCATATATTGGCAATTTCATTGATAAAACTAATTTTTGTCGCCAGAAAAGCATTAGCTGCGTACTTGATGGTTTCTGCTGAAGCCAAGTCTGTGACCACCACAGGCACCTCAGGTCGCGAAGTATCCACTGCGAACAGACGTTTAACAATGGGGGCATACAGCTGTTTCATCCGCCCAATTGCTTTGACGGACTGACCACCCAAAATAATCCGATCTGGGTTAAAGGTGTCGTATACAGCCGATCCCTCCCTCAAAAACTCTGGATTACTCACCACATCAAACGTTACCTGAGTGTTTCGAGCCTCTACTTCATCCAAAATCAAGCGCTGAACCCGATCACCCGACCCCACAGGCACTGTAGATTTATTGACAATTACTTTATAGTCGCTTCCCATGTGCTGGCCAATGCCACGGGCCACAGCTTCTACATAGCGAGTATCACTCTCTCCAGTGGGTAATGGTGGTGTACCCACAGCAATAAACAGAATCTCGCCATGGTTTACACCAGCAGCTAAGTCAGTTGTAAAGGCCAGCTGCTCTGAACCCATGATGTCCGTTAGACCAGGTTCGTAGATAGGCGATTTACCAGCTTGTAGCGTGGCAACTTTTTCAGCATTATTATCAACACATAGTACTTCATGACCAATATGGGCTAAACAAGCCCCGGTTACTAACCCAACGTAGCCAGTGCCAATGACAGATACACGCATAATTTGTCCTCCGGTAGTCGTCGTTCGCTGATGACTCTACTATCAATGGCTCTCTTAAATTCTGAGTGAAGAGGTGATTAGAACGATCTCATGAGATCCAGTTTAAGAAAACATTTATACAAGGCCAAAATGTGTAAAAAGAATGCCTTGAAGGACTTTAGAAAGTTATAAGCACTCTGTTAATAAGAATTAAAGAAGTTTGATTTTAAGAGTCCTCTGTTCTGAGAAACCTCATATATCAAGATTTTTAGCCTTAAATTAGATTATTTAGGAAATTCCTCGAAATTCTCGTGAGTCTCTGTCTTTCCTTATGAAGATGAGAAAACTCTCATGAAGGCTTATCTTAGCCAGTAAACCTATCTCTAAAGAATAGACAATTTTTGAAATGTCACAGTATAAAATCCCCAGCCTTGAAGGGCATTTTTACTATTTATAAGGATTCTCACAAGTGTCTTCGAAATGAAGCCTAATTTGTCTTAAAACTTTATTCTGAAATTCTGTTTTTAGGGTAAAGTTTCAGGGTAAACTCTTCTAGAGTATGGTGTAACTTTGCAATATGAAGCGTTCTGGGCTGTTTGGATTTTTAAAAGAAGTCCGAACTAAAATTTTCTTTCTCTATGTAGCCTTTATGTTAACGGCTGTAGCAGTTGCAATACCCATCTATCGTGCATTGTTATTCTCTGCGGTCGATTCACGGGTTGAGGCGGGACTCTCAGAAGAGATACAGAAATTTAGGTCTGTCTATGCAGCGTGGTTTGAATCTGATAATCCTTCAGTTGAGACCCTATCGAAGACTATAGATGATTTTTTGTCTAATACATTGCCAGAAGATGACAACTATATCGTTGCTATTTTAGATGGCAATGTCTATCGGTCTACCCCCGTTGCCCTACCTGAAATTATTGATACCGGATCAGATTTATTTGAGAGTTGGGCCAAAACCAAAGAAATTATCCAGGCAGAATATAAAACACACGATCCCGCTGTAGGGATTGTTCTATATGCGGTTAAACCTCTAGTCGTTAATGGTGAGGTGCGTGGTCAGGTTGTTATTAGTCATCTTTCTGCAGGAGAACGGCAGGAAGCGTTAGCGGGCCTATATGTTTTTGCGAAGGTAGTAAGTAGTCTACTATTGCTAGCCTTGGGACTCGCGTGGATGGTAACAGGGCACGTGCTACAGCCTGTTAGAAAGCTTGTTGAAACAGCTCGCTCTATCAATGAGACTGATTTGGATGGTCGGATTGAGGTGAACGGTACAGGAGAACTTGCAGAGCTAGCAAAAACATTTAATTCCATGATGGACCGTCTGCAGGGAGCGTTCCACAGTCAGCGAAATTTTATTAATGATGCCGGCCATGAGCTGCGTACCCCCATTACGATTATACAAGGACATTTAGAGCTGATGGACGATGACCCGGCTGATCAAGCTGAAACGGTAGAGTTGGTGTTGGATGAACTGGCTCGCATGAGCCGCTTGGTAAATGATCTAATTCTTATTGTTAAGTCTGAGCATCCTAATTTCTTGCATTTGGAAACTATCGATGTTCCTGTCTTTTGTGCTGATCTATTTGCTAAGGCTCACACTCTGGCCGAGCGTGATTGGCAGCTACAAATAGAGACACGGGCAAAGATTGTTGCCGATCCACAACGGTTGACAGGAGCGCTGCTAAATTTACTGAACAATGCGGCTCAGCACACTCAAGTTGGTGACTTTATTAAGTTAGGGTGTCGCAGCGATACGAATGGTCAAGTGGAGTTTTGGATCAAAGATTCAGGGGAAGGTATTCCCATAGCAGAACAAACCCGCATCTTTGATCGTTTTGCACGGGTGCAGTACACCCAGCGGAAATCTGATGGTTCGGGGTTAGGGTTAGCGATTGTCCGAGCTATCGCTGAGGCTCATGGAGGTAAGATTGGGCTGTCTAGTCAGCCTGGGGTTGGCTCTGTTTTTACTCTAAAACTACCCATAGAGTAGTGTTTGATCTGATAAGCCATAGAAAGAGGCATCAATGAAACGGATTTTGATTGCAGAAGATGAGCCACGGGTTGCTAGCTTTGTGGATAAGGGATTGCAGGCCAATGGGTTTACAGCGGTAATTGCAACTACTGGTCCGGAGACTATTGAGTATGCTCTCAATGGTGATTTTGAACTGATTGTGCTGGACTTGGGTTTACCCGGTAAGGATGGTTTAGTTGTTCTCGAAGAGTTAAGAGGCCAGGGCTGTACCATTCCGATCATCATTTTGACTGCGCGTGATGACATTTCCGATAAGCTTACAGGCTTTGAGCTGGGGGCAGATGATTATGTGACTAAGCCATTTCGATTTGAAGAACTCCTAGCGCGTGTTCGGGCTCGGTTGCGAACAGTGAATTCTGCACCTGAACAGGAGTGGTTACTCAAACATCGGAATATTATTCTTAATCTGCGGACGCGATTAGTTCACGTAGAGGAAAAAGCGATTGAGCTATCCGCCCGTGAGTTTACGTTAGTTGAGACCTTTATGAGTCACCCAGGGCAGGTGCTAAGTCGCGAGCAGCTGCTTGATCGCGTTTGGGGATACGACTTTGCTCCCGGCTCTAACGTAGTGGATGTGTATGTAGGCTATCTGCGTAAAAAACTAGGCAGCTATATGATTGAGACCGTCCGGGGAATGGGGTATCGCATGCCGATCTAGCCGTTGACGGATAAAAAATCTCTTATCCATCAGACGGGCTAGCTCGATTTATTTGGGTAAATATGTTGAATGGATTTGGGGTGTTTTGGGAGTTTGAAAGAGATGGTTGTGCCACGTCCTTCCTGACTCTCTAGATTGAGGGTACCTTCGTGCAAATCAATACAGGCCTTGATGATTGATAGCCCTAAACCGATCCCTTGAATATGACTAGCGTTACTAGCGCGACTAAAGGATTGAAACAGATTGGGCTGCTCTGTCTCAGGAATCCCGATGCCAAAGTCTTTGATGGAGAGAGTAATCGATGTATCGTTGCCGAGAAGATGAATTTCAATACGGCCGCCGTCGGGAGAAAACTTAATGGCGTTGGAGAGCAGGTTGTCAATAACTAGCCTTAGGACACCTTGATCGCCCCAAAAATCACTGGTCTTACCGGTTATTTGGCAGATTAGCTCATGATTTGCTGTAGTCTCTCGATGTTCTTCGACCATATCGGCCACAAATTGAAGAATGTTCATCGGGGTTGGTTCAAATCTGGCTTGGTCTAGCTCGCACTGATGCATCACTAGCATGTTGTCAACCAGTCGGGTCATGTGTCTGGCTTTGTCTTGAATCATGCTGAGAAAGCGAACCTGCTGGGAGTCATCTAAGTGTTCGCCATGACGCTCAAGTGTGGATGATGCCCCCAGAATGACGGACAGAGGAGATCGATATTCGTGGGAAACGGTCGCCAAAATTTGGGATTTGAAATGGTTGAGTTCTTGGGCTTTTTCTAGGGCTATCTGGGTTTGGGATAAAAGTTCGGATTGTTGGATTGCGATCGCAAGCTGTACTGCCAGTTCATTGAGAAGAGACTGTTCTTCTGACTGCCATGCTGTAACTTTAGAGCATTGATGAGCTACTAGATATCCCCAGGTATAACTCTGAGACGACTGCATTGCATTAATCAAAATGGGAGCCGTCAGCTCTTGGTGCTCGCTGGCGTAGGGCCAATCTACACTGTCACGGTGCATACAAGCGGACACACCCGCTAGATCAGAGATGGCTTTTGCACAGCGACCGCCCAATTCAGCTTTGATAGTCAGGGCCTGCTGTGAACCACATTGATAAACGGCAACATGGTCACATTCCAACAGCTGCTGCACTTCAGCCACGGTCGTATCGAGAATTTGCTCAAGATCTAGAGACTGTCGAATACGCAGAGCAGTAGTCGCTGTCAACCGCTGCTGCTCACGGGTTTTATGTAAAGCAGTATGGAGATGAGATTGCTGAATAACACTTCTGACCGTGCGCTGTAACAGCTCAGGTTGCAAATGTTGTTTACCCAAATAATCCTGCACCCCATGCTTCATCGCCTGGACGGCAAGATCCTCATTGCCTTGGCCAGTCAGCATAATGATGGGAGACTGTACCTTACGCTGGTGTTTCTGCAGCTGCCCAAGAAATTCTAACCCTGTCATATCGGGCATGTAGAAATCGAGCAATACTACATCAAACTGCTTTTCTAAAAAGAGTTCTAGACCAACTTCGGCTAAGGCCGCCTCGCAAAATTCGTAGGTATTGTGGGGATCTCGCGAAAGGTACTCGCGATAAACCTCCCGATCTTCTGGACAATCGTCAACAATAAGAAGTGAGTGAGCCGAAGACATGGCAGACAGGAGACCGCTTTATCTATCAGGATGTCACCTTACTTTTAATTGTTAATAAAATATAAAATTAAATACACAAAAATTAATGTTTTGCCGCCGAATGTCTTAAAATATATAGTCTGAGGCCTTTTAAGATCATCAGAAGCACGCTCTATTCACGCTGACACTGCTTTGAAGTAAATAGTTAGAGTGTCGAAACCCTAAGCAACACCGTTAAGTTAAATCGCTATTTGTGCCAGTCAACTCAACCCAATCAGGGGGAGTATTTGTGTTTAGCCAGTAGTTTACAAACGCCTGAATAGCTTTCTCAAATCTTTCCGTTCTAACAGGTTTTATTAAGTAACCATTTGCCCCTTTTCTATAGCAAAATTTAATATCTTTTGGATCAGAATTGGTCGTAAAAATAACAATCGGAATCTCACGAAACTGATCGTCCTGTTTTAAACGTACTAGAACCTCTCTGCCATCGGTTCCAGGAAGATTTAAATCTAACAAAATCATCGAAGGCCGAACTACCGCATTTGTCTCTGTGACTTGGTTGCGATACAAAAAATCCAACGCCTTATCGCCAGTCGTACAGCGATAAATAGGGTTAGCAACAGCCAGATCTTCCATAAAGATCTGCAGAACCTCAAAGTCCTCATCGCTGTCTTCAACAACTAATAAAGGTGTTTTGGTATTTTGCTGCATAAACTTAATAAAGAATTTATTTTCTGCTGGAGTTTATTTTTCTTTACAGTTTAGCACGAAGTAAAATGTTGTTTTCTCGCCATAGTTAGACTCGACCCAGATACGTCCGCCGTGGCGTTCAATAATCTTTTTGGCAATCGTTAACCCTACCCCGGTACCACCGCCATAGCTATCGCGTTCATGTAGGCGCTTAAAGAGGCGAAAAATGTTTTGAAAATGACGTTCTTGAATGCCGATGCCGTCATCTTGAACATAGATTATGCAAGTATCAGGTGCTATATCGGTAGCAGCAGCTCGATTCTGTCGCTCTTCATCAGTCAAATAGCCAATCTCAACAAGAGGCTGGGGTTTATCGGTATATTTCAGCGCGTTGCTGAGCAGGTTGCTAAAAACCTCTGTAATCAAGATCGGGTCAGCGCTCACCGTAGGAAGCGGACGCGGAATCTGAATCTGGAATGAAGGCGTACTATCCTCACGACCGGCCTGCAGCATATCCACAACTGTGGGTACCAGGATATTGAGGTCAGTAGGCTGAAAGTGTAACGCGGCTTGGCCTAATCGCGAGAACTTTAACAGAGCATCGATCAACCCATCCATCCGCTCTGCTAACTTGACTAGAGTCTTTAAGCGCTTGACCCCAGATTCATCTAAGGATTGACTGTGGCGCTTTAAAAGAATGCTCGAAAAGTTGGTAATTCCCCGTAGCGGTTCTTTTAGATCATGGGAGGCTGCATAGGCAAATGAGTCAAGTTCATGGTTGCTACGCTCTAGCTCAAGGTTGATTTGAGCCAGTTCATCGGCTTTTTTGAGCACAATGCCAACAATGGCGTTTTTTAGCGCTACTGCATTGGCGATTTCTGCTGTGTGCCAGGGCAGAGCCGTTGCTTGAACCGTTTCTTGCCACTGTTCAAACGAGGCACGTGGACACAGTACGACCTGTCCCTCGTCCGTCTGCTGGGTAGACAGACGAGGATCGCCCGCCCAGTGCACCGTTTGCAGTACTTCAGGACGAAACCACAAAATAAGATAGCGACGAAACTGCGAGATTTTTAACACGATTAAGCCACTGGCGGTTGCCTTAAACGTGGCAGCTGCAGGATAGGTGTCTGATAGGCAGTCTGTATAAAAAATCTCCGTAGAGGTTTCCGCTGTAGACCATTTGATCAGCGCCTGGACCTCCTCTAAAGCAGGGGTATTGCCAATTAATGTAATGTCTTGGTCGAGACAGACAGCTGCTCCTTGAGCGCTGACCACATCCAATAGGCGTGGAGCTGGCTCAATCAAAGCCTGTTTAAAATTCTCGGCCTTAGCAATTGAGTTGACAAAATCAGCCTGAATCGCTTGTAAGTTGTTGAGATAGTTCAGCTCAGTTCTATCTACTTTGCTACCGAGTTCGGCTGCCACCAGCTGACCTAATACTTCACAGGCCGAGCGTACAGAATAGGGTAAAAATTTTGGAGTCTGGTGGTGGCATGAAATCAGCCCCCAAAGCTGACTGTCCTTTACCAAGGCAATGACCAGTAATGCTGCGACTCCCATATTCTGGTGATATTCGATGCAGCATGGATCTACGCCTCTGAGGATGGCATGTCTTAGATCAAGCGATGGTTGATCAGATTGGTCTATGGCTATCAGCTCGATGGGCGGGGCTGTTAAATCTGGAATGAAGCGCACCATGTTTTGCTGATAAAGCTGCCGTACCAACGTCGGAATATCTGTTGCTGGGTAATGCAATCCCAGATAAGTGACCTCTTCAGGTGGTTTTACTTCAGCTACAACCGAACCGGCATTGTGTTCATCAAACTGGTAGACCATAACTCGGTCGTAATCGGTTAACGCCTGTATTTCTGTGACGGCGGTTTGCAAAAAATCAGTAATGTCGTTGATGCTGCGTAGGCGAGCAATGGCTTGATGGAGGTTGCTTTGTAATATCTGTGGTGCCGTTTGGAGATCTGTTAGCAGGTCAGCGGGTTCTAGCTCCAAAATAATGGACCCATTGATTCGATGAATCAGTCCATCAAATCGTTTGATGCTGTCTGCTAGGGCAATATTGACGGGGATATAGCTCGAATGCTCGGTGCAGGTCTGTAATCTTTGCTGTAGCGATGTCTGTACGGTCGAGGGGGCTAGCAAATCCAATACAGACTGACCTAGCAATGTCTGAGAGCTGACACCAAGGTGATCGAGGGTATTGCCACTAACTTGAACAATGGTGAAAGTTGACTCCATTAGAACCATCAACACACCATGGGGTTGGGTCAGCCCGATGAGATGCACAGGAAATGATTCATGGTCTTGCTGGAATCTACCTGGATCGTGTAGCGGGTCGGACTGTCTCATTCTGGATAGGATGGCGAGGAACTAGCTACAGGACACAACTTAGTATATTTTTCTGCCTCTGGGAAAATTAAGAAAAATTAAGAGAGTTTCAGATTCTCTTAACACAGTCAATAATATTAACCATAGATGTAAAGAAAATCTTTGGCTGATATGTTTTGGTCCTAAACGTTAGCCAGAGTGTCGAATTGATATCGACGTCGAGTTTGAGCAGGCTCACAGAATATTGTTAAACAGCTCTTTTGAGGGTGCCTCCAATAGGTAAGGGAGTCTCTCATTGGTTGAAAGACTAGAGCTTTACTAATTATTTGGAATACAACGACAATGATTTCTCGACGTCATTGGCCAGTTAGGGCGGCTATTGTTTTTTTGGCAGGTCTTATTTTAATCCCTATGGGACTATACTGCTTTATCGTATGGAAGCTCTACACCTTTGCTGCTATAGCTCTTTAGTCCACGGTAGCTTGGCGGCCCCTGTGAGTTAGCAACATCGCGAATTAAGTGACTACGGCTGAGGATATAGGCTTTGATCTCAGTCATTTCATCATGACTGAGGTGGATACTGTCTTTGATCTTCTTTGACAGCCACAGACAAATGGCATCATCACTCAAATCCTGAAGTACATGGCTATAGGTTTCAACCATGCTCCAGATCAAGCGCAGATGGGTGCTATCAAATGAAATCATTTTTATAACGCGAAACTGCTCAAAGAACTTTTTATGGAACCTTTTTGACCGGTAGAGGCTCCTATGGATTAATTAATGCCTAATCTGGGATGAACTTTGATGTGAGGTAAGGTCGTGACGAGTAACTGAGCTATGGCTTAGGCGGCGTCCAGTCTAGAGCGTTTATAGGTTGCGTGGCGTTTTGCGATCGCATCTTTAAAACTGGCAAAATCAGTCGAGCTATCAGCTTCACTGAGCAATCGATCGTTGGTAATAGACTGTAGGCTAACCAGCTCTGTGCGAGTACTCGAATGGGTAAAGTGATTGAGTAAGCGAGTAAAACGACCATCCCCACTTACTAAAATGACGGTGTCACAAAAGGCAGCCTGCTCAATCATATCCGTGGTGATTTCCACACAGAAATCAATGGTACGGTGGGGACTATCAGCCGTCTCTTTTACCGTAATCTCTTTGGTAATCACCCGATATCCGTTGCGTTTCATCCAAAGAAGAAACCCTTGCTGTTTAGCATTGTTAGGATCTACTCCCGAATAGAAGTAGGCTCGTAGTAGCCGACCCTGTGGAATCAATAGAGACACTAACTTGCTGTAATCAATCTCGATGCCTAGCGTTGAAGCGGCATAAAAAACATGGGCAGCATCGATAAAAATGGATACCTTTCCCTGATTTTGACCCATAGAACAGGTCGGCAAATTTTTGAGTGCAGCTGCGCCGTTATTCAGCATCACAGAAAGAATCCTTTACTGAAATGATTGAGAAGAGAGACAATCGAGGAATTCTTTTGGATAGATTATGACGGTGTAGTGAATTGGCTAGCGTTTTAACCACTGACAACCCAGGTAGGCCAAAAACCAAGAGAGTAAAAAGCCTCTCAATTGATATACAAATGAATTTTCGAAGACTCTCAACGTTGTTAGTTAACTGTCATAGACCCTGCCAAATCCTATTTATGATTTGGAGAGAAAGAATAATTCAAAACTAATTATTTTTAATACTATCTTAAGATTTGCGGATTTAGTTAATATTTCGAAAAATATTAAGACTGCTGACCTGGTAAAAGGCTGATTTTTGGGGTTGTATAAAGGCAAAAAAATGGACTCAAAAATTTCCCAAAAAGCCTGCTGTTTAAGCTTTGTATGTGATTTGGTGCATGGTAAAAATGGCCTCTAATCTAAAGCGCTTTAAGGCTTAAGATTTCTGTTACATAGGGCGTATCACGTCGATATCAAGACGGCATCGCTATCCGCAACCGTCTTGTGAGCACACACCCTTAAGGGCACACCTGGCTGATCTGCCCAGCCCGACTGCCACGACCGCAAATATAGCCAGTGCTAGCGTTGCCGCTTGTGCCTATGTCATCGACATAAATCTGATAAACCTTAGCGCGGATGCTGTCATCGGCCCCATATTCAATCCACTGGGCCATATAGCCACCGCCATTACCGGCATAGTTTGTCACCAATACTTCTACCCAAGGGCGCTCGGCACTAATACCTTCAGGGATTTCGCTGGGTAATATCCAGCCGTCCTCTAGCCAGCCAGCCTGTTTGGCTAAAGCACGCACCAGCCCATAAAGCGACTCATTCTCTGTATCCCAAGGGGCTGCATCTAGAGCAATGTTTGCCTCATTTGGACCCCACTCACTCAGATCGTTGGGTGCTTCTAGAGACGCACAGCCCAACCCCAGCCCGCAGGTAGGATTTAAGTCAACGCCTGATTGGCTGATTTGGGTCGAGTCTGGTATCCAGTCAGCCGCCACATTCATAATTGGTAAAAACTCAAGTGCAATGCTGCTGTGAGGTGTAGAGTCATCCAGCCTTGGGTCCACATTGCCTGCACCATAGCTACGCACCAAGTTCCTATAGAGGGTTGGCGATAGATTGTAGTGATCAACCTTGACCTGATAAACCAAGTCAGCGTTTTGCCAATTGGGATAAAGTCGTACCCGTACCCGCCAGGTCGGAGCATTGGGCACGCCACCGAGTCTGGTGGCATACTCCATCGGCCCCATGGTTTGGAAATATCTAAAGCCAGTCTCATCCAGACTATCTAATCCATTGGGGGGGACCTGTCTCAGCTGGGTTAAATCGGCTGAGGCGGTCTGGGCTAAGACAGACTCTGACTGTGATACTGCTGTGGTTTCTAGTAAATCCGTCTTGGGAATCTTGGCCTCTGATGTA
Source organism: Cyanobacteria bacterium P01_H01_bin.105 (assembly GCA_039178155.1). Taxonomy (GTDB): domain Bacteria; phylum Cyanobacteriota; class Cyanobacteriia; order Phormidesmidales; family Phormidesmidaceae; genus Leptothoe. The sequence goes on from JBCDFI010000083.1 coordinate 11,097, forward strand.
TTGCAAGCAATACACAGTGGCAGTATCAGCGCCGCCACCTGACCCATACGACGAATATCCATAGATCAATCAGACTCCCAAGAAACTGATTACAGATTCACGCTATAGGTCAGGTTTTCCGTATTAATTTATAATCTGGGACGGCCTAAAATCAGTGTGCTTAAAGCATCGCGAGCCGTTGCAGGTCGGGGACGATTGAGTAGCCAACGCAGAGGTGGAAAGGCAATCTCATCGGGGAGTAAAACAGCCTGAAATGCAAAGGGTAATAGCAAATAGACAGTGTGGTTAGTCTGATCATGGGTGATCTGGCGAATACCAATCATCAGCCCCAAACTATAAGCCATAACGGGTGGCATCTTCTCATCGTCATCGAAGTCGGGAAACTTCATCGAGATATAGCTAGCGACTTCCTGCATATTAATCAGGGGTCTACCGGGTGTGAGCGTGCGCGTTTCAGCATCAAGACTGAGGCGATTTTCTCCGGTCACTTTAGTTACAAAGGTTTCGCCCGGATTAATCACACTCAGTACTTGAGAGCGAGATAAATCACTGCTGATGGGAATGCCTGAACGCACCACTCGCTGGGTCTGCCGAGCGGTACCGGCTGTTACCGAGCTATTATCCCAGTCAATAAAAACCTGGGCATCACCTGTGGTATTGATGACAACAACATTCAACGCCATCAAGGTTTCCGCCATGGGCATCTTACCCATAGGGCCAACTTTGACAATGACCTTGCGTTTTTGCTGAGGATCATGTTGGGAGGCTACTGTGAGGGCTAGCTGAGGCGGTAGCTTTTTTCCCTCAATTTCTAATTCTTCTACGTCTGCAGTAATTTTTTGGCTATCGGGCAGTTGGGCAAGCTGTTGGTTGATCTGATCGCGCAGTATGTCACGATTGAGGTCAACCTTCAATTTATTTTCAAGGGTGTTTTCTACAGAGAGTGCCATTTGATACAGCACATAAATCACCACCAAAAAGTAGATTGTCAAAATTAAAACATCGCTACCCATTACCTGACCACAGCTCTATAGATCGACAATTGATCAAATACGACTGGCCAAATGCGACTGGCCAAAAGTGTCTATAGGTTACACCCATTTGCAAAAAGTGCCGTTGCTGATTTGTCAGAAGATGAACTGATCTAAGCGCAGCGTGTTTAGATCAGTCGCTATACTCTGCTCTTCCTAAGAAAACCTAAAAGGTAAAGCCTCAAAAGGTAGAGCCTGAACGTTGTCTCAGGTAGTTGCCTTATTGGGCTGAGCCGGTTTTTGTTCGGTCTGCCAATATTTTTCTAGGTTTTGGGCAACTTGGTTGGACAACAGCAGCAGTCCGAGCATATTGGGAATGCCAAGGGCAAATACCGTAATGTCGCTAAAGCGGATGACCGTATCGAGGCCGATGATGGTACCGGCAAAGCTGCCTAAGATATAGAGCAGCTTATAGGCAAACAATCCTTGGCTGCCGAATAAATAGCGCCAACAGGCTTCACCATAGTAAAAGCAGGAAATAATTGTAGAAAAGCTAAATAGACAAACAATGATTGTTAATCCCCAGGTCATGATGGGGATCTCAGATGCGAAGGCGGTGGTGGTGAGTTCGATACCATTGACCACACTGTCCGGTCGATACACTCCGGTGAGCAAACAGACTAGGGCGGTCAGGTTACAGATGAGGACGGTGTCGATTAGGGGTTCAATCAGGGCAACAATGCCCTCGCGGACGGGTTCAGGATTTTTGGTAGTGGCATGGGCAATGGCTGCGGCTCCAGTACCGGCTCCGTTTGAGAATACTCCTCGCTGCAGCCCCTGTACCATCACCCCTACAATGCCGCCTTCGACAGCACCTGGATGCCAAGCTGACTGCCAGATTTGCCCTAGGGCCATGGGTACCTCGCCGAAGTGATGCAGTACAATCCACAGCGCGGCGGTCACATATAGCCCCACCATAGTAGGGACAATGGTGGCAGCTACCTGGGCAATTCGCTGCAGACCACCGATGATGACGGCTCCGACCGCTAAGGCCAGTATCAGACCATAGAGATGGGGGTCACTGATCCAGTTCCACTGCAGCTGTTCCCCGAGCGCCGCGACGGCCATGGCTGATTGGTTGGCTTGAAACATGTTGCCACCGCCCAGGGCTCCGACCATGCATAGGATAGCGAAGGTCACCGCGAGCAGCTGACCCATGGGTTTGAGTCCTTGCTCGGCCAGACCCTGTCTGAGGTAGTACATGGGGCCCCCCAGTACCTGACCATCCTGAACAACTCGGTATTGCTGGGCCAGGGTGCATTCTGTAAACTTGGTGGTCATGCCCAGTAGCCCTGCTGCGGTCATCCACAGAACGGCTCCGGGACCGCCAATTTGGAGTGCGATCGCAACCCCCGCAATATTCCCCAGACCCACCGTTGCCGACATAGCGGTTGCTAGTGCCTGAAAGTGACTGACCTCGCCCACTTCCTCTGGGTCATCATAGTCGCCGCGTAGAATCGCTAGGCTATGGCCCAGTCCCCGCACATTGATAAACCCCATCCGCAGGGTAAGATACACCGACCCTCCCAGCAGCCACAGCACAATCAGCGGTATCCCCCACAGTTTAAAGAACAGGGTGCGCTCCAGCAGCGTCACCCAGATCTCAAACCCGTGGTCGATGTTAGTCAGTAATTGATTCAAGGGTGTCATTCTCTAAGCGTCTCAGAAACCGTCTCAAAACATCTCAGCCCAGGCCTGAACCTGCTGCTGTGCCGCTGCCGTACCTTCTGCTGGAAAGTGTTTCAAAAAGTCCTTATCCGCCGCCGGAACATAGGGACCTTCCTTAATCTCAAACATCACCGTATCTGGAGCCAGAGCAATCAAGGTGTGATAACGACCTTCTTCTAACTCC
>JBCDFI010000084.1:0-13978 GCA_039178155.1 Cyanobacteria bacterium P01_H01_bin.105
GGCGTTATCCCAAATGCCCATGAACCAGCGGGCCACCAAATAATACAGCGGTGGATGCTGAGAATCTTCGGTAATCAAACGCTGAAGCAACTGCTGAGCACCACGCTCTGGATCGACCTGCTGCAAGGATTGCAACTCAGCCGCAGACCGCAGCTCATTAGCAAAGATCAGACTTCTGGCCTCATCGCGGCTGTGACCTGTAGCAAATAGGGCGGTATAGGCTTCGTCATGCCAGTAGACTTTGCCCTCAATGTTAATAAAGCGCACCCAAATGCCCAGGGCGATCGCAACAATCACCACTCCATAAAAACCATAGCTGGTCTTCTTTTCAAGCAATGTCATAGACCCGGATCTAAACCTATGTAACAAACCCTATTACACAACTTTAAGAAATTCCGCCTATCTCGGGGGATCATTATTTTTCTTCTTACAGTGGTTAACGAGGCCTAGTGGCTGCTGGAAACGATAGCAGCAGCTGTGCAACAGCCGACTTTCTCCAGCCATATCGCCATTGCTCTGTAGCGGTTTTTTGGGGTAGACAACCCCGTAAGCGATGTGGCTAATGCTATAAAAACCGGCCTTATGTCTATGGACTTTGCAACATTTCCTTGGTTAACCACTATTATCTTGCTGCCCATCGTGGCGGCGTTGCTGCTACCGATTATTCCAGATCAAGATGGCAAAACGGTACGGTGGTATTCGCTGATTGTCGGGTTGATTGATTTTGCCCTGATTGTCACTGCCTTTGTTAACTACTACGACCCAGCTAGCTCTGGCATGCAGCTAGTGGAAAGCTATAGCTGGGTGCCTGCCCTCGACCTGAAATGGTCTGTGGGTGTGGACGGTCTCTCAATGCCGCTAGTATTGCTGACCGGATTTATTACCACATTAGCCACTCTGGCGGCTTGGCCGGTGACGCTCAAGCCCAAGCTTTTCTACTTTTTACTGCTATCCATGTACGGCGCTCAGATCGCGGTCTTTGCCGTTCAGGATATGCTGCTGTTTTTTCTAGTGTGGGAGCTGGAGCTAATTCCGGTATACCTACTGCTGTCGATTTGGGGGGGTAAAAAGCGCCTCTATGCAGCGACAAAGTTTATCCTCTACACCGCTGGGGGCTCGCTGTTTATCCTAGTGGCAGCTTTAGCAATGGCTTTCTACGGTGATACCGTCACCTTTGATATGCAGGCGTTGATGGCCAAGGATTTTCCCATCCGGTTACAGCTTTGGTTGTATACAGCATTTTTAGTAGCTTACGCGGTTAAGCTGCCCATCTTTCCATTGCATACCTGGCTGCCCGATGCCCATGGTGAGGCAACGGCTCCGGTTCACATGCTGCTGGCGGGCATTTTACTAAAAATGGGGGGCTATGCCCTGATTCGCATGAATGTGGAGATGCTGCCGGATGCCCATGCAATTGTGGCTCCAGGCTTGATCCTCTTTGGGGTGATCAACATTATCTATGCAGCGCTGACCTCGTTTGCCCAGCGCAATCTCAAACGTAAGATTGCCTATTCGTCCATCTCCCACATGGGATTTGTGATTATTGGTATTGCTTCGTTTACTGAGCTGGGTATGAGCGGTGCGGTACTGCAGATGATCTCCCACGGACTGATTGGGGCCAGTCTGTTCTTCTTGGTAGGGGCCACCTACGACCGGACCCACACCCTGATCCTGCCGGAAATGGGCGGAGTGGGTACTAAGATGCCGAAGATTTTCGCCATGTTTACGGCTTGCTCCATGGCGTCGCTGGCACTGCCTGGAATGAGTGGATTTGTCGCTGAGCTAATGGTGTTTGTAGGGTTTGCTAATAGCGATGCCTACAGCTTTAACTTCAAGCTGGTGATGATCCTACTGATGGCGGTAGGTGTAATTTTGACACCGATCTATCTGCTGTCGATGCTGCGGGAAATCTTCTTTGGCCCTGAGAATAAGGAGCTAATTGAGCATGAAGCACTGATCGATGCGGAACCCCGTGAAGTATTTATCGTGGCCTGTCTGCTAGTACCGATCATCGGGTTTGGTCTCTATCCCAAACTGATAACTCAGGTGTATGACACCAAGACGATTCAGATTAGCGATCGCATTCGCACAGAATTATTTGCGATCGCACCCGATAAAACTCCACCTCTGCCCTTGGCCACTATTCCTACCACCAAGGCACCGGCCATTGGACAATAGGGTTTAGCCGTAGGAGTATTCCATAGAAACATCCCTACGGCAGCAAATGTCTTTCATATCCTCTACTATCCATCGACCTTTTCAGGATTGCCTCTTGACAAGGTCGATGGTTTTCTTTATCTCTTAAACACTCCTACATCAAGATCGTCCATTGAATCTGACTCGTTTTGCCGGTGTCATCAACTTTTTTTCGGTGCGAGATTGGGCACTGGAAGCCAGACTACTACGGTGGCTGACCATGCTTTGGTTATTCATCGGATTGGTTGTCTTGTTTTCAGCGTCTTTTCCCATCGCTGATGCAGAGATCGGTGACGGAGCCCGCTATTTTAAGGTGCAGATTCTATGGATTCTGGTGGGTCTCCTCATGTCTCGGTGGATTACCCGCCATCCCCTCAGGCTGATCATGCAGTTTTCTGGACTGGGTTTGTTTGTTTGTTTAGGGCTGATTGTGGCCACCCATATTCCAGGATTAGGGGTAACGGTTAATGGGGCTACCCGTTGGTTACCGCTAGGGCCTTTCCTCATTCAACCCTCTGAACTGCTAAAACCTTTTTTGATTCTGCAGAGCGCCCGACTGTTTGGGCAATGGCATCATTTTCGCACCACCAGCCGATGGCTATGGCTAGGTGTCTTTGCTATCTGTTTGGTCACCATCTTAGTTCAGCCAAATCTAAGTACTACTGCTGTTTGTGGTATCACCCTTTGGCTAATTGCCTGGGCCTCGGGGCAGCCCTATCGACACCTCATGATGACCGCTGGAGCTGGGGCACTAGCAGCTTTGCTTAGCATCAGCATCAAAACCTATCAGCGGGAGCGAATTATTTCCTTTCTTGATCCGTGGGCCCAGGCTAGCGATAACGGCTATCAGCTGGTACAGAGTCTCTATGCAATCGGTTCTGGAGGACTGTGGGGGACTGGATTTGGCATGGGCCAGCAAAAACTGGGTTATCTACCCATTCAATATACCGATTTCATCTTTTCGGTCTATGCCGAGGAGTTTGGGTTTATCGGGGCTGTCATGCTGCTGCTGTTTCTAGCCGTATTTAGCACCGTTGCTCTGCTGGTAGCCCTGAAAGCAAAGGCATCGGTAAATCGCCTGATTGCCATTGGTTGCATGGTGCTCCTCGTCGGTCAGTCGCTGATTAATATTGGCGTAGCCACAGGCTCCTTACCCACAACCGGGCTACCATTCCCCATGATGAGCTACGGCGGTAGTTCAATGATGTCAAGTTTAGTGATCGCAGGCCTACTGATTCGAGTTGCTCGCGAGGCCCACGAGGCCGATATTGTAGCGATGACCGAGCAGCCTATTCGCCCCCGCAGATATCGACCTGGCGGACGTCGTCGTCGTTACGAACAGCCGTCTCAGCCGGTGGCCGCCAAACTGCAACATCCTCCTGCTAAACCGAAGATTCGGCCTCGCTCTCGGAATCAGCGTCAGCTTGAAGTCATACCCACATCAAAGCCGAGCCGCAAACCTGGACGCAAGCGTAAACGAATACGCAGTATTTAACCCGTCGATTCCCCTACTCGATACCACTACAATTAAGAAGCGTGGCAATGGGCTCACCTATTGTCCATGACCCATTGACCAAGATCACTATGTGGGAAACGCTTCAGCTTAGTCTCTATAATCTCAGTCAGCTGGCCAATCAGTGGGTTGGCACTCAGCTTGATCACCTCTCTTTAACCAGTCTGTTAATCATTGCGGCGGCAGGGCTACTCACCAGTCTGACACCGTGCATGCTCTCTATGCTGCCAATTACGGTTGGCTACATGGGCAGCTATGAGCTAGAAAATCGTTGGCAGGCCGTGGGCCAGTCAAGCTGGTTTGCCCTGGGCCTGGCGACCACCCTGGCCGGTTTGGGTATCGTAGCCAGCAGTTTAGGCTGGGTTTATGGTCAAGTCGGGGTGGGGCTGCCGATTGTGGTAAGTGCGATCGCAATCATTATGGGCCTCAATCTGCTCGAAGCCCTACCGCTGCCGCCACTGCCGTCCTACAGCGGCATGGACTTTATGCAAAACAATATTCCTCGATCGCTAAAGTCCTACCTGCTCGGCCTCACATTTGGATTAGTGGCCTCACCCTGTAGCACCCCGGTTCTCGCAACTATATTGGCCTGGGTTGGCCAAAAAGGTGATCCAATTCTGGGTAGTTCTCTACTACTGGCCTACACCATCGGCTATGTCGCACCCCTAGTAATTGCCGGTATCTTCACAGCGTCAATCAAGAAAATCCTTGCCCTGCGCCAATGGTCTGGCTGGATTACCCCAGCCAGCGGCATTTTACTCATCAGCTTTGGCGTCTTCTCGCTAGTATCACGGTTTATGCCCATCGCGTAATGTTATGTCTACCGCCCTCCAACGCTATTTCAAAAAAGACCTCATCCCTCTTCTCGCCGATCTGCGTCTCGCCATCGTCCTCCTGCTAGTTATTGCCGTATTTAGCATCCTAGGCACCGTCATCGAACAAGGTCAGGGATTAGCCTTCTATCAAGAAAACTATCCCGAAGACCCAGCCCTATTTGGCTTCCTTAGCTGGAAAGTTTTACTCACGGCTGGTCTAGACCATGTGTATCGCACCTGGTGGTATCTGTCTTTGCTGATCTTGTTTGGCAGCAGTCTCACCGCCTGCACCTTTACCCGACAAATTACCGCCCTGCGTTGGTTCTCCCGCACCTGGAACTTCTACAGTAAGCCCCGCCAGTTCGAGAAAATGGCCCTGAGCACCGAGCTGAATGAAGGAGATCTAGACCAGCTCACCGCCCTGTTGGAAGGCAAACGCTACAAAACTTTCCACAAAGACGGCACCATGCTTTATGCCCACAAGGGTCTGGCCGGACGCATAGGTCCCATTTTGGTCCATGCCAGTATGTTAATCATTCTAGTGGGTGCCATGTACGGTGCCATGACCGGATTCTTTGCCCAAGAAATGGTACCCAGCGGGAATACTTTTACGGTGCAAAATGTCTTTGACGCCGGTCCCTGGGCCGAGCCTCAGATTCCCAAGGACTGGTCCGTTAAAGTCAACCGCTTTTGGATTGACTACAGCCCGGAGGGACGGGTGGATCAGTTCTATTCAGACCTCTCGGTATTAGACAATCAAGGTGAAGAAGTCAAACGCAAAACCGTATGGGTCAACGAGCCCCTACGCTATCGCAATGTCACCATGTACCAGGCCGATTGGTCCATTGCTGGTGTGCGTGTGAAGGTGAACAACAGCCCCATTTTGCAACTGCCCATGGCCCCCATTGAAACCGAGACTGGCGGCAAGCTCTGGGGCACCTGGGTACCCACCAAGCCAGACATGAGCGCAGGGGTGACATTAATTGCCCAGGATTTACAAGGGACACTGCTGGTCTACGGCGAAAAGGGAGAACTCATTTCCACGGTGCGTGAAGGCATGTCGACGGAGGTCAATGGAGTGACGCTATCGGTGGCTGAAATTATCGGTAGCACCGGTCTGCAAATCAAAGCAGACCCCGGTGTGCCCATGGTTTATCTAGGCTTTGGTTTATTAATGATCGGCGTGGTCATGAGCTACATCTCCCATTCCCAGGTGTGGGCATTACAAGAAGGGGAGCAGCTCTACGTAGGCGGACGCACGAACCGGGCCCAGGTCGTGTTTGAGCGGGAACTTGTGGCAATGCTAGATGAAATGAGTACCCCATCAGAATCAGAACCGACACAAGATTTAGTTGTTTCCTAAACCTCTGGCACCATGTGGCAGCTGTCACACCCAACTTTGTCACACCCGACTTTAAAGACGACGGTGTTGAACGTTGCCGGTTCAGGCAAGGCAGCCATTACCCAGCTTTGGCAAGATGGCGTGTGCGTGATCAATGCCCTGAGCTAGGTTAACAACCCATCTCGTTTTATCTGAATATCGCTGGTATTCCTGTATGGAAAGCTCTAGTTTACGATGGCTCAAACTGTGGGCTCTATCTAGAACTGGGCTATGTACTCTACCCGGTCTCCCGCCATGTATGAATCAGTGTTCTCACCTGAATTGTTCTAGATAATTAGAGCCCTCTGTAATTCAGTGTTATTAACGACTAAAAATATTAAAAGCTCAGTATATTCCACAATTTTTTTTGTGTCTTTTGCGCATAAAACCCTTTCTTAAAGATAAGACTATAGATTCAAGAAGTGTGTTTCTTTTTCCTCTGCTTTGGTCATTTTTATTACAGAGCACATTTCGTTTCTACGCAAATAACTATGAAAGTATCCGCTAAAGGTTTGGTGGCAGGGGCACTCGCATTTTCAAGTCTCCTGACCCTTGGAGCTACTAAGGCTAACGCCGCCGACATCAAAGCAACTGTTACAGCCGATAATTTTTATGGCATTTTTTACGGTAACGAAGATGGTAGCGACCTAAGCTTTGTTGGCCGTAATGAGATCGGAGATAGTGGCTCTTCTGGTGGATATAACTGGTCCAAGGCAGAAACTTGGGGATTTGAGGTGAATCAAAGCGACTATCTTTATCTGGTGACTTGGGATGATGGCCGTGTAGCCGAATCTTGGATCGGAGAATTTGAAATTAACGGTCAAACCATGCTGTCTGGCGCAGACGATTGGGAATATATCGTTGGTGGCGATAATCCTTATCTAACTGATAGAACCTCTAACCTCATGCCTGGCGATGCTGAGCTAGCGTCTTTAATTGATGGGGCGCTGTGGCAAGACACCATTAGCATTGGTCAAAATGGCATCAGGCCTTGGAAAACAATTGCTGATATTGATCAAGAAGCTGAATGGTTACAAACGGCGTCCCACACCGCGGGTAAATACACTATTTTCCGGACGCAGAAGCCTATTGAAGATGTTGCTGATGTTCCAGAACCAGCCTCCATGTTAGGGCTGTTGGTCTTCGGTGCCATGGTTACTACAATGAAGCGAGAGCGCAAAGCGTAGGCTCAAAAGGTGTTTTAGTCCCGATTAAAGGCGATCCGTAGATATAGACACATAGATCGTGATGAAACGCTACCGGTTTCATCACGATTTTTTGTTTTGGGTAGGATAACACAATCTCAAGTTCTGAAGATGCTGTTAGCTGATGGTGACTTGGGAGATGCGATGCGAGTTCACCTGGTGGTAAGGCTTTTCAGAACGCTAAGATAGCAATGACTACTCGGGAGCAGCCCAGTGATCAACTATTTAAAGAAATAACTATTTCTGGAACTATTACTCAGAAGAGGTTTCAATCAAATCCGAAGGTTCTGTCCAAAGCCACAGACTGTTCAATTGACCAGAATTTTTATAACTATGGTAACCAAGGATATTGACTAAAGTCTGGTGGGCGCTTCTCCAAAAATGCCTGCTTACCTTCTGCACCTTCTTCCGTCAAGTAATACAATAACGTAGCATTGCCCGCCAGTTCCTGTAATCCAGCTTGACCATCGCAATCGGCATTAAACGCAGATTTGAGACAACGGATTGCTGTGGGACTCTTCTGCAACACTTCCTGCGCCCACTGGATACCTTCTGCTTCTAGCTGATCGACGGAAACAACATGATTCACTAAACCCATATCCATCGCCTGTTGGGCATCATATTGTCGGCAAAGAAACCAAATTTCTCTTGCCTTTTTCTGACCAACAATGCGGGCCAAGTAGCTAGCGCCAAAGCCGCCATCAAAGCTGCCCACCTTCGGACCAGTTTGTCCAAAAATGGCATTGTCCGCCGCAATGGTGAGGTCACAAATGAGATGCAACACATGACCGCCGCCGATGGCATAGCCCGCCACCAGGGCAATCACCACCTTAGGCATGGAGCGAATCAGCCGCTGTAAGTCCAGCACATTCAGACGCGGAATGCCATCATCACCCACATAACCGGCTTTACCCCGCACACTCTGATCTCCCCCCGCGCAAAAGGCATACTTACCGTCGGTGTGGGGACCCGCTCCAGTGAGAAGCACTACACCGATGGAGGTATCTTCGCGGGCATCGCAAAAGGCTTCGTACAGTTCAAATACAGTTTTGGGACGAAAGGCATTGCGTTTGTGAGGACGATTAATGGTAATTTTCGCGATGCCGTTGGCCTTGTGATAGAAAATATCTTCGTAGGTTTTGACTGATTGCCAATCGACTTGCATGATGTGTCCGCTAATTAGTTGGAATGAAAAGCCACAGCTATTATGTCAGCTTGCTGAGTAGCTCTAATCGTTACAGACCTGTTACAAAGGCTAGTTCTGACTGCCAAAACCCAACTATTTACGAGAGAATAGTCTCCAGAGAAAAATAGTGATAACGTCCATCACTTAGCCCCTACCGTTTACATCCATGGCTTATTACTGGTTTAAAGCGTTTCATATCTTTGGTGTTGTGGCCTGGTTTGCAGGTCTTTTTTATCTGGCACGGTTATTCATCTACCATGTTGAGGCTGAGATGGAGCCAGAGCCTGCCCAGAGTATCTTAAAGAAGCAGTACAGCATCATGGAAAAACGGCTGTACAACATTATCACCACACCAGCCATGGTCTTGACGGTGGCAATGGCCGTGGGTCTACTCAGCGTCATGCCTGACTATCTACACCAGGGATGGATGCATGCCAAGCTTGGTTTTGTGGGTTTGTTGTTGTTCTACCACTTTTACTGTGGCCGCCTGATCAAGCAGCTGGAGCAGGGGGAATGTAAATGGAATAGCAAAACGCTTCGATTTTTTAACGAGGGTCCTACCCTGTTGCTGGTGGTGATTGTCATGCTAGTGATTTTCAAAAATCAGTTTCCCACAAGCGCAACCACATGGTTAATCGTGGCGCTAACGGTATTGTTTTTAGCTACTATTCAACTCTATGCGCGCAAACGCCGACTTGATAAAGAAAAAGAAGTGGCAGAAGCTACTGGCAGTGCAAAACCGGCTGTTACCTCTTAGAAATCAAAATTAATTAATTCCCATAGCTGAATGCATAAACGCTTACATCCCATGTAAAAGCCTTGGACTTCCATTAACTGGGTACCACTCCAATCCTATTTATGCTATTGTCACCGCTTCCTTTCCATTCATAGTCTGCCCCAGACCGGGTAAAAACTTTTTGGCCATGGCTGGACTTTCTTCAAGCAAATAATTTAAAAAGCTTTCAGCTACGACAGAAAGCTGTTTGCCAGCGAGGTGGCCTACATACCACTGCCGAGGAATAGGAAATCCTTCGACGTCAAGAATGGCAAACTCTCCTGTAGTACCTTCGGAGATAATCGTGTGTTGGGATAAAACAGAAACGCCCAAACCACCTGCTATTCCTTGTTTGATGGCTTCATTACTACCGAGTTCTAGGCGAACTTTAACATCTATGTTGTTTTCGGAGAATAGTTTCTGTACGGCTTCGCGGGTTCCTGACCCCGGCTCACGCATGATAAAGGGTTCATTGTTAAGCGCATCAATTGGAATATTTTGTTTACCGGCCAATGGATGATCGGTCGGAGCAATCACTACTAGCGGATTATCTAAAAAGGGATAGGTTTTTAGATCGGGTTGACTGGGTAGCTGGCTAAAAATAAACAGGTCATCACGATTGTTGAGCATTCGCTCTTGGATATTTTGATGGTTGGTAACCTTAAGCGAAATGTCAATGCCAGGATAGCGTTTACAAAAAGGGCCTAACAGCCGGGGGACAAAGTATTTAGCGGTTGTAATGACGGCTATGCTCAATTTGCCTTGTTTCATGCCCTTTAAATCGGCAATAGACATTTCAAACTGAGATAACCCTTGAAAAATTTCTTGGCAGGTTTCTAGCAGCTTTTTACCGGCTTGGGTCAGGTATAGCCGCTTACCAATTTGTTCGAATAACGGTAATCCTACCGCTTTTGTAAGCTGCTTGACTTGTATAGATACGGTCGGCTGGGTTAAATAGAGTTCTTCGGCTGCACGGGTAAAACTACCGTGCCGCGCAGTAGCTTCAAATACCTTGAGCTGATGGAGCGTCGCATGAATCACAGATTGAGTCCTCTTAGCGGCTGTAGTGATGGGCCGTCGCTTACTCTTCAATAGAGTCTATTCTATCAAAGAAACTTCTTTCAGTGGATTATTTCTATGAATACTCAGATTAATCGTCTTTTGGAGTTGGCTGAGCTGTTCTTAAAATTAGGGGCGATTGGCTTTGGCGGACCTCAAGCTCACATTGCCATGATTAATGATGAGGCTGTTGAGCGACGTGGCTGGCTAGGTACTGATGAGTTTAGTGATGGGCTAGCTGTCTGTGAAATGCTGCCGGGTCCAGCCTCTACTCAGATGGGGATTTATACAGGCTACGTTTATGGCGGCTGGTTGGGAGCTTTGGTGGCAGGGTTATCGTTTATTACCCCAGCTTTTTTTATTGTGGTGGGCTTGAGCTGGCTATATTTTCAGTTCCAGCAGTTACCCCAGTTGAAAGCGCTATTTTTTGGGCTATCACCTGTAATGATTGCTATTATTTTGGGTTTTTGCTACAAGCTCGGACGCAAGTCTATTCAGAATTGGGTTGGAGTGATTATTGCCCTTGTAGCGTTTGGGATTAGTGCGTTTGGCAGTCTGAGCACCCCGGTTTTGTTTTTGCTAGCGGGCTTTTTGGGAATGGGGATTTATGGGCCTCATCAAGGTTTACGGCTCAATAGTTTTATGCCTGTAGGGCTGTTAGCAGTAGTTCAGCCTAGCTTTTTGGGGGCTGAACGTTTGCCAGAGTATGGTTGGCAACTCTTTATTTTTTTTGTGCAGGTGGGGACGTTGATTTTTGGCGGTGGGTTAGTAATTATTCCTTTGTTGGAATTTGAGGTGGTCGAACGATTAGGTTGGCTGTCTACAGCAGACTTTATTAATGGAGTAGCTATTGGTCAGCTGAGCCCAGGCCCGGTAGTGTTAACTGCCGCTTTTGTGGGATACAAAATGGCTGGTTTCTTTGGAGCATTTATTTCAACTGTCGGTATTTTTACGCCATCGTTTTTGTTCATCATGTTGGCGGCTCCGCTGCTGGTTCGTCTACGCAGAAATCCTTGGGTACAGGCCTTTTTGAAGGGAATTAAGCCTGCCGTGGTGGGAGCAATCATGGCAGCAGCCGTACCATTAGGGCAAACAGCCTTTGGTGGAGACACTGTATCTCTATCGATCTTGGCTGTTGTGGTTGCGATCGCATCCCTGATCGCTATCATTCGTTTCAAGATCACTGCCTGGAAGCTCATTCTTGGGGGAGCCGCCGTTGGATTAGTAAGCTATCCACTCCTGGAAGGCAGAACCTAAATTTGGATATAAGTATTTAATTTTGCATCAGTTCAGTGAAACCGTTCTACACAATTCAGAAAATCCTCAGGGATAACCCTCATAATTCAAAATCTAAACCTGATTTTTTCTTCCCTTAGTGTCTCCCTATGCACCTCTACCCTCACCATCGCCTTGCTATCTTGCTCCACAATGGCATTACCGGAGATAAAGGTAAAACCGGTCTAGCACTGCTGCGCTACAGCAATAATCCTATTGCCGTTGTTATAGATGAAACCTGTGCAGGACAATCAATTAAGGAACTGACTGGGATGGATCGCGATGTTCCTATCGTAGAGACCATGGCAGAGGCATTGGCCTATGCACCAGACGTATTGGCCATCGGTCTTGCACCCTCCGGCGGTCGTTTGCCAGCCCCCTGGGTAGAAGATGTTCGGGTTGCGATCGCAGCAGGTCTCAATATCATGAATGGGCTCCATACCTACTTTAATAATGACCCCAGCCTCACACAGCATATGAATCCCGACCGCTATCCTACTCAGTGGATTTGGGACATGCGCCAAGAACCCCCTGGCCTCTCGGTCGGATCAGGGAAAGCTAGGCATCTAAACAACTGCCGCCGCATCTTAACAGTCGGTACTGACATGGCCGTTGGCAAAATGTCCACCTGTATTGAACTCAATCGCATGACCCAAATCAGAGGATTAAGATCTCAACTTATTGCTACAGGTCAAACAGCCCTGATGCTTGGCGCTCCAGGCATAGCGCTTGATGCCGTTCGCGTCGACTTTGCAGCCGGTGCTGTAGAACAGGCTGTCCTTGCTCACGGCGAGCAAAATGATGTGCTTTACATTGAAGGTCAAGGATCATTATTAAATCCTGCCTCAACGGCTACATTGCCCCTACTCAGGGGAGCGCAACCCACTCATCTGATACTGGCACACAAAATTTATCTGGAGCACATTCAGCACTTTCCAGATTTTACTATCCCTCCCATTCAGAAGGTCATCAATCTCTACCAAACCGTAGCTACCGCAGGGGGAACATACTCAGCGCCAAAAGTGGCAGGCATTGCCTTAAATACATTTGGAGTGGATGAAAGTGAAGCAAAAAAAACGATTTCAACCTTAACAAAAGATACTGGACTTCCTTGCACAGATGTTGTCCGCTTCGGCCCAACCCCAATCTTAGAGGCCATCTTCAATAATTAAAATCCCTGAGCATCGTAAAAACTCAGACATCAAACCTTCGAATTCAAAACTACTTCTTTCTCAAACGATAGGTAATACGTCCCTTCGTTAGATCATAGGGGGTCAGTTCAACCTTCACTCGATCTCCCGGCAAAATCTTGATGTAATTACGGCGTATTTTACCAGAAATATGAGCTAACACATTGAATCCATTATCCAAATCAACTCGAAACATAGCATTGGGAAGGGATTCGGTTACAGTCCCTTCCATCTCAATTAAATCTTGCTTAGACAAGTAGCTATTCCTCACTCAACAAACAAAAAACATAAAGCGGACAGACTCAAACCGTCCACCCGCTTTCACAGCAGTCATCCTAATCAGTTACATTAACTCTCACTTACTCCATTGGCCCGTCTTAAGACTTTCGGAAACATCTGCCCCTTTATCCTAACCAACTGAGCCAACGTTATCAGAGTAACAAACGATACTCAAATTGCTATAAAACAGTCAATAGATAAGTAATCTATCGAGCAAAGGTTTGACGACACGTCTTAAGCCTGCAAAACCTGATTTAAATCAGCCGCTACAGACTCCATAGGCTGATGACCATCTATTGATACCAGTTGCTGGCGGCTTCTAAAAAATTCAATCAGCGGCTCTGTCTGTTGACGATAAACCTCCAATCGATTTCGAATTACCTCTTCGTTATCATCTTGACGACCCCGTGCCAGTAATCGAGATATCAGCACATCATCCGGGACTTCCAGATTGAGCACACACTCACAAGGCTGCTCAATTTCTTGCAAAAGCTTATCTAGAAAATTTGCCTGACTTACATTTCGAGGAAAGCCATCTAAGATCCAACCTTTATCAGCATCTTCTTGACCTAAACGCTCACGGATCAGGTCCAGAATCAAATCATCAGGAACCAGCTCTCCAGCATTCATGTAAGATTCTGCCTTCTGACCTAACTCAGATTTATCAGCAACCGCTGAGCGCAAAATATCTCCAGTAGAAATATGAGGAACATCAAAACCTTCAGACAAGACAGAAGCTTGAGTCCCCTTACCAGCCCCAGGAGGGCCTAAAAAAATCACTCTTATCACTACTTTTTCACCATACCTTCGTAACGCTGAGAAATCACATAGGTCTGAATCTGCTTAGCTGTATCAATGGCAACACCTACCAAAATCAGCAGAGAAGTAGCTCCTAAGCCTTGAAAAACAGTGACCCGCAGACCACTTTCTACCATACTCGGCACTACAGCAACGACACCCAGGAACAAAGCTCCCAGAAAAGTCAGCCTATTCAATACCTTACCGATAAAGTCACTAGTTGCCTTTCCAGGTCGAATTCCCGGAATACTAGCACCCATCTTTTTTAAATTGCGTGACATGTCCTCAGGATCTACCACTAATGAC
>JBCDFI010000085.1:0-13972 GCA_039178155.1 Cyanobacteria bacterium P01_H01_bin.105
CCTGGGTCGGGTAAATCTACAGGAATGGCGGCTGGGGCTGCGATCGCAATCTCCCATTTTCAGCTCCATGGCCGTAAACAGCTCGTTCTTGTTACCTTTACCCGCTCTGCTGCTGCAAATTTAAAGGCTAAAGTTCGCAGTCATCTTAAAACTCTAAAACTTCCGTACAACAGTTTTGTCGTACACACACTGCATGGGTTGGCCCTCAACATCGCCACCCACAATCCCGAAATCTCTGGCATCAACCTGGAAACGACTACGCTAGTCTCCCCCAACCAAAGCAACCGTCTGATCCGTACCGCTGTAGAAGCCTGGATCCATGAAGCACCCGAACTCTATCATCGGCTAGTCGCAGGCCAAAGCTTTGATGGCGAAGAAACCGAGCGTTTACGACGACAGTCTGTGCTACGTACTGAGGTCCTGCCTGCTCTGGCTTACACCACTATTCACGAAGCCAAAAGCTCTGGGTTGCAGCCTACTGACTTGCTCCATATTGGTCAACAAGCGCCGTCTAATGAGTACCAATTGTTAGAGGTTGCCGCCGGACTTTATGGTCAGTATCAGCATTTGCTGAGGCAGCGAGGGCTGATCGACTACGACGATATGATTTTGGCGGCGCTCAAAGCTCTAGAAGATCCAGATATCTGCCGTCGTTGGCAAACCCAATTCTTTGCGGTGTTTGAAGATGAGGCTCAAGATTCATCGCCATTGCAGACAAGACTGTTAGAGAAGCTGGCGGCAAATTCAGACTCTAGTCAGAAATTAACTAGTGATTTAGCCCCCCTAACTAAAGGGGGCTCGCCTAACTTAGTCCGGGTAGGCGATCCAAACCAGGCGATCAACTCCACCTTTACCCCTGCCGATCCGGTCTTTTTTAATCAGTTTTGTGATGCCAATCGACCTGACCGGCTAGCCACGATCGATCAAGCCGGACGCAGCACCCAGGGAATAATGGATGCGGCTAACTACGTGCTGCGATGGGTCAACGGACAATTTCCCAGCGACGCTCCTCCATTTCGAGCCCAGGCGATTTTGCCAGTACCTGCCAACGACCCACAGCCCAATGCTAATCCGGCACCGCTGGGTCAGGGGGTGGAGCTAATAAAGCCGACCGATATTACTGCCTCTGTCCAAAAACTGGCGTACCGAGTAAATACGCTCATAGACGGGTGGAAAGCGGCCAAAGATACATCAGAGGAACGACCTCAGCCACCAACGTTGGCCATCCTGGTGCGCGAAAACCGGCAGGGGCGATTTATTCGAGAGCTTCTAGAAGATGCTGACCGGCTGGGTTTTGATTTTACTGAGACGACCGGACTAAAAATTTATGATGTGGGCAGTCGCGATCGCAGCACCCTGGTACCCCTCGAAATGATGCGGCTGCTGCAGTTTATCGAGCGCCCTCATTCGTCTGATTACCTCAAAGGAGCCCTGAGAGTCCTGGTCGATCGGCAGCGTGTTCCCACCCAAGATCTCAATCCCTTGGCCACCAGACCCGAACAGTTTCTCTACCCTGGTCCCCTGGACCCACCCCTTACCACCGAAGCAGCCCTCAACGCCCGTCGCTACTGTACTGGTATACTGCGAGCCCGTTTTGACCTGCCAACCTACCACCTGATTCCGTTTCTAGGCACCACCCTTAACTACAACCAAAGCGAGCTGGCCACCGCTGACAAGCTGGCCGCCCGTATTGCTCAGCAGACATCTGAAGATAGCAGCCTCGGTACTATGATCGGCGCACTCCAAGAAATCGTCAGTTCTGAACGATTTGACGCCATTGAAGCAGAAGATACCGAAGCCCAATACACTCGACCGGGACAGCTCACTATTATCACTATGCACAAAGCTAAGGGGTTAGATTGGGATGCGGTCTTTCTTCCTTTTCTCCACGCTAAAGTGATCCCTGGT
Source organism: Cyanobacteria bacterium P01_H01_bin.105 (assembly GCA_039178155.1). GTDB lineage: Bacteria > Cyanobacteriota > Cyanobacteriia > Phormidesmidales > Phormidesmidaceae > Leptothoe. Next base: position 1,909 of record JBCDFI010000085.1, read on the forward strand.
AAATCCTGGGTGCCCCCGCAGGGTGAGTTTTTGGGCGAGGTTTCTCTACCAGACGTCGCTCGCGCTCAGCTCCGTGCTTACGTGCATGGCGACCAGACTATTCCCGATATTCCTGTGGCTTGGCAGCGCGCTAATGATCTCAAAAAAGCTGAAGAATTTCGACTTCTCTATGTTGCCATGACCCGTGCTAAACGCCTGTTGTGGATGAGTGCGGCTAAACAAGCTCCCTTTGCCTGGAGTAATCCAGACAATTTGCACGAGGGTGAACCCTGTCCAGTACTGCCAGCATTAGGACGGTTCTTACGGGAGAAATAGGCGTTACGAATATAGATAAAATGGAACAGGGGGCGACGAGCAATTCACACTACTCCCTTTGCGTCTGAGAAATCTGTTATGCCTAAAGCCATTCTCAAATTTTCATCTGAAGACTGCGGCATTTGCCACAAAATGTCGTTTTACGATGCCAAGGTAGCCAATGAGCTAGGTCTGGAATTTGTAGATATTAAGATGCAGGATACGGCCACCTATCGTAAATATCGGCAGGTTCTGCTAGCTCAATATCCCAACAAGACAGATATGGGCTGGCCCACTTATATTATTTGTGAAGAACCCGAAGGGGAGTTCAAAATTTTAGGCGAAGTCAAAGGTGGTCATCCTAAGGGAGAATTCCGTAAGCGCCTTCAGGCAGTGATTGACTGATTTTCTGACTAACGTTCCCAACGCTCTCTTGAGCTAGTAGAAAAGTTGTTTTTCTATTGCCTATGCGTAACGCGTTCTAAGCTAACTGGCACCTCAAATATAATGAAAAAGCTGGAGTCCGCAATCTCCAGCTTCTAACGAAAACGCAATGTTATTAATGTGAAATCCTATGTGAGGATGTCTGTCCAGCAGACTAGATAGGCAGCCTGCTAGGTTGCTAGGCTTTATTAAAGCCTAAAGAACGCCAATACTAGCCAGACCAATAATGGCACCGATGCCGATGATATGCCCCAGGCTAGTGCAGGCCAGCATGGCACCATGTCCCATACCCCCAAACAGCTCGGGGGAAGGCAGGCCTAAGCCAACGTTCTTGTTCTTAATACCGTAACTACCGATTGCGATCGCAATCACATTGCAAATAATCATCACGAGAGCCACCTTAGGGCTCCACTCGACCGTACTTGGGGTCACGGCCAATAAAGAAGGTAAGTAAAGCAATTTACCGTCTCCTCTCAGAAATAGTATGGTTTTGAAGTCTTCCGGTTGACTTAGCGCAAACTAAGTACAAACCTTGTCATCATCTTTCATCAATGCGAAAGCTCAACGACCGCCTCGTTGCAAGAATTTACAATGGGAGCATAAATACCTAATGATCCACGGCTTACTTTGGCTACCCCTACTGGTTTTCTTTTTTTGGATTACCTGGGCTGGGTGGAACGAATACCAAAAAGTAGAAACCTACAAACAATGGGCTACTCAATTTGAGCGTGCTAAGTACGATATCTATGCGGCGTTGGGCCAAGCTGAGCGTACTCTCACCTGGGGACTACCCACTCGCCAGGGCGTCGTTGACTTACATAAGACGCAGCTTGAATCTATTCACACCATAGATCTACTGATCAAAGGTGACCATCGCTTTGCCCAAACCGTTAAGGGAGCAGCGAAAAAAGGGGCGGCTGTGATCCAACTAAATCTGATAGATGGCAGCACCCCTCAGATTCCATTTACCGATGCCCAGTTGGCTAAACAGTGGCATGAGTGTTTGGTGACCACCCTGGGGGTAGCGGAAAACGCTGTGTAGGCAACAAATTACCCGGATAACTACTTTCTTTAAAAGAAGTGTCAGAATAAGCCCCCATTGGGAAGACTGAATGCTTAAATAGATGCTTTAGTCTTCCAGGCACCTTTGATTGGGGCTAGTACTGTCTTTTTTGCATAGTCTGCCTATTGACACTTCCCTGGCACTTTCATCCATATCCATCGCTGTTCCATGCCAGATATCACCCGGTTCTCTAGAGAAAATCTGACAGCTCGTCGAAAAGGTCTCAAACGTAGACGGCAAAAGCTTTTCTGGCAAAAACTGTGGCGGCAAACAGCCATGATTGGGCTGACGGTGGGCTGTCTGAGTGTGGCTACATCCAGCCGTTGGCAACTACACTCCACTGAGCAGATTACCCTCAGTGGCAATCGACTGTTGCCCGATGAAGAGATCCATGAACTCATGGCGATTGACTACCCCCAGTCGCTGCTCAAAGTGCAGCCGCTGGAGTTAGAAAATACTCTGATGGCGAAGGGGCCCATTGCCGATGTCATTGTAAGACGCCGACTTCTACCACCGGGGTTAAATGTTCGTATTCAAGAAAGGACACCAGTTGCGATCGCGCTGCCCAATATCGATGTCGCCATTAAGTCCTTAGAGGACGATCCCCAGAGTTTTTCCCAAATGGGGCTACTCGATGCCGATGGTTACTGGATGCCCTACAACAGCTTTGCTCAGCTAGGGTCCCAGGAGCCCAAACTACAAGTACAAGGTATGCGCCCCGCTTACCAAAAAGATTGGCCCAAGATCTATCAAGCGCTGCAAAAAAATCCGGTGGCAGTGTATCGACTCGACTGGCGCGAGCCTACCAATGTGATCTTGCACACAGAACTTGGCACCGTACATTTAGGCCCTTACGGACAAAAGTTTGCGAAACAGCTAACTGCTCTCGACAGAATGCGAAATTTGAACGCAAAAATGGATATTCAAGAAATCGCCTTCATTGATCTTCGTAATCCTGACGATCCTACCTTGGAAATTCTACAGGCAACAAAGACTCAAGATCCCTAAAGAAATGACCTAAAACAGGCTGTCTAAAATTTCTGAATCTACTGTAATAAAACGTTTTAAGCGTTATTCGCCGATTGTTGAACTAACATTAATTGATATTTATAAGAGCTATCTTTTCTTACTAATCAAACTTGTTAGTCTGCTTTTTTAAGCCCTATGTTCTAGGGCATTAAAAAATCTTGAATTAATCAGTAAGCTTAGTTGGTTTTTATAGCAAGTTCCCGTATAGTTGACTAGAATATGGCCTCATAGTGTTCGAAATTTATCTTCAAAATCTCTGTGAAGCTCTTGGGAAGTGGATTTGAAGCTTTCTCTGCACAGTTTGATTAGGTAACTAATCTTTCATTAGTGGAGACCTGCCCTGCTCAGTTTGTAATTGCTATATAGTTAGTTCTTAACTTTTACGGCAGTCGCGTGTGTTCTGTGACTGATTGAGTCAATAGCTCACTGATACCTCGTATTATCATTTGCCCTATGTCTAACTCATCCTCACAAAACTCTCACGGAAATTCGGGCTTGGGCCTCAACATCTCTGATATGAATAATAATCATCGTAATGAACCTACGTTGAGTAGTGCGGCTATGGGGAGTGATATTGTGCCGGGGAGTATGGCGAGGATTAAGGTTGTCGGTGTGGGCGGTGGTGGCTGTAATGCTGTTAATCGCATGATTGATAGCGGTGTAGCAGGTATCGAGTTTTGGACTCTCAACACCGACGCTCAGGCTCTGACTCGAGCAAACAATGCTAATCCATTGCAGCTTGGCCAAAAGCTTACCCGTGGATTGGGTGCAGGTGGAAATCCAGCCATTGGCCAAAAGGCAGCTGAAGAATCGCGAGATGAAATTTCTACTGCTATAGAGGGCGCAGACCTTGTATTTATCACGGCTGGCATGGGCGGCGGTACAGGTACCGGTGCTACTCCAGTTGTAGCAGAAGCTGCCAAAGAAGCAGGAGCGCTAACAGTTGGTGTGGTCACTCGTCCGTTTACCTTTGAAGGGCGTCGTCGGACATCCCAGGCAGAAGAAGGGATCATGGCACTACAGGAGTGCGTCGATACGCTCATTATTATTCCTAACGACAAGCTGCTATCGGTCATTTCAGAGCAAACCCCGGTACAGGAGGCTTTTCGCTTTGCCGATGATATTTTGCGTCAAGGTGTCCAGGGGATTTCGGACATTATTACGATCTCTGGATTAGTCAACGTCGACTTTGCTGATGTACGAGCCGTTATGGCTGATGCAGGCTCTGCTCTCATGGGTATCGGTGTTGGTTCTGGTAAGTCTCGTGCCCGTGAAGCAGCTATTGCGGCTATCTCATCACCCCTGATAGAAACCTCCATTGATGGAGCCACAGGTGCTGTTCTAAATATTACCGGCGGCAACGACATGACGCTCCATGAGGTCAATGCAGCAGCTGAGATTATCTATGAAGCTGTTGACCCCAATGCCAATATTATCTTTGGTGCGGTCATTGATGAGCGGATGCAGGGAGAAGTCAGGATTACGGTCATTGCCACTGGGTTCAATGCGGACACCGAATTTGCGAGTGCGGCCCCGACCTCAACATCGCGGATTGCACCGCTTAAGCGCCCATCACCCATTAGTGCTCCCCCGTCGGATGTACCTCCTGGCATTCCCAGCAGTCGACCTAGCATCTCACCAGATCTAGATATTCCAGATTTCCTGCAAAGGCGGCGACAGTCACGCTAGGAAGTAGTTTTTTATGGCTTATATTCCACCGGTGGCTTTGACCATTGCTGGTTCTGACAGTGGTGGCGGTGCTGGCATTCAAGCTGATTTGCGAGCATTTTCATTCCATGCGGTACACGGGACTAGTGCTCTTACCTGTGTTACGGCCCAAAATACCCAGGGAGTGTCTCGGGTTGATGCGCTGTCCCCTGATGCGGTCATCGCTCAAGTTGAGGCGGTAGTGAGCGATATAGGAATTCAAGCGCTAAAGACAGGGATGTTGCTTAACCAGCCCATTATTGAGGCAGTGACGTCTTATCTGAAAGGGTTAGTGGATACAGGCTGTGTGATTGATCCGGTGATGGTATCTCGCACGGGCGCTCAGCTGATTGATGATAGTGCGATCGCAGCGCTCAAGCAGCTCATTCCTTTAGCGACAGTGCTCACTCCCAATCGCTATGAAGCCGAAATCCTTAGCGGTCAGTCGATTCAAACCCTAGCAGACATGCAAACCGCAGCCCAAACGATCTATGACTTAGGGGCTAACGCCGTGATCGTCAAAGGTGGTGGCTTTGACGGTGAGTTGCGCGGCATTGATGTCTGGTATGACGGCACTCAGCTCACTAAGTTGACAACCAGCTGTATTGATACTGCTGATACCCACGGCACTGGCTGTACTCTATCGGCGGCTATCGCGGCTAATTTGGCCTTAGGCCATAGCCCTTTTGAGGCGGCTACCCGTGCTAAAAACTACGTCACCAAGGCCCTGAGCTACTCACTTCGGCTTGGTAAAGGTCAGGGACCGGTCGGACACTTTTACCCATTGCTTGAGAATAATTAGGGTCTACAAAGCCTAGTCTTCAGGCTTTGGCCAAACGCTGTCCCAGTCTGGGCACTCATCGTATTCATCGGGTCCAGTGGGGTGCAGCGCACAAACCAGCATCTGTCCGTTATAGCTCTCACCATGGTAATAAGAGCATCCTGCACATTTGGGATGGTTCTGTAGCCATGGAGTCAGTGTCTGATGGATTGGGGCCATGGTTTGCTCGCACCAGCTAACCATCGAACCGACCCATGGATCAATCTGCGTTTCTAGCTCATCTAGAGCCTGAGACAAGGGAGGAGAGATGTTTTCGGTTACTTGCTCAGCTAGCTCGTCGGCCAGTTCATCGGCGGCGTCTAATACAGGAGTGACTGCCTCGACGGCCTGCTCAGCCAGGACATCTAAAAACTGCTCTGTTTGGTCCAATGTGTCGTGAACAGCCGTTTGCAGATTTTCTTGCAATTGCTTTAACCAGTCATCCATGGGGTTAATGGGGGTGAGGCGTTGATTAATCGAACTAATCTGCGTCTTCTTCCTTCAGGCGTTGCAGCTCAGCCTGAAGATCTTCAATTTCCTTACGTAGAGCATCCGTTGCTGCCCGATCGTCAGACTCATCCTCTTCGATAATTTCAATCTTGCGAGGGGCTGTGTCTGTAGAGGGGGGCGATTCAGCTGAGGCCGTATTCTGGGCTCGATCAACCATATCGTTCACCATATTTTGAGCTTCCTCAGCGGTAATTTCACCGCGTTCGACCAGCTCATCGACCAGTTTTTGGGCCTGTTGCCGTAAATCGCTAAACCCATCACCTGCTTTTTCTGACGCGTAGGAGGCTAAGCCCACACCTAAATAAAATGCTTTTTGCACTAACTGGCCAAAATCTGCCACGGCCTATGCTCCCAATCACGATTGTGGGTGATTATCACCCCATAGCTATAGTTTCCGTTGTAACAGCGAATCGCGATAGTGTGTAGCGGGTTTACCTATCGGATAGCCGTACTGGCATGGAGTAAAACACCCCAAAAATACAGGAGACCCGGAGACTACGCCTATCTCAAGCATCCCGTATTGCTGCTACCTTCCGGTCCTGACAAGATTTGGGCGTTGCGATCGCATAGATCCGAGTCGTTTACTAGCATAGCACCGTTTTCCCATCCCTCGCCTATCAAGACGATTTAGGCGCTTGGCGTAAGAACCCAATCAGATTTCGAAAAAATTTAGGGCTCAGCTCCTCGCCCCCATTTCCTGAAAATATCGATTCAGGCAGATCAGTTGACTCTGCCAGCATCATAGGAATTTCCTGGGCCAGACCCACAAAAATTAGACGAAATGCAATGCGCTGCACTTCATCAACAGGTAGACCGAGATTCGTCGCAATCTGAGCCAGAGAAATTTTTTCATCTACAAGTCGCCAGACACTCCACTCAGCTTGGTTAATACGAACATTAGGCTGACCACGGATCAGACTCCCTAACGTCGACTGAGGGTGAGGCAGTTTATCCTTAAAGGCACTCCAGTTCTTTAAGGTTCGTAGTCCTGGCAAAATCACTTCAGTCGCTACCACACTCAAGCCAGTCATTTCTACCTTAGGAAGTGGCGCATTGGGGTCAAAGACAAAATAACCATCCGGCACTTGAAACAAGTCACAAATCTGACGAATGACTTGAGCTGCAAACAAAATCTGCAACTGTTTTGGAGTAAGAACGCCTTGAGCTTGCAAAAATCGCCCTAGAGGTTCATCAAGCGGACAGCGACGAATTAACCGCTCAATCATCGCCATACTCAGATAGCGACGACGGTTTATCAACGTAGCAAGCCCACGACTATCCAAACGGTTTGTAACCGTTACAATGCGACCGCGATGGAGCCAAATAAAGTAATACCTAGTCTGAACTTTCCCAGGCGCTGTCAGGCCTTGAATAGAAAGAAGCCCCGTTTTCTTCCCATCTTGTAAAAGCTGGAAAACCTCTGGCAATGGAGAGTCTGAGAGATAACCGTTGACAGACATGCTGTACGATAGCGACGATACGGCACAACGTGGCGCTATTGTAACAGCATATATCAATCCGAATTGTTCTGAAGACTTGCCTTAATTGAGACTATCTAAGCGGCTACTTGTCGCTTACTTTCTAGAAAAATAAGAACTGTGAATCCCATCTTTTAGGTAAAGGGCTCATCACAGCTACAACAGCAGCAGTTGAAGTTCGCCTACAGCGCGTTTCACTTCCAGGTTCAAAATGCCTTTTTTGACCATGGGGGTTGCTAGCACTAAAAAAAACGCTTCCTCGCCACAGTTGCGCAAAATACAATAGCCTTCTTCCCCATCGATCTCGATTTGCCCAAGGTTGCCCCGTAATAGCTCGCTACCAATGCGTTCTACCAAAGACACCAGTGCTGCTGACATAGCAGCCACCCGTTCTTCATCCATATGGTTAGGGAGCACTGCAACCAGGGGTAAGCCATCCGGTGTGACTAGGGCCACCCCCTCAATGTCACTAGTCCCACTGACAAAGCTATGCAGAGCTGCTTGGATCTTAGCCGTATCAATGGCCATAATTAGCTGAGTGAAGCGTTCAACGTATCCATGACCATTTATGATATATCCCCTCTAGTCACGGAAACTCAGGCGGCAATCACAAATCAATATTTTCTTAGACTTCAACTAATAATTTCTGTCGGTACATACCTTCAATAAGTTCCGCCCATAACTTTTTTACTGCATACGGTCTATTGTGCGGTATTGAATTGCCTCAGCGATATGGGCGGATGCTAATCCATCTACAGCTGCTAGATCGGCAATTGTTCTCGCTACTTTGAGGATGCGGTCTGTAGCACGGGCTGACAAACCTAGCTTTCTCACCGCTGTTTCTAACAATGTGCGGGATGGTTCATCTAGCTGGCACCACTGGCGCAGATGCCGACTTTCAAGATCTGCGTTGCATTGCAATTTAGGCTCATTCATGAACCTAGACTGGGCTCGCCCACGCGCTAGCTCCACCCGCTGACGCACATTTTCCGATGGTTCTCCCGGTTTATGCCTGGTTATTTCTTCAGGTTTCAGCCGACTAACCACCACCTGCAGGTCAATTCGGTCCATCAAGGGGCCTGATAGTCGCGCCCAATATTGCTCTCGGTTTCGTGGTGTGCAGGTGCAAGGCTGTACGGTATCGCCAAAGAAGCCGCAGGGACAGGGATTTGTGCTTGCTACTAAAGTAAACTGGGCCGGAAATTCTACCGATTGACGAGTGCGAGCAATACTGACGTACCCATCTTCTAAAGGCTGGCGCAAAAATTCCAACACCTTGCGGTTAAATTCTGTTAGCTCATCCAAAAAGAGAATACCTCGGTGGGCTAGAGAGATCTCTCCTGGCTTTGGAAAAGTCCCACCGCCCACTAAGGACGGTCCTGAAGCAGAGTGATGGGGACTTCGGAATGGCCGTTCCGTGACTAATGTGCCTTTGTCTTTTAGCAGACCAGCCACCGAGTGGATTTGGGTGACTTCTAGTGCTTCTTGAAAGTTTAGGGGAGGTAAAATGGTTGATAGTCGTCGAGCCAGCATGGTTTTACCACTGCCGGGCGGCCCCACAAAAATTAAATTATGGCCACCCGCTGCGGCAATTTCTAAGGCGCGTCGCGCCTTAGCTTGGCCTTTGACATCTCGTAAATCTACAGCATGGGGCTGGGCTTGAGTCAGGGCTTCGCGACTATCGATGGTTAGAGGGGTGCGATCGCACCCCCCATTCAAAAACTCCACCACCTCAGCGATCGCCTTAAATCCATAGACTTCCAGATTAGGTACCACCGCCGCTTCTTGAGCATTATCCTCCGGCACGATCAATCCTTTGATGCCCAACTGGGGAGCCGCCGCCGCCATGGCCATTACTCCCGCAACCGACCGAAGACTGCCGTCGAGCGATAATTCGCCCAGTAATAAGTAGCTATCTAGACTCTCCTGAGCAACAAGGTCTGCTGCCGCCAAAATGCCAATGGCAATGGGTAAATCGTAAATTGGCCCCTCTTTTCGCACATCCGCAGGGGTCAGATTCACCACCACCTTACGCATCGGGAAGGGAAATCCCGCATTCTTGAGTGCTGCCTTCACCCGTTCTCGCGACTCCTGCACAGCCTTATCAGGTAAACCCACCACGACTACACCGGGCAAACCGCCAGAGAGATCTACCTCTACCCCCACTTTCAGCGCATCAATCCCAACTAACGATGCACTCCAGATTCTTGCCAGCATGGCTTGCTCCTACATGTTTACGTAGGATGCCCAGAGCGAATAAGAGTTCCACGGATCAGTGGCTAGGATAAGGATTACAATTCTGGACTGTAAAGTATGGTATTTGCTTATGTAGACGCTTAATTAGACAGTTAAATAAGCAAGACTTGAATTGACCATAGCCACATATATAGACAAGCCAGATAAACCTTTCATCAGCGACGCAATATCACCCATACCAGTCATATCCATTAAAAACCATGCTAACGACTTCCAACTCCTCTAAAGTCGCTATCACCATCCGCGAAAAGCAGTTGGCTGATGAGCACATGAAGGATGTGGAACTCCTATTAGAAAACATGTTTAAACGAGAAGAAGCTACTCTTCAGCTCGTTATGGATCGCCTCTACGATATCGGCTCCAATAATCTGATTAACTACCGTATCAAACCCCGTCGCCTCAATCAGCTAATGAAATGGATCGCACGGCTAACTAAACCAGCCTTTCACTACTTTGCGGTGCGTTGGTCTAAGAAAAACTGTCCCAAACTCATTGCTGATTGGCTCTACACTCAGGTTCAGTTTCCCAAGCCACCTGTGGGCAATTAAGACTACGTCAAGTGTCTCACTAACCCTTACAATGCAAAGCGTTGTGCCCTCAACATACTATGAGTGAAGATACAATTTTTGGCAAAATCATTCGTAAAGAGATTCCAGCAGACATTGTTTACGAAGACGATCTATGTCTGGCTTTTCGAGACATTAATGCCCAGGCACCGACCCATATCCTTGTCATTCCCAAAAAACATATTCCTAGACTGGCCGATGCAGCCACAGAGGATAAAGAACTCCTGGGGCATATGTTACTAACTGTAAAGTCAATTGCTGAAACAGAAGGCCTCAGTAACGGCTATAGAGTGGTGATCAATACCGACCAAGATGGCGGTCAAACCGTCTTTCACCTTCATATACATCTATTGGGGGGGCGCTCACTCAGCTGGCCACCTGGATAAGTGTAAGTAGACACTCATTTTTTACGTAGAAATGTATCAATCCCGAAAGTTTCGTATCTTACCCCTACAATCCGCTAAGCATATTTACTAATCTTATAAGCGAGTCCTCATTCACTTAATTGCTGCAGAGAGTAAATTATTTATCTTTGCTTGCCTTCACAGGAATGTTGGCTCGTGTTTATAACTTCATTCATCACTATGACTTCTACTTTGCAATCCCGTGATCGGGCTGGCATGTGGGATCAGTTTTGTAATTGGATCACTAGCACTGACAATCGCCTCTATGTAGGTTGGTTTGGTGTTCTGATGATTCCTACACTGCTGGCTGCCACTGCATGTTTTGTCATCGCATTCATCGCTGCTCCTCCCGTCGATATTGACGGTATCCGTGAGCCCGTTGCTGGTTCGTTGCTACTTGGCAACAACATCATCTCCGGTGCTGTCATCCCTTCTTCTAACGCTATCGGTCTGCACTTCTACCCCATCTGGGAAGCTGCTTCCCTAGATGAGTGGTTATACAACGGTGGTCCTTACCAGCTTTGTATCTTCCACTTCCTCATCGGCATCTTTGCCTATATGGGACGTCAGTGGGAGCTGAGCTATCGCTTGGGTATGCGTCCTTGGATCTGTGTTGCTTACTCTGCGCCTTTGGCTGCTGCAACATCTGTATTCTTGATCTACCCCATCGGTCAGGGTTCATTCTCTGATGGTATGCCTCTGGGTATTTCCGGTACGTTTAACTTCATGCTTGTATTCCAAGCTGAGCACAACATCCTGATGCACCCCTTCCACATGCTTGGTGTGGCTGGTGTCTTTGGTGGTTCTTTGTTCTCCGCTATGCACGGTTCTCTGGTTACGTCCTCTTTGGTTCGTGAGACCACTGAGACTGAATCTCAGAACTATGGTTACAAGTTTGGCCAGGAAGAAGAGACTTACAACATTGTTGCGGCCCACGGTTATTTTGGTCGACTGATCTTTCAGTACGCATCCTTTAACAACAGCCGTTCTTTGCACTTCTTCTTAGGCGCTTGGCCGGTAGTATGCATTTGGTTTACTGCATTGGGCATTAGCACCATGGCATTCAACTTGAACGGGTTTAACTTTAACCAGTCCATTTTGGATTCTCAGGGTCGTGTCGTGAGCACTTGGGCTGACGTGATTAATCGCGCCAACCTAGGTATGGAAGTAATGCACGAGCGCAACGCTCACAACTTCCCGCTTGACTTGGCTTCCGGTGCTGAAGTACCTGTTGCGTTGAGCGCTCCTGCAATCAACGGCTAATTTCTGCTTTAGCGATAGCTATTAGCTATCGCTGAGTGCTTAGTCTGAAAAAGGGCTCCTTATTTGAGGAGCCCTTTTTGGTATGGACAGTCAGGCCTATGCTTCAATTCTCTCCAGTTGCCAAAACTTTTCTTGATCGGATTCACTACTGACACAGGAAACCGTCCAGTTACGCCAGGTCCAGTCATCTCCACGCTTTGTTAGTTCACTGGCAGATACTCCAGTTAAAA